>NZ_JBICKY010000019.1:0-403851 GCF_043104705.1 Delftia sp. WSY_10 | reverse complement strand
TACAACCCGCAGGGAATCCACCAGGCGATCCGGCTGCCGGGGCAGCACCATGACAGGGAAACGGGGCTTTATTACAACCGGCATCGGTATTACGATCCGGTGGTGGGGAGTTATGTGAATCAGGATCCGATTGGGTTGACTGGAGGTGCAAATATGAGCAGCTACCCAACAAATCCTGTGGATTGGATTGACCCACTGGGATTAAATAAGATGGGGAGAGGTAAAAGTGGTTTTTATGGGCAAAAGCCTAAACCTCCGGTAAAGCCAGATCCAACATCAACGGGGAAAATTGCTGAAGGTTGGAATCAGACGAAACAGAAAGTTTCCGATGTGACGGATTCATTTGCAGAATTGATGAACAAACTCTCAGGCAAGGATGATATGCAGAAGAGGACTGACGAAGCAATTGTTTGCACGAAACAGGAGAATAAAGAAACCAAAGAAGTTTCAATTCCCTCAGACATCATTACCCCGGACTCTAGAGGTGTTGGAGTGATAAGGCCTCCATCTCCATCCGAAATCGGAGTTGGGGAAAAATGCATTAGCCAAAGGCTAAGAGTCATGCAGTCAGGGCCACTCCCAGGTTTGTCAGCGCCTGGTCAATAAAATATTTTTATGAGAAAATATATATATAAAGCAACAGTCATTGCTATATCAGTTTATGCAGGATATTGGCTGGGTATCTATAAAAACAATCAATACACTATGGAGTATATGAATTTCTTAAATAGTCAGTATATTGCAATAAGAGCAGCCAATGGAATTCATGGCATATCAAATATGAAAAACCATATTATGAATAAAAATCTTTTACTTTGCGAAATGAAAAAGGAAGTTTCTCGTCTTTCAGAAGATTGGATGGATTGCAAATCTGATAAAGCTTGTTCAAAAGAGGTTGAGGGTGGGTTTTTTTCAAAAATCGATGGAATAATATCTGAATTTAAAAATGAAACCTGCGAAGATAACTAATTACCAAAATACCATCAAATTCAATACTATATTAGCGAGCAGCATGCAATCCTAACTGTAAGCACAATACAAATAACAAGCAGATCATCCCTATCCACTACCAACAAAGCGCCCCCAAAAACAGAGGGGCCAGGTGGCCTGGGCCGCCAAGCTGGACCCCTGGGGCAATGTGCTGCAGGAGTACAACCCGCAGGGCATCCACCAGGCGATCCGGCTGCCGGGGCAGCACCATGACAGGGAAACGGGGCTGTATTACAACCGGTATCGGTATTACGATCCGGTGCTGGGGAGTTATGTCAATCAGGATCCGATTGGTTTGATGGGTGGATGGAACTTATCTGGATATTCAGAAGGTTCTCCCTTGAATTATTTCGATCCAGTCGGACTCGCCACAAAGGAGCAAGTTGATACAGCGGTTAACGTGCTGAAGGGGCAATTCCCCGAAATACTAAAAACACCGAAATCAGTTACTGGCGTTGTAGGTTTATCTGGAACGCTTGGGCAAGTTCTTGCCGGCAGAACAGATCTTAGTGGGAATATTCAATACAACGCAGATATTTATGGCGAAGACGGCGTTTCCATGTGTGATAGTAAATTAGATGATTTTCTTCAAACAATGGCGCATGAAATGCAGCATTTAAACGAGAGTGTTTTTGATAGAATTGGATTAAGTACGGGTCAGCTACTGAACAGAATTTCGCCAAAATTTTCCAGCATCGAAGATATTATTAATCATAATGCAGATACTATGTATCAATCCACCATAAATAAATACAAAAGCATTATAAATGGTGAAAAATAAATTGATTGTTAGAGTAATAATATATATAGCTCTAGCATTGTGTATATTATTATTATTGATACTTGGAGATTTTAGCCGTGGAATATAAATAAACTTCGTGATCAATGATATTGCAGATGGAACAAAATAAATTACGTTTTCCTATAAAAATAGGGCATGCCTACTGGAAAAATTTGCATTTCCCCTAGGACATAGAAATGAATATGCAAAAAAAAGGGGCAAGCAATTTTACTTCAGGCTTTGTTGGATGAAATAAGAGGCAGTGGCATTATTTACATCAACAGCAAAGACAAGTCAGTTAGAAGAAAAATTTCCGAGGATTTGAAAAATATCCAGATTCATCTGCTACTGAGTAAAAAGCCCTTTACTCCAGGAGCGAGCAGGGGAAAGATGTTCTTTTTTCGAACATGCCCACGCATGGCAGGATGACCATGCAAACTCCGGATGAATCGCAGTCATACAGTTGCTTTGAGAAAATTTATTATCAGAATAATGCTCAATAAATTTCCCAAATAATCTCATTGCAGCGTTATTATAAAGATTTTTTATGGATTTCAAAATTTACTATTTAATGATAAACTTTTATTGAAAGGAGTTTTCTGGAAATAATCAAATATATTTGTCAATTTATTCTGGCAATTCTGAATAACACATTCCATTTCCAAGAGGGACACATGACCGCAAAAACCACCCAAACCCTGATCCGCATCCTGCTCGCAACCCTGTCTCTCTCCGCAGCCACTGCCACTTACGCCGCGCAGTGCCCGCTGATTCCCGATGGCAATGCCACTCTGGAAGAGTCCGAGAGGGCTGCACTGCTCAGCGAGTTCAAGTTCGAGGCGCTGGACAAGGAACTGGCCCGCAGGCACAAGAAGAATCTTTCTTCCTCGGGCGGGGACTTGTTGACCATGCGGGATCTGCTGGGACTGCAGCAACTGAGCCTGCAGGAAGAGAACATGATGCGCATGTGGGCGGATCAGCAGCCCAAGTCGTTCTTTGCCCAGCTCAATGCGGGCCTCTATTACGGCAACAAGGCATTTGGCGCCCGCGGCAACGCGCCGGCTTCCAGTGTGACGGGCAGCCAGTGGAACAGTGTCAAGCAGCTCAGCGCGAAGGCCCAGCCGTATCTGCAAAAGGCCATGGCGCTGGATGCCCGCTCGGCCTTGCCGCAGACGATGCTGATTGGATTGGCCGCAATGGAAAACCAGGTGGGTGGGCGTACTGCGGCGCAGTGGCTGCAGGCGGCCGATCAGGCCGATCCCAAGAACCTGGCGGCCCGCGTCAATGCCCTCAATTACCTGAGCCCGCGCTGGGGCGGGTCCTTGGAGGGCCTGGACCAAATGGTGTCACAGGCCGTGAAGTCGCTGCCATCGGCCAGCGCCGGCTATCTCCAATACAACCTGGTGCTTGCCAAGGCCAGCCATTACGAAGTCGTCGAGAAGGACAAGAGCAAGGCCCAGGCCCTCTACAAACAGGCCAAGGACATGTGCGACAACTCGGAGGCCGCACGGGCGGGCATGGTCAGGACGTACCAGTAATCAGGAAACAAGGCAGGCCCAAAGGCCTGCCTTGTTTTATCGCCCACAGCCTGCGGGCACACACACCCTCAAAACGTTGCCGAAGGCAGATCCTGCCGGCTGAACACCAGCGACACCTTGGCTTCTTCCGGAATGGGCGGCAGTGAAGCATCCCATTGCTGCCAGGCTGCGCGTAGCTCGGCCAGGCGCTGGGGCTCGCGGTCGCGCAGGTTGGCGCGTTCGCGCGGGTCCTGGGCCACGTTGAAGAGGTATTCCACGCCTTCGATCTGCAGGTATTTCCAGTCGCCGCGCACCAGGGCGCGCTGGGCGCGGTGCTTCATGCGCCAGCACAGGTCGCGCTCGGGGTTCCAGGTACCGTCTTCCATCAGGGGCAGCAGGCTGACGCCGTCCAGCGGGTAGTCGGCGTGGCCGTCCACGCCCGCGGCGGCCAGGAAGGTGGCCGACCAGTCCATGGTCAGGTTGGGCGTGTCGCTGACGGCGCCTGCCGGCATGCGGTCAGGCCAGCGAGCCAGCAGGGGCACACGGATGCCGCCTTCGAGCAGGTCCATCTTCTGGCCGATGAAGGGCCAGTTGTTGGAGAAGCGTTCGCCGCCGTTGTCGCTGGTGAAGACGATGAGCGTGTTCTCGGCCATGCCCTTTTTCTCGAGCGCGTCCAGCACCCAGCCAATGCCTTCGTCCATGTGGTGGATCATGCGCTGGTAGGTCTCGATGGTGCCGCCGTCGGTGTGCTTGCCGAAGCCGCCGATGCGCCGCGATTCCGCCAGGTCGTCGCGCGTGAGCCAGGGCCAGTGCGGGGCGCTGTAGTGCAGGGACAGGTAGAAGGGCTTGTCGGCCGTCTGGCGCTCGACGAAGTCCACGGCGCGGCGGCTCAGCAGGTCGGTGAGATAGCCCTCTTCCTCGTGCGGCTCCTCGTTGATCCAGAAGTCGGGGCGGCCACGCGGGTCGCAGTGGGCGAAGTAGTCGGCGCCGCCTGCGTGAAAGCCGTAGAACTCCTCGTAGCCCGACATGCGCGGGCCGAAATGCGGCGGGTAGCCCAGGTGCCATTTGCCGACCAGGGCGGTGGCGTAGCCGGCGTCGCGCAGCAGCGAGGCCACGGTGGGATGGTCGGGCGGCAGGCCCAGCACCTTGTCGCCGTGGACGCTGGCGATCGGCTCCTCGGCCGCGCCGCGCAGGCGGTACTGCCAGCGGCCCGTGGCCAGGGCAAAGCGTGTGGGCGAGCACACGGCCGAGTTGGAATAGCCGCGCGTGAAGCGCATGCCCTGCGCGGCCATGGCGTCCAGGCGGGGCGAGACATCGGTGGCGCGGCTGTGCGCATCGCGCGCGCCCGTGCAGCCGAGGTCGGCATAGCCGAGGTCATCGGCCAGGATGAAGATCAGATTGGGGCGCTGGGTTGCCATGGGAGCCAGGAGACAGTGGATGCGTTGGGAAAGGGAGTATCGCCAAAACGGCGGTGCCTCAGGGCCACAGGCCCTGGTGGCGGCTTCAGTCGTTGGTCAGGTGGATGCGCTTGACCAGGGCGGCCCACTGCGCGGACTGTCCCTTGGCACGCGCCTGGGCCTCGGCCACGGTGGAGCCGACCATCTCGATGTCCAGGGCCTTGGCGCGTTCCTTTTGCTCGGGTGCGCGGATGGCCTCGTTCATGGCGTCGACAAAGCGCTTTTGCACGGCGGGCGGCACGCCCTTGGGTGCGGCCAGCAGAATCCAGAAGGTGCCGTCGAACTCGGGAAAGCCCGACTCGGCAATGGTCGGCAGCTCGGGCGCCAGCGCCGAGCGCGTCTTGCCCGAGGTGGCCAGGGCGATCAGCTTGCCGCTCTGGACCTGGGGCAAGACCGTGGGGCCGGCCAGGAAGCCGCAGTCCACCTGACCGCCCAGCAGGTCCTGCATGGCCGGCGCGGGGCCCTTGTAGGGCACATGGACCATCTTGGCGCCCGAGGTAGCCAGCAGCGATTCCATGACCAGGTGGCCCGGCGAGCCCGCGCCACCCGAGGCATAGGTCAGCTCGCGCGTCTTGCTGGCGGCCACCATGTCCTTGACGGACTTGAAGCCCGTGCCCGGGCCGCAGACCAGGGTCTGCGAGAAGCGCGCGGCCACGACCAGGGTTTCCAGCGCGTCGGCCTTGTAGCCCATGTTCTTGTAGACATGGGGGTTGACGGTGAGCACGGGGTCCATGGCCCACAGCCAGGTGTAGCCATCGGGCGCGGAGCGCGCGACCTCGGCCGCGCCGATGTTGCCGTTGGCGCCCGGCTTGTTGTCCACGACCACGGCCTGGCCCAGCGCCGCCTGCAGGGCGGCGGCCACGGGGCGCAGCGAGATGTCGGACGGGCCGGCCGGCGGATTGGGCACGACGATGCGGATGGGCTTGGCCTTGGGCCATTCCTGGGCCAGGGCGGGCGCCGCGCACAGGCCGGCGGCGACCAAAGCCAGGGCGGCACGCGCCAGGGCTGCGAGGGGGCTGGGCATACTTGTCTCCTTGTCGTTGTCTTGCGGCCAATGTACGCAGGCCGCCGACAATGCATCTAATCCATCATCCCTAGCGTAAACCCGAAACCGGCCCGCGAGTCCATGACCGACCTCCACCGCTGGCGCCACCCCGCCGTGCTCGACGACATGTTCCTCTACCACCTGGCGCGGCTGCAGGCGGCCGCTGGCAGCCGCGTGGTGCGCCTGTGCGAGGGCCGCTACGGCATCACGCGGCGCGAGTGGCGCATGCTCTGCCTGCTGGCCGAGGCCGGGCAGCTGCAGCCCTCGCAGCTGGCCGAGCAGGCGCAGCTGGACCGCACGCGCACCTCGCGCGCGGTCACGGCGCTGCTGGCCAAGGGCCTGGTGTGGAAAGAGAGCCAGGTGAGCGATGCGCGCCGCGCACTGCTGCGCCTGAGCGACACGGGCCGCGCCCTGCATGCCGAGCTGTTCCCGCAGGTGCAGGCCATCAACCGCGAGCTCATGGACGCCGTGCCCGAGCCCGAGCTGCAGGCCATGGCCAGCGCCTTTGCGCGCATCCGCGCCCGGGCGCGGGAGCTGGAGGCCAGCAGCCCGCCGCCCAAGGCGCCGCGCAACCGCAAGCGCACGGCCTCGACCTGACAGGGCCGACAGACAAGCATGCTCCAATGGCACGCAGATCAACTCTGCGGCCTTTCCCATGAAAGCTCTACTCCTCGGCCTGGCGGCCGCCATCTGCGCAAGCACCACCATGGCCGCACCGGCCACGGCCGTCCTTGGCGAAAAGCCGCTGCAGGCAACGGGGCCACTTGACCCACTGCGGGGTGTTCTGCTGACGCCGAGCCAAAGCGCGCCGCCGGTCGTACTGATCGTCCCCGGCTCAGGCCCCACCGACCGCAACGGCAACAGCCCGTTCGGCCTCAAAGCCTCGACCTACCAACTGCTCGCACAGGAACTGGCCACCCAGGGCATTGCCACCGTACGCATCGACAAACGTGGCATGTTCGAAAGCTACAAGGCCGTGGAGGACCCCAATGCCGTGACCATCCAGGCCTATGCCGAAGATGTGCACCACTGGGTGGACGCCATCCGCAGCGAGACCGGTGCCCAATGCGTCTGGGTGCTGGGACACAGTGAAGGTGGACTGGTCGCTCTGGAGGCTGGTCAGGGCCGCTCCGATATCTGCGGACTGATATTGGTAGCAGCTCCTGGTCGCCCAATGGGGCAGACGCTTCGGGAACAGCTCAAGGAAGACCCCGCCAATGCACCGATCCTGGACCAGGCGTTACCGGTCATCGATGCTCTGGAAGCAGGCAGGCGCGTGGATACCCGCCAGATGGACAGGCCGCTCAACACCATGTTCCATGCCAGCGTACAAGGCTTTCTCATCAACACCTTCGCGCTGGACCCCGCTCGCCTGATAGCGGGCTATTCCAAACCCGTGCTCATCATTCAAGGTGAGCGCGACCTGCAGATCAAGCCAAAGGATGCTCAGCGTCTGGCCAAGGCTGCACCGAACGCCAAGCTTGTGCTGTTGCCCGCCACCAACCATGTGCTCAAGAAGGTGGAGACCAACGATCGCGCTGCCAATCTTGCAACTTATGACAAGGAGGGGCTGCCGCTAGTGCCCGGGGTTTCCAGCACCATTGCCCGGTTCATAACGTCAGCCACCGTGAAGCGATAGGCGAGCCGTTGGCTCACCCCTGCAGGTACACCACGTGCGTGTGCGTGTACTCGTACAGGCCGTGCTTGCCATCAGCCCCGCCCACGCCCGACTTGCGCACGCCCGCATGGAAGCCCTGCATGGCCTCGAAGTTCTCGCGGTTGATGTAGGTCTCGCCGAAGTCGATCTCGCGCATGGCCTGCATGGCCTTGGACAGGTCGCGCGTGTACAGAGAAGAGGTCAGGCCGTACTCGCAATCATTGGCCAGGGCGATGGCCTCGTCCAGGTCTTCCACCACCTGGATGGGCAGCACGGGGCCGAAGATTTCCTTGCGCATGATCTCCATGCCGGCATGGCAGCCGGCCAGCACCGTGGGCTGGAAGTGAAAGCCCGCGCCCAGGTCTGCGGCCTGCCCGCCCGTGACCAGTTGCGCGCCGTCGGCGATGGCCTGGCGCACCTTGGCCTGCACGCTGTCCAGGCCCTTTTGGTTGATCAGCGGGCCCATTTCCACGTCGGGCCGCGCAATCGGGTCGCCGTAGCGCGTGGCGGCCATGGCCTGGGCGATGCGGGCCGTGAACTCGTCGGCCACCTGGCGCTGCACGTAGACGCGTTCGGCGCAGTTGCAGACCTGGCCGGTGTTGATGATGCGCGAGTCGCGGATGGCGCGCACGGCCAGGTCCAGGTCGGCATCGGCCAGCACGATGGCCGGGGCCTTGCCGCCCAGCTCCAGGTTGAGCTTGGTGATGTGGGGCGCGGCGGCTGCGGCGATGCGCTCGCCCGTGGCCACGCTGCCCGTGAAGCTGACCATGTCCACGCCCGCATGGCCGGCCAGCGCAGCGCCCGTGCCGCCCTGGCCATAGACCACGTTGAACACGCCGGCCGGCAGCTCGCACTGGGCCAGCAGCTCGGTGAAGGCGTGGCAGTTGATGGGCGTTTCCTCGCTGGGCTTGATGACGATGGTGTTGCCCGTGAGCAGGGCCGGCGCCATCTTGCGGGCGATCAGGAAGAAGGGAAAGTTCCAGGGCAGGATGCCCGCGACCACGCCCAGCGGCTTGCGCAGCAAAAAGATCTGCTCGTTGGCCCGGTCGCTGGTGATGACCTCGCCCTCGATGCGGCGCGCCCATTCGGCCATGTAGTCCAGGTAGTCGGCGGTGAAGTTCACCTCCACCTCGGCCAGGCCCAGGGTCTTGCCCTGCTCCTCGGTGATGGTGCGCGCAATGCGCGCGGCGTTGTCGCGGATGCGGGCCGCCACGCGGCGCAGGTACTGCGCGCGCTCCACGGCCGGGCGGCGCGCCCAGGCCTTGTGGGCGCCACGCGCGGCGGCGATGGCGCGGTCCACATCGGCCTGGCTGGACAGGGGCGAGCGCGCCAGCACCGCGCCCGTGGCGGGGTTGGTCACCTCATGCAGTTCGGCGCTGTCGGTGAAGCTGCCGGCGATGAAATTGCGCAGCACGGGAAGGGATGCCATGGAGTTCTCCTTGGGTTCAGTAGGTGCGGGATGCAGGGGCCGCCTGGTCCCTGGCGTGCGTGGCGCGATAGCGCCCCAGATTGGCCAGCGCGGCCTGGCGCAGCAGGCTGATGTCTATGCCCACGGCGATGAAGCGGCAGCCCCAGTCCGCATAGCGGCGCGCATCTTCCTCGCGCGGCGCGAGGATGCCGCAGGCCTTGCCGGCAGCCAGCGTGGCCTGGACGGTGCGGCGTATGGCGTCCTGCACCTCGCCCTGGCTGGCGTCGCCCGCATGGCCCATGCCCGTGGACAGGTCGGCCGGGCCGATGAAGACGGCGTCCACGCCATCGACGGCCGCAATCTCGGCGGCATTGGCCACGCCCCGGGGCGACTCGATCTGCACGATCAGGCACAGCTGTTCATGCGCCGTGCGGATGTAGTCGGGCACGGCATCCCAGCGCGTGGCCCGCGTCAGGCCGCCGCCCACGCCGCGCACGCCATGGGGCGGGTAGCGCATGGCGCGCACCAGCTCGCGCGCCTGTTCGGCCGTCTCCACCATGGGCACCATCAGCGTCTGCACGCCCACGTCCAGCAGTTGCTTGATGAGCACGGTGTCGCCCTGCACGGCGCGCACCACCGGGTGCGTGGCATAGGGCGCCACGGCCTGCAGCTGGCCCAGCAGCGTGGGCACGGTGTTGGGGGCATGCTCGCCATCGACCAGCATCCAGTCGTAGCCCGTGGTGGCGATGATCTCGGCCGCATAGGGCGTGGCAAAGCCGGCCCAGATGCCGTACAGCGGCTCGGCGCGCCGCAGCGCGGCCTTGAAGGGGTTGGCAGGCAGTTGCATGGCGGGCTCCTTCAGTGCGTGTACGGGCGGTGCAAAGCGCACTCGGGATTGAGCTCCACGCCGAAGCCAGGCCTGTCCAGCGCCGACAGGCGCATGCGGCCGTTGACGGGCACGGGCTCGCCCAGCAGCTGCGGATGGAACATGGGCACGACCTCGTCGGCCTTGGGGGCCATCATCAGGAACTCGGCAAACGGGCTGTTGTGGCGCGTGGCCACGAAGTGGTAGCTGTAGACGCTGGAGCCATGCGGGATGACCAGGGCCTGGTGGGCATCGGCCAGGGCCGATATCTTGAGCAGCTCGGTGATGCCGCCGCACCAGCCCACGTCGGGCTGGATGATGTCGCAGCAGCCCATCTCCAGCAGCTGGCGAAAGCCCCAGCGCGTGGCCTCGTGCTCGCCCGTGGTCACCAGCATGCCGGTGGGCACGTTCCTGCGCAGGGCCGCGTAGCCCCAGTAGTCGTCGGGCGGCAGGGCCTCCTCGATCCACTTGAGGCCATGGGCCTGCGCACCCTGGGCCAGGCGCGTGGCGTAGTTCACGTCCAGGCTCATCCAGCAGTCCAGCATGAGCCAGAAGTCCGGGCCCACGCGCTCGCGCATGGTGGCCAGCTCCTGCAGGTTGCGGCGCAGGCCCTCCTCCCCTTCGGCCGGGCCGTGGTGCAGCGGCATCTTGCCGCCGATGAAGCCCATCTTCTGCGCCAGGTCGGGCCGCGCGCCCGTGGCGTAGAACTGCAGCTCATCGCGCACGGCGCCGCCCAGCAGCTGGTGCACGGGCTCGCCGCGCACCTTGCCCAGCAGGTCCCACAGCGCCAGGTCCACGCCCGAGATGGTGTTGATGACGATGCCCTTGCGGCCGTAGTACAGGGTGGACAGGTACATCTGGTCCCAGATGCGCTCGATGTCAGTCACCCGGGCGCCTTCGAGGAAACGCGCCAGGTGCTTTTCGACGATGTAGGCCGCAGGCTCGCCGCCCGTGGTCACGGCAAAGCCCACGCGTCCGGCGCTGTCCTCGATCTCCACCACCAGCGTGCCCAGCACGTTGATGCCGAAGCTGCGGCGGCTTTGCCGGTACTCGGGGTACTTGGCCATGGGCGTGGCGATGTGGTCGTCGATCCAGTGGCCGTCGGACTGGTCGTGGTAGTCGGCGCCGCCGCCCTTGAGCGTGAAGGCGCGCACCTGCTTGATGGTGGGGATCTGTGTCATGGGATGGTTGTGCTCCGTGTGCAAGTGGTTCAGGCGGCCGACGGTGCGGCCAGGGCCGGCGCCAGGCGTGCACGCACGCCCAGCACCAGGGCCGCAGCCAGCAGCGTGGTGCCGGCCAGCAGGTACAGGCCGGCCGCCGGGGAGTGGAAAAAGCCCTCGGCCCAGTTCTTGACGATGGGGGCGATGAAGCCCCCCACGGCGCCGAGGGAGTTGATGAAGGCGATGCCGCCAGCGGCCGCAGCGCCGGCCAGCGTGTTGGCGGGAAAGGTCCAGAACACGGGCTGCACGGCGATGAAACCGGCCGCCGCCAGGCACAGCGCGGCCACACCCAGCAGGGGGCTGGAGAAACTCACCGATGCAGCCATGCCCACGGCAGCCATCACCAGCGTCAGGCTGGCGATGCCGCGCGGCTGGCCTGTCCGCTCGGCATGTCCCGGAATCCACCAGGCGGCCAGCAGCGCGCACAGCCAGGGAATGGCCGAGACCACGCCCACCAGCAGGCCCACCTTGGTGCCCAGCAGGCCCGCCACCTGGCTGGGCAGGTAGAACACCACGCCATAGACGCTGGCCTGGATCAACAGATAGATCAGCGCCAGGTAGAGCACGCGCGGTTGGCACAGCGCGGCCAGCAGGCTGTGGCCGTGGCCGCCCTTGGCGCGCTCTTCGCTGTCGAGGATGTCCTGCAGCAGCGCCTTGTCCTCGCGGCTGAGCCAGGTGGCGTCGGCGGGGCGGTTGTCCAGGTGGAAATACGCCCAGATGCCCACGGCCACCGCCATCAGCCCCTCCACCGCGAACAGCCACTGCCAGCCGTGCCAGCCGCCGATGCCGTCCAGCTCCAGCAGCAGGCCCGATAGCGGGCTGCCGAAGATGAAGGCCAGCGGCGCGCCGAAGTAGAAAAAGCCCATGGCCTGCGCGCGGTGCGCTGCCGGGAACCAGTAGGTCAGGTACAGGATGACGCCGGGGAAGAACCCCGCCTCGGCCACGCCCAGCAAAAAGCGCAGCACGTAGAACGTGGTCTGGTCGTGGGCGAACATCATGGCCGCCGACACCAGGCCCCAGGTGACCATGATCCGGCACATCCACATGCGTGCACCCACGCGGTGCATGATCAGGTTGCTGGGCACCTCCAGCAGCGCATAGCCCGCGAAGAACACGCCCGCGCCAAAGGCAAAGGCCGCATCGCTGATGCCGGTGTCGGCCTGGAAGGCCACCTTGGCAAAGCCCACGTTGGCCCGGTCCAGGAAGGCCATGATGTACATGAGCAGCAAGAAGGGCAGCAGGCGCCAGGAGATCCTGGCGAGCAGGGGAGCGGGGAGTTTTTTCATGACTTTCCTTGCAGGCAATGAGAGGCCGTCACGCCCGGTCGTCCGGAGCGCTGAAGGCGTGCTTTGATGAAGGTGCGAGCGGCCGCGGCGTTGGTGCCGGCCGCGTCAGCGCGTCATGAAACAGGCGATGGGCTGTGCATGTCTTGTCTCCTGGATTGGGTCTGCTTTTTCTTGTCGCAGGGCCAATGTACGGCGCATGATCGATGCTCAACAAATCGAATTTCGGTCACATCCGATACCTTGTGCTTATGCCTGCGAACACGCCCGAATCCGCCCCGCCCGTGCTGCACCGCAGCCTGCTCAACCGTCTGCGCTACAAGCACCTGCACATGCTGGTGGCGCTGGGATCGAGCCTGAACCTGCACCGCGCATCGCTGAGCCTGGCCATGTCCCAGCCTGCGGCCACGCGCATGCTGCGCGAGATCGAGGACATGTTCGGCTGCCAGCTCTTCGAGCGCCTGCCGCGCGGCATGCGGCCCACAGCCCTGGGCGCGCAGCTGGTGCGCTTTGCCGAGGCCTCGCTCAACAGCCTGGACCGCTGCGCCGAGGACCTGGCCGCGCGCCGCCAGGGCGGCTACGGCTACCTGTCCATCGGCACCATCATGGGCGCAGCACCCGACCTGGTGATGACGGCCGTGGCCCGCATAAAGGCGCAAAGCCCGCAGCTGCGCCTGCGCATCATGGGCGACACCAGCGACCAGATCCTGCGCCTGCTGGACCAGCGGCGCATCGACCTGGCCATTGCACGGCGCAGCCCCACGGCAGACAGCAGCGGCTACGGCTTCGAGGAACTGGGCAACGAGCGGCTGCTGCTCGTCGTGCGCAGCGGCCATGCGCTGGCGCGCCGGCGCAAGCTCGACTGGGAGGAACTGGTGCGCGACTGGCCCTGGATCCTGCAGCCGGCCACCAGCCCTGCGCGCATCGCGCTCGACCAGCTGCTGCAGCGCCTGGAGCTGCCCGCGCCGGCCGACATCATCGAATGCAGCTCGGTGTACTCCATGCAGCAACTGGTGCAGCTGACCGATGCCGTGATGCTGCTGTCCGAATCCGCGCTCAAGGACTATCTGCGCATGGGCCTGGTCAGGGCGCTGCCGGTCTGCATCGACGTGCCCATGGCGCCCTTCGGCATCCTCACCCGCACCGACGACGCGCCCACGCAGGAGCAGCAGCGCTTCATCGCGCTGCTGCGCGCGCAGGCCCGGGGGCTGGCTCAGGCCGGCTGAGCCAGCACCGCTCGCGTTTCGACCTGCAATCTCGCATGGCGCAGGGGAACGGCAGTTGCCGGGCCTGCTCGGCGGCCTGCTGTCGCGCGGCTTCGGCTTCAACACCGGCGTGCAGTTCATGGGCTACTACACGGCCGTGCTGAGCGTTCCGGCGCTGGTGAAGCTGTTCTGATTTTTGCGCTGCAAGGGTCAGAACATTCTGAGATTTGGGTTCAGCGCCGCGCCCGCCGTCCACAAGGCCCAAGGCCGTTGCCATACTGGGTCACCGAGGCCGCCGCACCGCTGGCGGCTTCTTCCTTTGTGTGGCTTTGTGTCTGTCGTTCCTGCGAGGTGCCCATGGGTCTGGCCCTGGTTCAAAGTCGTGCGCTGCTGGGGCTGGCCGCCCCGCGTGTCACCGTGGAAGTGCATCTGGCCAACGGCCTGCCGTCGTTCACGCTGGTGGGTCTGGCCGATGTCGAGGTCAAGGAAGCGCGTGAACGCGTGCGCTCGGCGCTGCTGAACTCCGGGCTGGAGTTCCCGAGCAACAAACGCATCATCGTCAACCTGGCGCCCGCCGACCTGCCCAAGGATTCGGGGCGCTTCGACCTGCCGATTGCGCTGGGCATTCTCGCGGCCAGCGGCCAGATCAATGGCGATGCGCTGGCCGACTACGAATTCGCGGGCGAGCTGTCGCTGTCGGGCGCGCTGCGGCCCGTGCGCGGCGCGCTGGCCACGGCCCTGGCCCTGCACCGCCAGCAGGACGGCGCCCGCCTGGTGCTGCCGCCGGGCAGCGCGCAGGAGGCGGCCTTCGTGCCATCGGCCCAGGTGTTCTGCGCGCACCACCTGCTGGACGTGGTGCGCCGCTTCATCACACGCTCGGCCAATGCCCTGGTGCAGGCGGAGCAGGAACCGGACGATGCCTGCTGCAGCGACGAAAGCGAGGACACCGAAGAGACCGACGAAACCGACGCCTTGCCGGCAGCAGGCGACACCCATACATGCCCCGGCCCGGGCTGGCATGCGGTGCAGCCGCAGCCCGCCGTCGCCGTGCGCAGCAGCCTGGACCTGGCCGAGGTGCGTGGCCAGGCACAGGCACGGCGCGCGCTGGAGATTGCGGCGGCCGGAGGCCACGGCCTGCTGCTGGTGGGGCCGCCGGGTTCGGGCAAGTCCATGCTGGCCCAGCGCTTTGCCGACCTGCTGCCGCCCATGAGCGACGACGAGGCGCTGGAAGCCGCCGCCATCGCCAGCCTGGCCGGCCGCTTCGCGCCCGAGCGCTGGCGCCAGCGCCCCACGGCCAGTCCGCATCACACGGCCAGCGCCGTGGCCCTGGTCGGAGGAGGTTCGCCGCCGCGCCCTGGCGAGATCTCGCAGTCCCATCACGGAGTACTGTTTCTGGACGAATTCCCCGAGTTCGCACGCAGCGCGCTGGAGGCGCTGCGCGAGCCGCTGGAGACCGGCCAGATCACCATCGCCAGAGCCGCCCAGCGCTGCGAATTCCCCGCGCGCTTCCAGCTCGTCGCGGCCATGAATCCCTGCCCTTGCGGCCATTGGGGGTCGACGGTGCAGCGCTGCCGCTGCACGCCCGACAAGGTGGCGCGCTACCAGGCGCGCATCAGCGGCCCGCTGCTGGATCGCATCGACCTGCATGTGGAAGTCGGCGCCCTGCCCCCGCAGGAGCTGCTGGCCGCGCGCTCGGGCGAAACCAGCGAGGCCGTGCGCGAGCGCGTGGTCCAGGCCCGCGCGCTGGCCCTGCAGCGCCAGGGCAGTGCCAACCACCAGCTCCAGGGCCAGGCCCTGGACGACCACCTGGGCCTGTCGCCCGAGGCCCTGGCCTTCGCCCACAAGGCCGCCGCACGCCTGGGCTGGTCGGCCCGCAGCACCCACCGCGCGCTCAAGGTGGCGCGCACCATTGCCGACTTGGCCGGCAGCGCGGCTGTGGAGACCGGGCATGTGGCCGAGGCCATGCAGTATCGGAGGGTGTTGCGGTTGCCTTCATGAGGATCTGCATTGGACGCGGTTGCATGGTTGTCGGAATTATTTCTGATATTCCGAAATTTCCTCCTGAATGAAACGAAGTACTCCTGAATTTCGGAATATTGGAAATTGTTTTGAAAATTCCCTAAGAAATCCTAGAATTTCGGAATATCAGAAATAAAGCCAATCCATCCATGCCGTCTTCCACGCCCATGAACGGCCCGCAGCAGGATCCCCTGCAGCCCGGGGCCGTGGTCATCGCTGACCTGTCCAGGCTCGGCGCCCAGATCCGTGCCATGCGCAAGGCCCAGCACCTGCGCATCGATGACACGGCAGCCCTGTGCGGCGTGTCGCTGGATCTGCTCTCCCGTCTGGAGAACGGCAAGGGCGGCGTGGGCTCCGACAAGCTGCTGGCCGTACTCGACGGGCTGGGTCTCGCCATGGTCATCGCGCCCAAGCAGGACGCCCTGATGGCACGGCTTCCACGGGCCTGAAGCGCACATGGCCACGCCGCCGTCGCTTTCGCTTTCGCTGTGGAACGATGTCGGCACGCACGTGGCCGATGTGACCCATGACCCGCACAACGATCTTTGGGGACTGCGGTATGCGCCTGCATGGCTGGAGCATGGACGGCCTTTCTACTTGGCGCCCTGCCTGCCGCTGGCCGCTCCCGAAGGGGGCTACGACTCGCGCTCCATCCGGCGTTTCATCGAGAACCTGCTGCCTGAAGGCGCGGCGCTGGATGTGGTGGCCAGAAGTCAGGGCATAGGCAAGGGCAACATCTTCGGTCTGATACTCGCCCTCGGCGCCGAGACCACCGGGGCCTTCCGGTTTCAGGCCGATGGCAGCAGGCCCGATCCACAGGCCGCCAATGCCGCTCGCACCATATCGACCGCAGAACTCTCCCAACGCATTGCAGACCGAGAGACACGCCCTTTCATCGAGTGGGATGGCAAAGTGCGCATGTCGGTGGCCGGCTACCAGGACAAGCTGCCCGTGCACGTGGAAGGCGAGAGCGTGCAGGAGGGCTCCATCTTCCTTCCCGACAACGTTCCGTCCACCCACATCCTCAAACCCCAGCCGCGCGACAGCGCGGTGCCGCACATGGTGGTGAACGAGCATTTCTGCATGCGCCTGGCAGCGGCCATGCGCTTGCCTGCAGCCGAGGTGCAGATGCTGCACGTGCCACAGCCGGTGCTGGCAGTCAGGCGCTTTGACCGCGTGCGGCAGGCGCCACAAAGGCGGGTCCTGCGCACCCACATCATCGATGCATGCCAAGCGGGCGATCTGCCCGTCAGCTACAAGTACGAGCACCACATCGGCAGCGTGGGCGATGCCCGGCTATACCGCGACGGCATGAGCTTTCCCCGGCTGTTCGGTCTACTGGAGCACTCGGTGGCGAAGGCTGCGGACAAGCTGGCAATGATCCGATGGGCGTTGTTCCAGATACTGATCGGCAATGGCGACGCACATGGCAAGAACTTCTCCTTCCACGTGCTGCCGCAGGGCCTGGCGACCGCACCCTGGTACGACCTCGTCAGCGTGGCCCAGTATCCCGATGTATCCCAGGAACTGGCCATGGCCTTCGGCGACTGCTTTGCGCTGGAGGAACTCACACCCTTCGAGTTTGCGCATTTCGCGCACCTGTGTGCGATAGACCGCAGGCTGCTCACACGTGAAGCCCAGCGCATGGCCAAGGCAGCCCCTGGTGCGGCGGCCAAGGTTCTGCGCGAATCGCCTTACACGCCAGAAGAACACGCCTTCGCCCAGCGCATCGCCGCCTATGCGACCACCCAGGCCCAAAGACTGGTGGACATCGCCCAGAAGGCAGCAGCCTTGCCTTCCGACCTGTTCTGAGTCTCAGGCAGACGCTGCCGGGACGGCTTCCATGCCCAGGGCCTCTTCGCCCTGCACACCCTCGATCCCCAGCACCTCCACGCACGCATGCAGCGCAGGCGACCAGCCCTGGCGCGCGGGCACGACGAACCAAGTTTCCACGCGGGCGACTTCCTGGGCGAGTGTGCCGGGCAGGGCCGTGATGTGCACGCCGAAGCGGTGCTGCTGGGCCTGGACCACGCTGCGCGGCAGCAGGCCGTAGCCCATGCCGGCGGCCACGCAGCCGAGGATGGCGTCCAGCGATCCCATTTCCATGATGCGTGCGGCCACGCCGCGCGTGGCCAGCAGCAATTCGATGCGCTGGCGGTAGCTGCAGCCCTGGCGGAAGGCCAGGAAGGGCACGGCGCTGAGCTGGGCGGCATCGGGAAAGCGCGGCAGCGCGAATGCGGTGACCAGCACCAGTTCCTCCTCGAAAACCTTCCAGCCCTGCAGCCGCGACTGGGGCGGCATGCCCGAGACGAAGGCGCAGTCCAGCCGCCCTGCCAGCAGGTCAGCCAGCAGCTCGGCCGTGGTGGCCGTGCGCAGCTCCAGGTCCAGGCCGGGCCGGGCCTGGTGCAGGCGCGCCAGCAGCGGCGGCAGGCGCAGCGCAGCCGTGGTTTCCATGGAGCCTATGCGCAGCGCGCCTGCGGCCCGGGCGCTGCCCTGCAGCAGGGCCAGCGCTTCGTCGTGGTCGGCCAGCATGCGCCGCGCGTATTGCTCCAGCAGGCGGCCGGCAGGCGTGGCGTGCACGGGTGCGCTGCGCTCCAGCAACTGCACGCCAGCCTCGTCCTCGAGCTTTTTCACATGGGCAGTCACGTTGGACTGCACGGTGTGCAGTTGCTGCGCGGCGGCGCCGAAGCTGCCGCTGTCGCAGACGGCCAGGAACATGCGCAGGGACTTCAATTGCATCGCGGCTCCAGTGGCATTCATCTTCAATCGAGATCAACGCCATCATTTTGAATCATTGGACATGATGGGCGGCAGCGCCTAATGTATGCCCATCCTCCCCGCATGGCGCCCACTCCCGTGATCCAACGCAACGAAACTTCCCTGCTGCTGACCGGCTTCATGGCCACGCTCAGCGGCGTCGGCCTGGCGCGCTTTGCCTACACGGCGCTGATGCCGCAGATGGTGCATGCCGGCTGGTTCAGCGGCGAGCAGGTGGCCTATCTGGGCGCGGCCAATCTGCTGGGCTATCTGATCGGTGCGCTGGCCGCCGCGCCGCTGGCCGAACGCCTGGGCGCGCTGCGCGTGCTGCTGTGGTGCTGGGTGGCCCTGGCGCTGAGCTTTGCGGCCTGCGCCTGGCCGCTGCCCATGCCCTGGTTCTTTGCCTGGCGCTGCATCTCGGGCATTGGCGGCGCCATCCTGATGGTGCTGGGCCCCTCCGTGGCCCTGGCGGCCACGCCCCTGCAGCGGCGTGCGGCCCTGGGGCCGCTGATGTTCTGCGGCATAGGTGCCGGCGCCCTGCTGTCGGCCACGCTGATACCGCTGCTGGCGCGCCAGAGCCTGGGCGCCGTCTGGTGGGCGCTGGCGGCGGTCTGCGCCTGGGCCGGCTGGCTGGGCTGGCGCCATGTGCGGCGGCTGCCGGTGCCTGCGCCCATCGCCATCACGCCCCATGCCCGGCCCGTGCCCGCCGCGCCCCTGTGGACGCTGCCCGTGGTGCTGGTGATGCTGGCCTATATGACGGACGCCTTCGGCTTTGTGCCGCACACGGTGTTCTGGGTGGACTACCTGGCGCGCGAGTTGCAGTTGGGCGATGCCTATGCCTCCACGCAGTGGGCCGTGTTCGGCCTGGGCGCCATTGCCGGGCCGCTGGTGGCCTCGCTGTGCGCCACGCGCTTTGGCTGGTGGGGCACGACCACGGGCGCCTATGCGGTCAAGACCCTGGCCATTGCCATGCCGCTGTTCTGGGTGGGATTTACGGGGCATGCGACCTCGTCCTTCCTGGTGGGCGCGCTGTCGCCGGGCATGGCGGCCATCACCTCGGGCTACCTGATGCAGCTGATCGGCCCCGTGCAGCACAAGCGCATGTGGGGCTATGCCACGGCGGCCTTTGCGCTGATGCAGGCCGTGTCGGGATATTTCATGGCCTGGAGCTATGCGGGCCTGGGCTCGTACCAGCGCCTGTTCGTCATCGGCAGCGTGTCGCTGCTGCTGGGCACGCTCATGATCGCCGCCAGCCGCGCCAGCGCACGCCGACAGGCCGCCGCATGAGTGCGCGGATTCGAGACAGGAAACAAGGAGTCGTATGAGCACCGCAAAGACCGCGTGGATGGTCCGACTGGGCATGCGCCATCCCATCATCCAGGCCCCCATGGCCGGCACGTCCACGCCCGCGCTGGCGGCTGCCGTCACCGATGCGGGCGGCCTGGGCTCGCTGGGCATTGGCGCCAGCGGAACGGAGCAGGCGCGCCAGCAGATCGTGCAGACGCGCGCGCTGACCTCGGGCGCCGTCAACATCAATCTGTTCTGCCACCGGCCGGCCCGGGCCGATGCGCAGCGCGAGGCCGCCTGGCTGGCCCATCTGGCGCCCGAGTTCGCGCGCTTTGGCGCCACGCCGCCTGCCACGCTCAACGAGATCTACGCCACCGCCGTCGGCAACGCCGCGCTGCAGGCCATGCTGCTGCAGGAGCGGCCCGCCGTGGTGAGCTTTCATTTCGGGCTGCCTGAGCAGGGCTTCATCGACGCGCTGCGCGCGGCCGGCGTCGTGACCCTGGCCAGCGCCACGTCGCTGGACGAGGCGCGCCAGGTGGAGCAGGCCGGTGTCGATGCCATCGTGGCCCAGGGCGTGGAGGCCGGGGGACACCGCGGAACGTTCGATCCCGCGCAGGACCGCATGATGGGCACCTTCGCCCTGGTGCGCGTGCTGGCGCGCAACACGGCCCTGCCGGTGATCGCGGCCGGTGGCATCATGGATGGCGAAGGCATCGCGGCCGCGCTGGGCCTGGGCGCCTGCGCGGCGCAGCTGGGCACGGCCTTCATCCTCTGCCCTGAATCGTCCGCCAGCCCGGCCTACCGTGCCGAGCTGCGCAGCGAACGCGCCCACCACACAGGCATCACCGCCGCCATCTCGGGCCGGCCGGCGCGCGGCATGGTCAACCGGCTGCATGCGCTGGGCGCCAGCCATGGCCAGCCCCTGCCCGACTATCCGCGCGTCTACGACGCAGGCAAGGCGCTGCACCAGGCGGCCTCGGCGCAGGGCAGCTCCGACTACGCAGCCCACTGGGCCGGCCAGGGTGCGCCGCTGGCGCGCGAGATGCCGGCCGCTGCGCTGGTGCAGACGCTGGCCGGCGAGCTGGCGAGCGCTCAGGCAGGCCGCTAGAGCGTGTTATCCACTAAAGTGCCGCCAGCCCCTGCTCCAGATCGGCGATGAGGTCGCGCGGCGACTCCAGACCGATGTGCAGGCGCACCACGGGCCCGCGCGCACTCCAGTCGGTGACGCTGCGCGCCTGCGCCATGTGCGCGGCCGTCGCCAGGCTCTCGTAGCCGCCCCAGGAGGCGCCGATGCCGAAGAGGCGCAGGCCGTCGATGAAGCGGTCCACGGCGGCCTCGGCGGTGCCGGGCTGCAGCTCCAGCGACACCAGGCCGTTGGTGCCCTGGCAGTCGCGCAGCCACAGCGCATGGCCGGGGTGCGTGGGCAGCGCGGGGCAGAACACGGTGGCCACGGCCGGGTGCTGCTGCAGCCAGTGCGCCACCTCCAGCGCATGCGCCTCGTGCATCTGCAGCCGTGCGGCCAGCGAGCGCATGCCGCGCAGCACCAGCCAGGCATCGTCGGGGCTGACCGCCATGCCGAAGGCATCGCAGCGCGCGGCCAGCGGCTCCCAGGCGGCCTCGGTGGTGGCCACGGTGCCCATCATCACGTCGGAGTGGCCTGACAGGTACTTGGTGGCTGCCATCACCGAGACATCGGCCCCCAGCGCCAGCGGCCGGTACTGGCAGCCCGATCCCCAGGTGTTGTCGGCCACGACCAGAGCGCCGCGCGCATGGGCCATGGCCGCCAGCGCGGGCAGGTCGCACATTTCGTAGACCAGCGATCCCGGGCATTCGGCATAGACCATGCGGGTGTTGGGGCGCATGCGCGCCTGGGCGTCGCTGCCATCGGCCGCGAAGAAGTCGTACTCGATGCCGTAGGGCCGCAGCCATTGGCCGGCCAGGTGGCGCACAGGCTGGTAGGCGCTGTCGGTCAGCAGCACATGGTCGCCGGGGCGCAGGTAGCTGAGCAGGGCCATGCCGATGGCCGCCAGGCCGGTGGGCAGCAGCCGCGTGCGGTGGGCGCCTTCCAGCTCGCTGACGGCGTCTTCCAGCGCAAAGCCGGTGGGTGTTCCGCGCGCGCCGTAGCTGAAGATGCGCTCGCCGGCGCGGCGCTCGCGCATCTCGCGCTGCTGTGCCGTGCTCTCGAACAGCACGGTGCTGGCGCGCACCAGGGGCGGGTTGACGGCCGTGCCGCCCGCATAGGCCGGGCGCTTGCCCGCATGCAGCAGCCGGGTCTGCAGGTCCAGCGCGGGGGCGCCAGAGGCCGATGATCCAGGCACGGGGGCGTGTTCGGCAGCCATCAGTCGATCTTCGCGCCCGAGAGCTTGACCACGCGCGACCAGCGCTCCATGTCCTGGCGCAGCTGGGCGGCAAAGGCTTCGGGCGTATTGGCCACGACTTCGCTGCCGCCATCGACGACCAGCTTGGTCACTTCCGGCAGTTGCAGGGTGCGCACGATGGCGTCGTGCAAGAAGGCCACGCGCTCGGGCGGCGTGCCGGCGGGAGCGAAGAAGCCGTACCAGTCCTCGAAGCGCGCATTGCGCAGGCCCAGTTCCTCCAGCGTGGGCACCTTGCCGAACACGCCGATGCGGCGCGGGCTGGTGACGGCCAGCGCACGCACCTGGCCCGCCTGGATCATGCCGGCCACGGACGAGGTGGAGGTGATCAGCACATCGACCTGCTGGCCCAGCAGATCGTTGATGGCCGGCCCCGCGCCCTTGTAGGGCACATGGGTCATGGGCACGCCGTTTTCCTTGGACAGCACCACGCCCACCAGGTGCGACAGCGTGCCGTTGCCGGGCGTGGCATAGGTGACGCGGCCCGGCTCGCCCTTGCTGCGCGCCACCAGGTCGGCAAAGCTCTTGAGGGGCGAGGCCGAGGCGACCACGATGGCCAGCGGCGCCGCGTTGATCTGCGTGATGGGCACGAAGTTCTTGAGCGGATCAAACCCCGGCGCGCTGTACAGCGCGGGGTTCACCGCCATCAGCGAGACCTGGCCCGTGAGCACGGTGTAGCCATCGGGCTTGGCCTCGGCCACGGCCTTGGCGCCGATGTTGCCGCCTGCACCGCCCCGGTTTTCCACCACGGAGGGCTGGCCTGTGGCCTCGGTCAGCCGCGTGGTGACCCAGCGCGTGCTGGCGTCGTTGCCGCCGCCCGGCGGGAAGGGCGAGATGAAGCGGATCGGCTGGGCCGGATAGCCGTTGCGTGCGGCCAGCGGCTCGGCCGTGGCCTGCGAGAGCATGGCCAGGGCCGCGAGGCTGGCGGCCAGCATCCTGGCCAGGGTGGGGATTGCGAACATGTCTTGTCTCCTGTCGTTATGTGATCTGATTTATGTCGCTCTACGGCAAGTCAGCGATATATGGCGCTGCCTTTGCAACTGACGTGACTTTGGCCAGGGGCACCAAGCAAGGGCCTACGCCGGCCGCGCCGCCCCCGCAGCGAGGGTGCCGTCCCCCTCCCGCGCAGCGAGAGAGGGGGAAGCGGCGAAGCCGCTCAGGGGGAGCTTCATGCACTCGGCAGGCGGAAGGCGGCCAGTTCCTGGGCATCGAGCTGCGGCACCAGGCCCGTCTCCCAGGCCAAGTAGCGGCGTGCCGCTTCCTTGTTGCCGTCGTGGCGGTCGTGCACGAAGAACAGGTAGTCGATGCACTCGGCGTCGGTGGGGCTGTCGGGCGTGGCCTCGACGGGCAGGCCGGCCTGCTGCCATGCGGCCAGGCCGCCTTCGAGCAGCAGCGGCGCGGCGCCCTGCAGTTCCAGCGCGGCCCATTGCGCCATGCCGGGCTCATCGGCCACCAGCACGATCTGGCGCGTCTCGCCGGACAGATCGCTGGCCAAGCACGGGCGGATGGACCAGCGGGCCCCGGCGATGTGGCCTGCGCGGTACTTCATGCCCGCGCGCAGATCGACCACGGCCACCTCGCCCTGGCGCATGCGCTCATGCAGGGCCTGCGCCGTGATGCCTGCCAGTGCGGGGGCCTGGGGCAGTTGGGCCGGTGCCAGGTCCAGGCCGCTGTACAGGCCGCTCCGCAGCACGCAGGCGTCATGGCCGAGCTGGCGCAGCCAGCTGGCCACCACGGGGGCGCGCACGCCATCGCTGTCGAACAGCACCAGGCGCGCACCGCGCACGCCCACGTACTGGTCGCCGGCCTGCATGAGCTGGCCGCCGGGCGTGTGCTGGGCGCCGGGCAGCGAGCCGGCCTTGAATTCCTCGGGCGTGCGCACATCGCACAGGAACAGCGTGCGCGCAGCATCCTGGCTCCAGGCGCGCACGGTGTCGGCATCGACCTCGGGCACGTCGAAGCGTTCGGCCAGGGCGCGGGCCTGTGCTTGCAGCGCGCTGCTGGCCGAGTCGTCGCCATAACGCTGCGTGCCGCCGTGCTCCAGCGGCAGGTCGGCCAGGTACCAGCCCTGGGTGCCGTTTTCCAGCGCGTAGACGGGGTTGGGAATGCCCAGGTTGATCAAGGTCTGCGCGCCGATGATGGAGCGCGTGCGGCCCGCGCAATTGACCACGATGGGCGTGGCCGCATCGGGCACCAGGCGGCTCACGCGCAGCGCCAGCTCGCCATTGGGGCAGCAGATGGCGCCGGGGATGTTCATCTTGTGGAACTCGGAGACGGGCCGGCCGTCCAGCACCACCAGGGGCAGGCCCGCCGCCTGGCGCGCCGCCAGCTGCTGGGCCGTGATGCGCGGCGTGCCGTAGGCGTGTTCGGCCAGTTCGCCAAAGGTCTTGGAGGGCAGGTTCACGCCGGCGAACAGCGTGTAGCCCGCAGCACTCCAGGCCTTGGCACCGCCTTCGAGCACGGCGACCTGGGTATAGCCCAGGTCTTCGAGGCGGCGCGCGGCACGCCCGGCCACGCCCGCGCTGGCATCGCCCTCGCCACCGTCGTAGGTGACGACGCGCACCTGCCTGCGCGGCACCAGGCGGGGCACATCCAGCTCCAGCCGGCTGTAGGGCAGGGGCGTGGCGTAGAACAGGTGCGACTCGCCGTACTGGCCGTGCTCGCGCACGTCGAGCAGCGCGATCTCCTGGCCGTCGTGCAGCCAGGATTTGAGGGTGTGGGCGTCAATGGATGCGGTCATTGCATGCGGTCCGGGAAAAAGATCGGCAAGGAATTTCGGGCAAAGCCCTGCCACGCGCGCCCCGTGGGGCGCGCTGCGGCATGGACAGGGAAAAGGCAGGAAGCGGGAGGTAGCGGCCGGAAGGCCTGGGCTCAGCGGCGCGTCTGCACGCCGATGGCCATGGTCTGGCAGGTGCCGGCGGCCAGGTCGTAGCTGGTGCGCTCGTTGAGCGTCTCCAGCGCGCGGCCGTACATGTGCAGGTGGCGGATGACCTGCTCGCCCTGGATCTCCACGGAGTGGATGTCCTCGGGCATGAGGGCGATGCCCTGGCCTGGCGCCACCACCACGAGATCCGTCTCACGCAGCGTGGCCTTGCCGGGGACGGAGCCGTCGTCGGTGCGCTCGTAGACGCGGTTGTGCTCCGTGCCTTCCACGGCGGCAATGCAGGCCCAGGTCGTGTGGTTGTGCGGCACGATGCGCTTGCCCGGGCGCATGACGTTGAGGTACAGCGCATAGCTCTGGTCGGCGTCCTCGGCGATCAGGTAGCGCGCCTGGTGCTCGCCCTCTTCGGGCGCGGCGTAGTCGGCCTGCTGCCAGAAGTCTCGGCGCGCGGCCAGGCCCAGCAGCTGCTGGAGCACGGCGTCCAGGCTGGCGCGCGTGGCAGCGCCTTCGCCAATGGCCTGCTTCATGTTGTCGATGGCCGCTGTCACGGCGGCGCTGCGCTGTTCGGTGATGGTGGTGGTGTTCAAAGGGGGCTCCTTGTCGTCGTTGAAGCCCACTGTAGTGAGGCGTCCGGCCCGCAACAATCCACGCACCCTCAACAAATACTTCAATAAAATTGAAGTATGGAGACGCTTGACCTGGACCTGCTGCGCACCCTGGCCGCCATTGCCAGCCACGACAGCTTTGCCGCCGCCGCCGTGCAGATGGGCCGCACGCAATCGGCCATCACCCAGCAGATGCAGCGGCTGGAGGAGAAGATCGGCCACGCGCTGTTCGAGAAGCAGGGCCGGCAAAAACGCCTCACCGACCACGGCCAGCGCCTGCTGGGCTATGCGCGCCACATGCTGGCCATCCACGACGAGGCGCTGCGCAACCTGCAGCACCGCCAGGTGCAGGGCCTGGTGCGCATTGGCGCGCCCCACGACGCGGCCGACAACATGCTGCCGCCCGTGCTGCAGGAGATCGCGCTGAACTTTCCGGGCATGCAGATCGACATCCATGTGGGGCGCAGCCCGTTCCTGATGGAGTCGCTCAAGCAGGGCGAGCTGGACCTGGCCATCTCCAACCGCGATGACGAAGGCTTCGAGGGCTTTGCCCTGCGCTCCACACCCACGGTGTGGCTGTGCGGCGCGGGCTATGCCCATGACCCGGGCAAGCCCGTACCCCTGGTCATGGCCGACGGGCCCAGCATCTTCCGCCGCCTGGGCTGCGATGCGCTGGATGCGGCCGGCATTGCCTGGACGCCGCGCCACACCTGCACCAGCCTGGTGGGCATACGCGCGGCCCTGCGCGCGGGCCTGGGCGTGACGGCGCGCGGCGTGGAGCAACTGGACCCGGGTCTGCGCGTGCTGGGTGCGGGCGACGGCATGCCGCCGCTGCCGGACCTGGTCTACCGCCTGTACATCCGCAGCCATGTGATCAGCCCCGTCACGCGCCAGATCTTCGAGAACCTGCAGGCACGCATGCGGCTGCCGGCCGGCTGAGGGACAGCGTTGGGGAGGCGGAGGGACGGCAGGCGTGCAGCTTGCCAGCGTTGCTTGTAATGGGACTTATTCTCAAATAACATCCGCGCCACTGCCGCCTCCTCTGCCGGTGTTTTTCGAGCCTTTCCAGGCACTGCGCCATGCCATCTCCCACTCTTGCCCGCACCCATGACTGGTTCCGTGACTGGTTCCGTGACTACGGGCCGCTGATCTCCCGCATCCTCGCCGCGCTGTTCGGCGGCTATGCCGTGGCCGCCCTGGCCAGCGTGGCCGTTGTGGCCCTGCCCGCAGACCGCACGCAGGCGGCGATCTCGGGCACCTTGCTGAGCTTTGCCGTCTACGCGGGCGCGGTGATCTGGGTGTTTGCCGTGCGCAGCGCCACGCGCGCCTGGGCCGGCCTGCTGGTCGCCGCCCTGGTACTGGCGCCTGCCGCGTGGTGGACCTGGGGCAAGGGGCTGGGCGCATGAACACGAACACCACGAACACCCCGGACACCACGAACACGGCAGGCAAGCCCGCCAAGCCCGCGAAAGCGGCCAAGGCACCCGGCATCCGCCAGACCATGTCCGACCTGCACACCTGGGTCGGCCTGCTGCTGGGCTGGTTCCTCTACGCCATGTTCCTCACGGGCACGGTGAGCTATTTCAGGAACGAGATCACGCAGTGGATGCAGCCCGAGCAGCCGCACCAGAGCCAGGCGAGCGAGCCCGCGCTCGTGGCCCAGCGGATCGGCGACGCCATGGCGCATGTGGCGCCGCAAAGCCCGCAATGGCTGATCAACCTGCCCGATGCGCGCAGCACGGTGGCCACGGTGTTCTGGAGCCCGCCGCAGACCGAAAAGGGCGCCAGGCGCCGCTTCGAGAACGGCCGCTTCGACCCGGCCACCGGCACGCGCCTCGAAGGCCCGGTGCGCGAGACGCGCGGCGGCGAGTTCTTCTACCGCTTCCACTTCCAGTTCCACTACATGCCCGTGCTCTGGGGCCGCTATCTGGCGGGGCTGTGCGCCATGTTCATGCTGGTGGCCATCGTCAGCGGGGTGATCACGCACAAGAAGATCTTTGCCGACTTCTTCACCTTCCGCTGGGGCAAGGGCCAGCGCTCCTGGCTGGACGCGCACAACGCGCTGTCCGTGCTGGGCCTGCCCTTTCACCTGATGATCACGTACACCGGCCTGGTGACGCTGGCCCTGATGTACATGCCCTGGGCCAGCCTGGCCACGACCATGACGCCCGAGCAGCGCGTGGTGGCAGGCCAGCAGCTCAGCGCCTTCGTTCCGGCTGGCAAGCCCTCGGGGCAGGCCGCGCCCCTGGCACCGCTGGCCGACATGGTGCGCCAGGCCGAGCAGCGCTGGGGCGCGGGCCAGGTGGAGCGCCTGAACGTCAACCTGCCCGGCGATGCCAAGGCCAGCGTGGTCGTGGTGCGCGGCGACAACGGCCGCGTCTCCATCAGCCCGCAGTTCATGACGTTCGACGGCGTCAGCGGCCAGCTGCTGCAGGCCCAGGACAGCGTGGGCGCCGCCGCCGAGACGCGCGGCGTGCTCTATGCGCTGCACATGGGCCGCTTCGGCGACCTGCCCACGCGCTGGCTGTACTTCATCGTCAGCCTTGCGGGCACGGCCATGGTGGGAACAGGACTGGTGCTGTGGAACGTCAAGCGGCGCAGCAAGCTGCCCGACCCGGACAGGCCGCATTTCGGCTTCCGGCTCGTGGAACGGCTGAACATCGCCACCATAGCCGGCCTGTCCATCGGCATGGCCGGCATGCTCTGGGCCAATCGCCTGCTGCCGGTGGAGATGGCGCAGCGCGCCGAGTGGGAGGTGCACGCCATGTTCATCGCCTGGGGTGCCACCCTGTTCTGGGCGATGGGCCGGCCCGCCAGGCGGGCCTGGATCGAGTTGCTGTGGGCCGGCGCCGCCGTTCTGGCCCTGCTGCCCGTGGTCAACGCGCTGACCACGGATCGCGGCCTCTTGGCCAGCCTGCGCGCGGGCGACTGGGTGTTTGCCGGCATGGACCTCATGCTGCTGGCCCTGGCCGCACTGCATGCCCATCTGGCCCTGCGCACCCAGCGCCACCAGCCCAAGGCCAAACCGGTGCGCGCCGCCCGGCCCGCGCCCAAGTCAGCCGCCGCTACAGCAGCCGCCACGGCTGTGGCCGCCACAGCAGCGGCCGCCGCAGCGGAGACCAGCGCATGAGCATGGCCCATCTGTTCTGTCAGCTGCTGGCCCTGGGCGCCTTCGCCTGCCTGGCCCTGGCCATGGACCGCCACCAGAGCGACCTGTTCGGCAAGGAACTGCCACCCGCCCGCACACGGCGCCTGCGCGCGGCCGGCTGGGTGCTGCTGGCGCTGTCGCTGTGGGCGGCGCTGCAGGTGGAGCCCTGGTCGCTGGGGCTGGTGGCCTGGTTCGGCCACATCAGCGCAGCCGCCGCCATCGTGCTGCTGTCCATGGTGGCGCGCGAGCGGCTGCGCTGACGCCCCTCCCGGCGCCTTCAGAGAAACATTCCCCCCGAGGCCTCGATGCGCTGGCCCTGCACCCAGCCCATGCCGGGCTGCAGCAGGGCGGCCATCACGGGGCCGATGTCGTCGGGCTGGCCCACGCGGCCCAGCGCCGTCTGGCTGGCCAGGGCCGCGCCTACCTGTGCATCGTCGCGCACACGGCCGCCGCCAAAATCCGTGGCAATCGCCCCCGGCGCCACCGTGTTGACGCGAATGCCGCGCGCCCCCAGCTCGCGCGCCAGGTAGCGCGTCAGCACCTCCACGCCGCCCTTCATGGCCGCATAGGCCGCATAACCGGGCTGGGTGAAGCGCGTGAGCCCGCTGGACAGGTGGATGATGCTGCCGCCGTCGCGCAGCAGGGGCAGCAGGTGCTGGCTCAGGAAGAACGGCGCCTTCAGGTGGATGGCGAACAGTTCGTCGAACTGCGCCTCGGTGGTGGTGGCGAATGGCGCGTTGATGCCGATGCCGGCGTTGTGCACCAGCGCATCGAGGCGGTC
This sequence comes from Delftia sp. WSY_10, assembly GCF_043104705.1. Classification (NCBI taxonomy): domain Bacteria; kingdom Pseudomonadati; phylum Pseudomonadota; class Betaproteobacteria; order Burkholderiales; family Comamonadaceae; genus Delftia; species Delftia sp. WSY_10. The sequence continues at coordinate 374,570 of NZ_JBICKY010000019.1, read as the reverse complement.
GGCCTGCCAGGTCTCGGCCAGGACCCTGCGCACGCGGGCCGCAAAGTCCGCAAAGCCCGCGCTGCGCGCCACGTCCAGCTGCAGGGCGGCGGCCCGCCCGCCCAGCGCCTCGATGGCGGCCACGGCGGCCTGGGCCTCGTCGGCACGCTCGCGGTAGGTCAGCACCACGTCCAGGCCCTGGCGCGCCAGATGCTCGGCCGTATTGCGGCCCAGGCCGCGGCTGCCGCCCGTGACGAGGACGATGCGGCGGGCGGCAGAGGAAGAAGCGGTCGAAGGAGAAGCTGTCATGGCGGACCTCGTTAGGTGGTTTGCAATGACAGCGACTGTATTGAAGGTCTATTTTTGGATAAATTGGCTGTTTCTGATTTATTTGTTCGTCCCATGCAAACAATCAAGCTTCTGGAGCAGATGCAGATCTTCAGCCGCGTGGCCGAGATGGCCAGCTTCACGCGTGCGGCCGACAGCATGGGCCTGCCCAAGGCCAGCGTCTCCCAGGCCGTGCAGCAACTGGAGGCGCGGCTGGGCACGCGGCTGCTGCACCGGACCACGCGGCGCGTGCAGCTCACCCAGGACGGCCAGGCCTGCTACGAACGCTGCCAGGACCTGCTGGCCGACGTGGACGAATTCCAGGGCCAGTTCCAGCAGGCCGGCGACGCGCCGCTGCAGGGCAAGGTGCGGCTGGACATGACCACGGGCCTGGCGCGCCACGTCGTCATGCCCTTGCTGCCGCAACTGCTGCAAAGCCATCCGGCGCTGGAGCTGGAACTGAGCTGCACCGAGCGCCGCGTGGACCTGGTGCGCGAAGGCTTCGACTGCGTGCTGCGCCTGGGCCCCGTGGACGAGCCCGGGCTGGTCGCCCGCCCGCTGGGCCGGCTGGCGCTTGTCACCTGCGCCAGCCCCGGCTATGCGCAGGCCCACGGCCTGCCGGCCACGCTGGCCGACCTGGGCGGACACCGGCTGGTGCATTACCAGCGCACGCTGGGCGCGCGGCCGCTGGGCTTCGAGTACGAAGAGGACGGCCAGGCACTCAGCCTGCCCATGGCGGGCGCGCTCACCGTGAACAACGCCGAGGCCTATCTCTCGGCCTGCCAGGCCGGCCTGGGCCTGATCCAGGTCCCGCGCCTGGCCGTGCAGCCGCTGCTGGACGCAGGGGAACTGGTCGAGGTGTTGCCCCGCCATCCGCCCCCGCCCATGCCCTTGCACCTGGTCTATGCCCACCGCCGCCAATTGCCACGCCGCGTGCGCGTGCTTATGGACTGGCTGGCACAGGCCATACAGCCCTGGACACTCGACGCTGGCCTGCCCGAAAAGCAATAGGCGATGGCCCGCCGGACTCGGCCAGCGTCATTTTGCTTATCACTAATCCGTATCAAGACAAAGGTTCGCGCCTGCCCCTTTTGACGCCATTTACCGGACAATAGCGACCTTGCCCCGGTCACCGGCCGCCACGAAGCAGCGGCAACGCGCACACCGCGCCTGCCCCCTGTGCTTCCCGCCACCGCGTGCCTGAATGGCACTGACCTCTCATTGCAACGTCCCGGCGGGCACTGCCTGCCCCGAATTCACCGTATTGCCAACATGAGTGCTTTTCTTGAAGAACGCGTGCTGTCCGTCCACCACTGGACCGACCGCCTTTTCTCCTTCACCACCACCCGTGACACTGCGCTGCGCTTTTCCAACGGCCATTTCACGATGATCGGCCTGAAGGTCGACGGCAAGAACCTGCTGCGCGCCTACTCCATTGCCAGCCCCAATTACGAGGAGCACCTGGAGTTCCTGTCCATCAAGGTGCCCGACGGCCCGCTGACCTCGCGCCTGCAGAACATCAAGGTGGGCGACACCATCATCGTCGGCAAGAAGCCCACGGGCACGCTGCTGATCGACTACCTGCTGCCCGGCAAGAACCTGTACCTGATCGGCACCGGCACGGGCCTGGCCCCCTGGCTGGCCGTGGCGCGCGACCCCGAGACCTACGAGCGCTACGAGAAGGTGGTCGTGGTGCACGGCGTGCGCCATGCCAACGAGCTGGCCTACCAGGAGCTGTTCGAGAAGGAACTGCCCGAGCACGAGTTCCTCGGCGAGATCGTCAAGGACAAGCTCATCTACTACCCCACGGTGACGCGCGAGCCCTTCCGCAACCAGGGCCGCATCTCCAACCAGATCACGGCCGGAACCTTCCCGCAGAACATCGGCCTGCCCGAGCTCAACCCCGAGACCGACCGCGTCATGTTGTGCGGCAGCCCCGCCATGCTGAACGAACTCAAGGAGCTGCTGGAGCACCGCGGCTTCAAGGAAGGCAACACCACCACGCCCGGCGACTTCGTGGTCGAGCGCGCCTTCGTCGAGAAGTAAAGCCCACGACACCCCGTGGCGGGGCGGCTGCCGATAATCGGCGCATGCCGCCCTCCTCCCTTCCTTCAGCCCCGCCAGGCGACGAAGACCGCAACTTCATCGTCGCACTGGCGCGCGGGCTGGACGTGCTGTCGTGCTTTCGCTCCGGCGAGAAGCTGCTGGGCAACCAGGACATCGCCAGGCGCTGCGGACTGCCCAAGTCCACGGTCTCGCGCCTGACGCACACGCTGACCACGCTGGGTTACCTCATCCATGTGCCCGAAGAGGGCAAATACCGCCTGGGCACGGCCACGCTGGCGCTGGGCAGCGCCATGCTCTCGCGCCTGGACGTGCGCCAGATCGCGCGCCCGCTGATGCGCAAGCTGGCGGCCGCCACCGATGCCGAGGTGGCCCTGGCCACGCGCGACCGGCACAACATGGTCTACATCGAGCACTGCCCCAGCGCGCGCTTCATGCACCGCGACCTGGACATGGGCTCGCGCATTCCCCTGGCCACCACGGCCGTGGGCCGCGCCTGGCTGGCCGCCAGCCCCGCATCCGAGCGCCAGCGCGCGCTGGACTACCTGCAATCGCACGCCCCCGAGCAATGGGCCGCCGCACAGGCCCAGCTGCCGCTATGGCCGGAGGCAGGCAACCAGCCCCAGCCCTGGCTGTCGCGCTCGTTCGGCGACTGGCAGCCCGAGGTCAACGCCATTGCCCTGGCCTTCTCGCCGGGGCGCGGCCTGCCGCTGATGGCCGTCAGCCTGGGCGGGCCCTCGCGCTTCGTCACGGCCGACGCACTGCGCCAGGACGGCGTGCCCGCGCTGCAGCGCATGGTGCGGCGGCTGCAGCAGGACATCGACAGGGCCTGAACGCCTGTCCCGCAGGTGCCCGCGCGGTACCGCTCAGCACGGCAAAGTAGCCAAGACGACAGCGTGCACGGTGCCGGCGCCCTAGCATGCAGGTGTTGCTCAACCACCAGAAACCCAAGCCAGGAGACATACAGCATGAGCGTGAAAGCATTGTTCGACCTCACGGGCAAGACCGCCCTGATCACCGGAGGCTCGCGCGGCCTGGGCCTGCAGATGGCCGAGGCGCTGGGCGAGATGGGCGCCCGGCTCGCCATCACGGCGCGCAAGTCCGACGAGCTGGCCGAAGCCAAGGCCCACCTGCAGGGCCTTGGCTACCAGGTCGAGACCTTCACCAACGACCTGCAGAAGTTCGACACCATCCCCGCCCTGGTCGAGGACGTGCTGGCGCGCTGCGGCGACATCGACATCCTCGTCAACAACGCGGGCGCCACCTGGGGCGCCAAGGCCGAGGAATACCCGGACGAGGCCTGGAACAAGGTCATGAACCTCAACGTCTCCGCACCCTTCTTCCTCACCCGCGAAGTGGCCAGGCGCGTGATGATCCCCAAGGGCCGGGGCAACGTGATCATCACGGCCTCGGTCGCCGCCTTCAAGGGCACGCCGCCCGGCATGAACACCGTGGCCTACAACACCTCCAAGGCGGCCGCCGTGCACCTGGCGCGCACCCTGGCCTCGGAATGGGGCCACTACGGCATCCGCGTCAACTCCATCTGCCCGGGCTTTTTCCCCAGCAAGCTGGCCAACGGCCTCATCGACAAACTCGGCGACCAGCTCATCGCCCGCGCCCCGCTGCGACGCATCGGCGGCGAGGAGGACCTCAAGGGCGCCGTGGTCTACCTGGCGTCCGATGCGTCTCGGCACATGACGGGGCAGGCGTTGGTGCTGGATGGTGGAGCGAGCTTGTTGTAAACAACGCTGCCCTGCAATGAGAAAGGCCCCTGTACCGCGGTGCAGGGGCCTTTCTTACGTGAGCCGCTGCGCAGCGACTCAGCATGTCTTCTTCAAGCCTGCAGAGCAAAGGGCTCGATGGACTCCAGGTCGTCGCCTATGGCCTCGCGCGCGATATCGGCGTCGTACTGGCTTTGCAGATTCATCCAGAACTCCACGGACGTGCCGAAGAAGCGCGCCAGGCGCAGCGCCGTATCCGCGGTGATGGAGCGGCCGTTCTTGACGATGGCCGCGATGCGTGTCTGCGGGACATGGATGGCCTGGGCCAGGCGGTATTGCGTCAGGCCCATGGGCTCCAGGAATTCAGTGGCCAGGATTTCGCCTGGCGTGGGGAGGTTCAAAGGTTTGTTCATGGTCAGCACTCCTGCGCCAGATCCAGGATCAACGCTTTCGCTTCAGTGGTAATCGACGATCTCCAGCTCACTCGGGCCTTCATGGGTCCACACAAAGCACACGCGCCACTGGTCATTGATGCGGATGCTGTGCTGCCCCTTGCGATCTCCGTGCAGCGCCTCCAGCCGGTTTCCGGGCGGGACCCTCAAGTCCTGAAGCACATGAGCGGCATGCAGCATCCGAAGCTTGCGCAGCGCAACCACTTCAATGCTGCTCCACCGACGCACCCTCCTCTGCTGGAACAGTTGCTCGGTGTCGGGGCACTTGAATGACTGGATCGTCATGGAAGCAAATAATAACGCATCGCGTCAGTAACGTCAAACGTAATTACCGGGCCACTGAGTCCACAAGAAAGCGCCTGGGCCAGATCAAGCTGGCACCAGGCGCTTTCGGTCGAAAAACTGAGCAGCGCTCTACTTGTTCGCCACCGTCATCACCGCCTCGATCTTGCCGTCGCGCACAGCGGCACCGCGTTCCGTGGTCAACGTGCCGCCACGCTCATCCACGCCCTTGACGCCGCCGGGGTTCACGTCGGGGCGCAGGGATTTGTAGGCCTCGTCGAGCTTGGCGTGGATGGCCTTGGTGTCCGAGGCCGAGCCGGCCAGCTGCATGGCCTTGACGGTGGCGTGCACGGCTGTGTAGTTCCACTGCGCCTCCGAGCCCGGGATGCGGCCCGGGTAGACCTTGCCGAAGCGTTCGACGAAGGCCTTGTTCTCGGGCTTGGTGTCCTCGGAGACGGGCATGACGCCGATGGCGCCTTCCAGCGGCGCATAGCCCCCGACCACGCGGGCCATTTCGTCGAGCTTGGCCTGGTCCATGACCACGAAACCGCCCTTGAAACCCAGCTCGCGCGCCTGCTTGACGACCAGGGCCGTGGGCTCGGAGGCTCCGCCCACGAAGAGCACATCGGGCTTTTCGGCCAGGGCCTTGCTCACGCCGCTGTAGAAATCGGTGGCGCGGTTGTAGCTCATGGCGTTCTCGGCCACCACGGTGCCGCCCAGCTTTTCCCAGCCGGGCTTGAAGGCAGCGACCCAGGCCTTGGCGTAGTCGTGGTCGGCGCCCACCAGGGCCACCTTCTTGCCGAAGCGGCCCATCACGTACTTGGAGAACGGGTCGATGTACGAGGTGAACTCGGGCGGGATGCGCAGGGTCAGCTTGTTGCCCCGGTTGGTGATCTGCGGCACCGAGCTGTAGGCCAGCACGATGAAGTTGCTGCGCTCGTTGGTGGTCTGCAGCGCGAAGATGCCGCCCGAATGCGGCACCAGGATGGCCGCCGTCTTGTGCTGCTGCACCAGGCGCTGGGCGTTGATCGCGGTCTCGGACGGGTTGTACTTGTCGTCCAGCGGAACGATCTCGATCTTGACCTTCTTGCCACCGATCTCGGGCGCTGCGGCATTGATCTCGGAGACGGCCATCTGCATGCCGTCGAGCACGTTCTTGCCGTACTGGGCAGCGCCGCCCGACAGCGGGCCGGAGTAGCCGATCTTGACCACCTCCTGCGCCAGCGCGGGGCCGGCGGCGGCCACGGCGGCGCAGGCCAGGGCCAGCGTGCCCACCCTGCGGCGGGTCAATGGTGCGAATGCTGTCATGTCTGTCTCCTTGGATCGTTGGTGGTGGTGGCTTGGGTAGAGGCAAGAGGCGGCGTCATGCGCCGATGTAGGCTTTTCGGATGGAGTCGTCGGCCAGCAATTCGGCGGGCCTGCCCTCGCGCACGATGCGGCCGCTTTCCATCACATAGGCGCGGTGCGCGATCTTCAGCGCCGCATAGGCGTTCTGCTCGGCCAGCAGCACGGTGGTGCCGGCCGCGTTGATGCGCTGTATGGCCTCGAACATCTGCTTGATGACCAGGGGCGCCAGGCCCAGCGAGGGCTCGTCCAGCAGCAGGGCCTGGGGCCGGCCCATCATGGCGCGGCCGATGGCCACCATCTGCTGCTGGCCGCCCGACAGCGAGCCGGCCGGGTCGTGCTGCTTCTCGCGCAGGATGGGAAACAGCTCCATCACCTCCTGCAGCGTCTTCTGGCTGGGACCGGGGTCGCGGCGGTGCACATAGGCGCCCAGCTGCAGGTTGCGCAGCACCGACATCTGGGGGAACAGCTTGCGCCCTTCGGGGCACTGCACCACGCCGGACTGCACGATGGCCGAGGGCTTGCTGCCGGCCAGCTCCTTGCCATTCCAGACGATGGAGCCGCCAGCGGCCTTGTGGATGCCGCTGGCCGTGAGGAACAGCGAACTCTTGCCCGCGCCGTTGGCGCCCAGCAGCACCACCAGCTCGCCCCGGTCGGCATGCAGGCTCACGCCGTCCAGCGCCAGGAAGCTGCCGTAGCGCAGCGACACGTTCTCAAACTTCAGCATGCTCGCTCCCCAGGTAGGCATCGATGACGGCGGGGTTGCGGCGGATTTCCTCGGGCGTGCCCTCGGCGATCTTCTCGCCGTAGCTGAGCACCAGGATCTTGTCGGCCAGGCTCATGATCATGCCCATCTTGTGCTCGATCAGCGCCACCGTGATGCCGTGGCGCACCAGCTTGCGGATCAGCTCGGCCAGGCCCTCGGTCTCCTCGGGGTTGACGCCGCCGGCGGGCTCGTCGAGCAGCATCAGCTTGGGGTCGGTGGCCAGGGCCAGCGCGAAGGCCACGCGCTTGCGCTCCTCCTGCGTGATGTCGCCCGCAATGCGGCCGGCCACATGCGACAGGCCCACGAAGTCCAGCGCGTCGCGTGCCTTTTCGCGGCACACGCGCTCTTCCTCGCGCAGGCGGCTGGAGCCGCGCAGCACGTCCCACAGGCCTGAGCGCGTGCGCAGCCGGTGGCCCACGATGAGGTTGTCCAGCACCGTGGCGCGGTCGAACAGCGCCGTGGTCTGGAAGGTGCGCGCCACGCCCAGTTTCGCCACCTGGTCGGTGCGCAGCGAGGTCACGTCCTGACCATTGAAGGTGATGGTGCCCGAGGTGGGCTTGTGCACGCAGCTGATCAGGTTGAAGAACGTGGTCTTGCCGGCGCCGTTGGGGCCGATGATGGCGTTGATGCGGCCTTCCTCGATCACGGTGCTGACATCGCTCACGGCGGCCAGTCCGCCGAACCGCTTGGTCAGGTGGTCAATCTTGAGCATGCGGCTTGCCCTCCTTGGCATTGCGGCGCGCGCGCCAGGCGGTGACGCTGCCCACCACGCCGTAGGGCATGAAGATCACCAGCATCACGAGAATCGGGCCGAAGACGATGAAGCGGTACTCCTGCAGGAACTGCAGGTACTGCGTGATCCAGGGCATGCCGATGGCGCCCAGCAGCGGCCCCAGCACCGTGCCCATGCCGCCGACCATGGCGAAGATCATCATGTCGAAGGTGTGGTGCACGCCGGCCATGTCGGGACCGATGAAGCGCACGAAGCCCGCATACAGGCCGCCGGCCACGCCCGCGTAGACCACGCTCAGCATGAAGGCCAGCACCTTGTTGCGCATGAGGTTGATGCCGAGCGCCTCGGCCAGCTCGTCGCTGTTGCGGATGGCCATGAAGGTGCGGCCCAGCAGCGACCGGACGATGCGCCGCATCACCCAGACCGAGGCCACGAGGAAGGCCAGCACCAGGTAGTACAGCGCCAGCGGCGACTCGAAGCTCAGCGCGCCCAGGGCCTCGGGCGCAGGGATGCCCATGATGCCCACCGTGCCGTGGGTCAGGCCCTCCCACTTCTCGATGACGAGGAACATGATGTAGCCCACGCACAGCGTGAAGATGGAGAAGTAGTGGCCCTTGAGCCGCAGCGAGACGATGCCGATCAGGTAGCCCAGCACCGCGCACACCACGCCCGACATCACCAGCCCGCCCCAGAACGGCCAGCCATGGTCCACCGTGAGGATGCCCACGGTATAGGCGCCCGCGGCCATGAAGCCCGCATGCGCCAGATTGAGCTGGCCCGTGTAGCCCGTGATCAGGTTCAGGCCCAGCGTGGCGATGGCGAAGATGTAGGCCGTGCTCATCACCGTGAGGTGGTAGTCGTTGCCCGCCAGCCAGGGAAAGGCGATGCCGGCGGCCAGCAGCAGGCCCCAGGCGATGCGGGAGTCGATGAATCCGTTCATTCAATGACTCCTCTTGGCGAACAGGCCCTGCGGGCGCAGCGACAGGATCACCACCAGCAGCACGAAGGCGATGATGTCCTTGTAGTCGGTGGAGATGTAGTAGGCGCCGAAGCTCTCGGCGAAGCCGATGATCAGCCCGCCCAGCACGGCGCCCGGGATGCTGCCCATGCCGCCCAGGATGATGATCACGAAGGCCTTGGTGATGACCAGGTGACCCATGGCCGGATAGACCAGGTTGATGGGCGCATACAGCGTGGCCGCCACGGCCGCGAGCACGCCTGAGATGGCAAAGGTCAGCATGGATACGCGGTTGGCGTCGATGCCCACCATCGATGCGCCCTCGCGGTTCTGGGCCATGGCGATGATGGTCGAGCCCGTGGTGGTGCGCGTCAGGAACAGGTGCAGCGCCACCATCAGCGCAAAGGCCGCGACGATGATCAGCAGGCGCTGCGCAGGCGCCGTGATGCCGCCCATCTCCACGATGGAGGTATAGGGCGTGGGCATGCGCTGGAAGTCCGCGCCCCACAGCGCCTGGGCGCCCGCTTCCAGAAACAGCAGCAGGCCGATGGAGGCGATCTTGGGATGCAGGGGAGAGGCCTTGCGCAGCGGATGGAAGATCAGCCGCTCGCTGACGATGCCCAGCACCGCCACCGCCACCGCCGCCACCAGCATGGCCGCCCAGTAGCCCCAGCTCCAGGCCACCATGGCCTGGAAGGCCACGAAGGCGCCGATCATGTAGAAGCCCCCGTGCGCGAAGTTGGGCACGTGCAGGATGCCGTAGACCAGGGTCAGGCCCAGGGCCACGAGGCCATAGATGCCGCCCAGGGTCAGTCCGTTGAGCACTTGCTGCAGGAAGACGTCCATCACCGCCTCCCGCCTGCCGCCGCCGGTGGCCGCCACCGGACCAGGGTCTGTTCTCGCATTGCCTTGCCTCCTTGTTTGCTGTGAACCAGCTTAGGAGGCGGTGCCGTGCACCATCAACCCGAAGATTCCGCACAGCGGAATTCACCTGGGAAACCCCGAGGCTCAAACCGCTGCGGCAGTAACCTAGATGACAGGCGCAGGCCGGCAGGAGCGGGGAACGCTAGATGGACAGCGCCGGCAGGTTCTCGGGCAGGCCCTGCATGGAGCGCTGCGTGTGCTCGGCCACGAAGTCAAGGAAGCTGCGCACGCGCGCCGGCATGAACTTGCGCGTGGGCAGGGTGGCGTAGAGCGTGAATCGGCCCGTGGTCCATTCGGGCAGCACATGGCGCAGCCGGCCCGAGCGCAGGTGGCGCGCGATCAGGTCCAGCGGCTGGGTGCTGATGCCCGCGCCGTCCAGCGTGGCGCGCAGCAGCGTGCCCGTGTGGTTGGCCACCAGCACGGGGCGCACGGCCACCTCGACCTCGCCCGCGTTGCCGTCGAGCCGGCGCATGCGCAGCATGTCGGAGCGGCCCTGGATGCGCCGGCGCAGCAGGCACTGGTGGCCGGCCAGGTCCTCGGGCACGACAGGCACGCCATGGGCGTCCAGGTACTCGGGCGCGGCGCAGGCCAGGCCGCAGGTGGTGACGATGGGCCGGGCCACCACGTTGCCGTCGTAGCCCTCCTCGGCATTGAGGAAGGTGATGTCGTATTCGCCCACGGCCGCCTCGCTGGCCGACTCCACGAAGACCTCGATGCAGATGCGCGGGTGCAGGCGGTGGAAGTCCGCCACCAGCGGTGCCAGCACATGCTCGGCGAACACGGGCGGCGTGAGCACGCGCACGGCGCCAGACAGCTCCAGCGTGTGCGCCTGGGCCAGGCTGAAGGCGTCCTCCACATCGGCCAGGATGCCGCGCACGCGCTCCAGGTAGGCCTCGCCAGCCTCGGTCAGCGAGACGCTTCGCGTGGTGCGCTGCAGCAGCCGCGTGCCCAGGTGCTGCTCCAGGTCGGCCACCAGGCGCGTGACCGTGGGCACGGACATGTCCAGGCGCCGCGCCGCCGCCGAAAACCCGGCCTCGTCGGCCACGGTCTGGAATACCCGCATGGTCTGCAATCGGTCCATCTTGTCCTTGGCCCCCGGCCTTGGTGCCAGGGGACTTTGCTGCATTGTTCCATTGCCCAAACGCCTGCGCCGCGGCTTTGCGGGCCGCGGCGCAGGCGTTCATCTTCGTCGAAATGCGGGAACTCAGCCCTTGCCGCCCGGAGTGTCCCCGGCGCTGGCCGCCTCGGCGGGCGGCGCCCAGCGGATGGGGTGGGTGAAGCGCACGCCGGCATCGCTGAAGGCCTTGGCCGTGGCGGCCGACAGCAGCAGGATGGCCGAGGAAAAGTAGATCCACATCAGCAGCACCACCAGCGAGCCCGCCGCGCCATAGGCCGAGACCACGGCCGCCGTGGCCAGGTACCAGGCCAGGGCCTGCTTGCCCAGCGTGAACAGCAGGGCGCCGATGATGGCCCCGAAGATCAGATAGCGCAGCCGGGGCTTGGGGCCGCCGCCTATGCGCATCAGCCCCACAAAGAGCAGCACGGTGATGCCGAAGGACACGCACTCGTTGATCAGGCTGACCAGCGGCCCCAGCGGCTGCATCTGCAGCTTGGTGCCGGCCCAGTTGGTGATCAGCTGGATGGCCGTGGACAGGGCCATGGACACCAGCAGCAAGAAGCCCAGCGCCAGCACATAGGTCAGGCCGCGCAGCCGCAGCGCGGCCATGCGCCACCACACGGCCTTGGGCGGCGGCGGCTCGCCGTTGGAGGTCCAGAGCCTTTCCAGCGCGGACTGCAGCTCCACGAAGACACCGGTGGCGCCCGACATCAGCAGGATGAAGCCGAACAGCGAAGCCAGCCGCCCCTCGTCGGGCCGCTGGGCGCTTTCCAGCGCGCCGCGCACCACCTGGGCGCCGCGCTCGCCGATCACGTCCTGCACCTGGTCGATGAGCTGGTGCTCCACATAGCTGCGGTCCACCCACCAGCCCAGCACGCCGACCAGCAGCAGCAGCAGCGGGGCAAGGCTCAGGATGCCGTAGAAGGACATGGCGGCGCTCATGCGCAGGCCATCGGCGTCCAGCCAAAGCTGCACGGCGTTCCACATGGCGCGCAGCGGGTTCAGTTCCAGCAGCCGGTCCAGGCGTGCGGACCAGGACGAGGCGGGGGGAGTTTCCGGGGTATCTGAGGGCATGGCCCCCATTGTGCGCAGCGGCGCACCGGCGCCCTGTCAGCCTGTGCCGACAGGGGCCTGTGCGCGCGGCTCAGGTCACGGGCGCTGGATTGAACAGCACCAGGGCGTTGTGCAGCTTCCACTGCTCGGCCCAGGTCTTCCTGCGGCCGCTGGCCACGTCCAGCATCAGGCGGAACATCTCCCAGCCCACGTCCTCGATGCTGGCCTGGCCCTCGGCGATGCGGCCCGCGTTCACGTCCATCAGGTCATGCCAGCGCCGCGCCAGATCGCTGCGCGTGGCCACCTTGATCACGGGCACCTGGGCCAGGCCGTAGGGCGTGCCCCGGCCCGTGGTGAACACATGCAGGTTCATGCCGGCGGCCAGCTGCAGCGTGCCGCAGATGAAGTCGCTGGCCGGCGTGGCTGCATAGACCAGGCCGCTTTGGATGCCCCGGTCGGCCAGACGCTGGCCCGGCGACAGCACGCCGGTGATGGGCGCCGTGCCGCTCTTGATGATGGAGCCCATGGCCTTCTCGACGATATTGGACAGGCCGCCCTTCTTGTTGCCCGGCGTGGTGTTGGCGCTGCGGTCCACGCGGCCCTTGTCCAGGTAGGCGTCGTACCAGGCCATCTCCTCGATCATGGCCTGGGCCACCTCGGGGCTGGAGGCGCGCGAGGTGAGCTGGTCGATGCCGTCGCGCACCTCGGTCACCTCGCTGAACATCACGGTGGCGCCTGCGCGCACCAGCAAATCGGTGCAAAAGCCCACGGCCGGATTGGCCGTGACGCCGCTGAACGCATCGCTGCCGCCGCACTGCACGCCCACCACCAGGGCGCTGGCCGGCACGGTCTCGCGCCGGCGCGCGTTCAGCCGCTCCAGATGCACCCTGGCGCGGCCCATGATGGAGTCCACCATGGACATGAAGCCCACATGCGCCTCGTCCTGCAGGCAGACCACGTCCAGCGCGGGCTCGCGCTCATCGACGATGGGAAACGACCCCGGCGGCAGCAGCCGCTCGGGCTGCAGCTTCTCGCAGCCCAGGCTCACCACCATCACCTCGCCGCCGAAATTCGGGTTGTGGCTGATGTTGCGCAGCGTGCGCTGCGGAATCTCGGCGCCCACGGCATCGATGGCCACGCCGCAGCCATAGCTGTGCTCCAGGCCCACCACATCGTCCACATTCGGATAGCGCGGCAGCAGCTCGGCCTTGATGCGGCCCACCGCGAAATCCAGCACCCCGGCCACGCACTGCACCGTGGTGGTAATGGCCAGGATGTTGCGCGTGCCCACCGTGCCATCGGCATTGCGGTAGCCCTCGAAGGTGTAGCCCGTCAGCGGTGGCAGCTCGGGCGGCTGCACCGTGGCGATCGGCAACCCCTCGAGAGACAGCGCCCCCGGCATGCGCAGCAGCCGCTCATGCACCCAGCTGCCCGCGGCAATGGCCTGCAGCGCATAGCCGATCACCACGTTGTAGCGGCGCACCTCGCCGCCCTCGGCAATGTCCACCAGCGCCACCTTGTGCGCCTGCGGCACCTTGTCGACCAGCACCAGCCCCCCGGGCATCACCGTGCCCGCAGGCAAACCCCCGTCATTGGCCACGATGGCCACGTTGTCGGCCGGATGCATGCGGATGGAAAGAGGAAGTGGGGTACTCATGGCAATGTCTCAATTTTCTAGGGGCCTGTCGCAATCGGAGTGCGGCCCTCGCAACCGTCACGTCCCAACTCAGGAACGCCGAGCAAGAGCCGCCTCGCGGCGAAGGCGTTGTCCCCCTCCGCGAAGCGAGAAGGGGGAAGGCGCGAAGCGCCTCAGGGGGTCACTCTGCTTTAATTCCAGCAGCCTTGATCACCTTCCCCCACTTGACCACCTCGGCCTTCTGGAACTCGCCCAGCTCGGCCGGTGTCATCTGCGAAGGCAGCATGCCGAAGTTCTTCAGGCGCGCCTGCACCTCGGGCGTGGCGACGATCTTCATGATCTCCGCATGCAGCCGCTCCACGATGGGCCCCGGCGTGCCTGCGGGCGCGAACACGGCCTGCCAGGAGCCCATGTCGAAGCCCTTCTCGCCGGCCTCGGCGATGGTGGGCACATCGGGCAGGGATTCCAGGCGCTTGGAGCTGGTCACGGCGATGGGGCGCAGCTTGCCGGCCTGCACATGGGGGCCGACGACCAGGGCGGTGTCGAACATCATGTCCACCTGGCCGCCGATCACGTCCTGCACGGCCGGGCCGCTGCCCTTGTAGGGCACATGGGTGAACTTCACGCCCGTCTGGTAGCCCAGCAGCTCCAGCGCCATGTGGTTGGAGGTGCCGCTGCCCGGCGAGGCCGAGGTCAGGCCGCCCGCCGCTGCCTTGGCCTTGCTGGCGGCCAGCACGTCGGCCAGCGTCCTGTAGGGGCTGGAGGCCGGCACCACCAGCACCAGCGGGCCCGAGCCCAGCATGGCCACCGGCGTGAAGGACTTGACCGGGTCGTAGTCCAGCTTGGCGTACAGGCTCACATTGATGGCGTGCGAGCTGATGGTGCCGCCCAGGATGGTGTAGCCATCGGCCGGTGCGCGCGCCGCAATGGCCGAGCCCACGCTGCCGCCCGCGCCGCCCTTGTTCTCGATCACCACGGGCGTGCCCAGGGCCTTGCTCAGCGGCTGGGCGATCACGCGCGCCAGCGTATCGGTATTGCCGCCGGGCGGGAACGGCACCAGGTAGGTGATGGGCTTGCCCGTGGGCCAGTTGCCCTGCGCTGCGGCCGGCATGGCGGCCAGGGCCGTGCCCAACAGCAGGGCGCTGGCGAGGGAATGTTGGATGAGTGTGCGGCGTTGCATGGTGCTTGTCTCCGGGTATGCGTCGTTGGAATCGTGTGAAAGCGGGTTCAGAAGCGCGGCTGGTGGCCGGTGAAGGAGGGGTCGTACTTGCGCATCTGCCCCAGGTCGTCGCGGTTGCGGATGCCGCAGTGCAGGTAGTTGTCGTGCAGGCGGGCCAGGGCCTCGCGGTCCAGCCGCACACCCAGGCCGGGCGCCGTGGGCACGCGCAGGCTGCCCTGCTCGAACTGCAGCCGGCCGCCCTCGACCACTTCCTCGTCCTGCCAGGGGTAGTGCGTATCGCAGGCATAGGTCAGCAGGGGCACGCTGGCGCACAGGTGCGTCATGGCCACCAGGCTGATGCCCAGGTGCGAGTTGCTGTGCATGGACAGGCCCAGGTCGAAGGTGCGGCACAGCGTGGACAGGCGCTGCGTGGCGCGCAGCCCGCCCCAGTAGTGGTGGTCGCTGAGCACGATCTTCACGGGGCAGCCCATCTCGGCATTGCGGCGGAACTCGGCAAAGTCCGTGACCACCATGTTGGTGGCCAGCGGCACATCGCACTCGCGTGCCACGGCCGCCATGCCGTCCAGGCCGGGCGCCGGGTCCTCGTAGTACTCGAGCACGCCCTGCAGCTGCTGCACGATCTTCAGGCTGGTCTCCACCGTCCAGTTGCCATTGGGATCGATGCGCAGCGGCGTGCCTGGAAAGGCCTCGGCCAGCGCCAGGATGCCGGCCGCCTCCTGCTCGGGCGGCAGCGCGCCGGCCTTGAGCTTGATGCTCTGGAAGCCGTACTGCGCAATCATGCGCCGCGCCTGCTCCACCAGCTGCTGCGGCGCCAGGGCCTCGCCCCAGGCGTCGGGCGAAGAATCTGGCCCATAGGGCCTGTCGATGTGCTCAGCGTACTTGTAGAACAGGTAGGCCGAGAACGGCACGCTGTCGCGCGCCGCCCCGCCCAGCAGGTCCACGATGGGGGCGCCCGCCATCTGGCCCTGCAGGTCCAGCATGGCGACCTCGAAGGCGCTGACCACCTTGGCCACGGTCTTGGACACATGTGTGCCCGGCGCCAGCGACACCTGCTGGCCCAGGAACTCCGACGCCGTCAGCGCAGGCGGCGCCACCAGGGCCGCGACGCGGGCCTCCATCTCGTTGAGCGCCCAGGGCGACAGCCCCACCAGCGCGGGCGCGGCCTTGGCCAGCGCATCGAGCATGGGCTGGTCACCGTAGCTTTCGTTGATGCCGACCAGGCCCGAGGCCGTCTCGATCTCGATGATGGAGCGCAGCGCCCAGGGCTCGTGGATGCCGGCCGCATTGAGCAGCGGCGGATCACGGAAGGCAATGGGCGTGATGCGGACGTGGCGGATCGCGTGGGTCGCTTGGGAGGTGCTCATCTGGACTGCGGACGGGGTCGGTAAATCGGAAAAATCTGCGAAAGCGTTGACGTCTTGTGATACGTTGTCGTACAACTTGGAGCGATTATGATCAGCACCATGGAAAGTTCGGCAAAGGGATTTCCCGCATCACCCCCAACGATCGAGCTTCCCCTGCGAGGAAAGTCCGGTCGCAGCGGCCGCAATCTGGCCGCCCTGCTGTTCGACGAGTTCGCGAGCAAGATCCGCAACGGCCTGCTGGCCGAAGGCGAGAAGCTGCCCACGGAATCGTCGCTGGTGCAGACCTACGAAGTCAGCCGCACCGTGGTGCGCGAGGCGCTGTCGCGCCTGCAGGCCTCGGGCCTGGTGGAGACGCGCCATGGCATAGGCACCTTCGTGCGCGCCGCCCAGCCCGCGTCCACGCTGATGCTCAATGCCGACGAGCTGACGGCCGCCGTGGACGTGATGGCCGTGCTGGAGCTGCGCATCAGCCTGGAGACCGAAAGCGCCGGCCTGGCCGCTCTGCGCCGCAGCCCCGAGCAGCTGCAGGGCATACGCACGGCGCTGCAGGCCTTCGAGATCGCCTTTGCGCGCGGCGAGGACACGGTGGCCCATGACCTGGCCTTCCACACCCAGATCGCCGAGGCCACGGGCAACCGCTACTTCGGCGACATCCTGCGCCACTTCGGCGCCCAGCTGATTCCGCGCACGCGCATCGCCTCCATCCACCAGCCCCAGCGCGACCCCGACTACCTGCGCCGCGTCAACCGCGAGCATGAGGAAATCCTCGCCGCCATCGAGCGCCAGGACGCCGACTCGGCCCGCGCGGCCATGCGCATCCACCTGACCAACAGCCGCGAACGCCTGCGCCTGGCGCAAAAGACCAGCGCCGCCTGACGCCTTCTGACGCCTTCTGGGCATCCTGGACCGCCCTGCGCCCTGCGGGACCGATGGCGCCGGCACAGGAATTCAGACAACCAAGGGAAAACCCTTTATCACGGCATGCATGTCTCGGTTGAAAATTCGCTCCAGTTGTACGACAACTGACAACACAAAACCCGGAGACAAGAGCATGACCCTGAGCCGAAAGCAATTCCTGCGCGCCGCTGGCGCCACCGCCCTCGTGGCCACCGGCGCCGGCGCGCTGGCCCAGAGCAACTGGCCCACGCGGCCGCTGCGCCTGGTGGTGCCCTACCCGCCGGGCGGCAGCTCGGACATCATTGCGCGCGCCATCGGCCCGCTGCTGTCGGCGGAACTCAAGCAGCCCGTGGTCATCGAGAACAAGCCTGGCGCAAACGGCAACCTGGGCGCCGACATGGTGGCCAAGGCCCAGCCCGACGGCCACACGCTGATGCTGTGCGACCTGGGTGCGCTGGCCATCTCGCCCTCGCTCTACACCAAGCTGTCCTTCGACCTGTCCCGGGACCTGCGCGGCACCGCCATGCTGGCCTACTCGCCCCACCTGCTGGTGGTCCATCCCTCGGTGCCGGCCAACAACCTGCAGGAGCTGGTGGCCCTGTCCAAGAAGGAAGACCTGAGCTTTGCCGTCACCGCCACGGGCAGCGCCCCGCACCTGGCCGGCGTGGAACTGGCGCGCGCCACGGGCGCCCGCTGGGAATACGTGCCCTACAAGGGCGGCGTGCAGTCCATACAGGACACGGTGGCCGGCCAGACCCAGGTGCTGATGAACGGCATGCTGGCCACCTATCCCCATGTGCAAAGCGGCAAGCTCAAGCTGCTGGGCCTGTCCAAGGGCACGCGCATGCCGCTGGCCGCCAACGTGCCCACCATCGCCGAGCAGGGCGTGCCCGGCTTCGAGACCGGCACCTGGCAAGGCGTGGTCGTTCCCGCCAAGACGCCCGAGGCCGTGGTCCAGCGCCTGCATGAGGCCCTGATCACCGCCATCCGCTCGCCCGAGGTGCGCGCCCGCCTCACGGGCCAGGGCGCCGAGGTCGTGACCATGAACCCCGCCGAGACCGCGCGCTTCCTGGCCACCGAACGCCAGCGCTGGCAAAAAGTGGTTCAGACAGCCGGTTTGAAGCTCGACTGATTCCACCCCTTTTTCTTTCTTCCCCACCCTTGTTCCCGAGAGCACCATGACCCCCCAAGACCTCAAAGACGTGATGAGTTCCGGCCTGCTGTCCTTCCCCGTGACGGACTTCGACAGCAACGGCAACTTCAATGCCAAGGGCTATGCGGCCCGCCTCGAATGGCTGGCCCCCTACGGCGCCAGCGCGCTGTTCGCGGCCGGCGGCACGGGCGAGTACTTCTCGCTGTACGGCGAGGAATACGGCCAGATCATCAAGACCGCCGTGGACACCTGCCGCGGCAAGGTGCCCATCATCGCGGGCGCCGGCGGCCCCACGCGCACGGCCATCGCACACGCCCAGGAGGCCGAGCGCCTGGGCGCCCACGGCGTCCTGCTGCTGCCCCACTACCTGACCGAAGCCGGCCAGGAAGGCCTGATCGCCCATGTGGAGCAGGTCTGCAAGAGCGTGAAGTTCGGTGTCATCGTCTACAACCGCGACCGCACCCGCTTCACGCCCGAATCGCTGGCCATCCTGGCCGAGCGCTGCCCCAACCTGGTGGGCTTCAAGGACGGCATGGGCAACATCGAGACCATGTCCTCCATCTTCATGACGATGGGCGACCGCTTCGCCTACCTGGGCGGCCTGCCCACGGCCGAGGTCTATGCGGCCGCCTACAAGGCCCTGGGCACGCCGGTGTACTCCTCGGCCGTCTTCAACTTCATCCCCAGGACGGCGATGGCGTTCTACGAAGCCGTGCGCACCGACGACATGGCCACGCAGCACAAGCTGCTCAAGGAATTCTTCATGCCCTACCTGAAGATCCGCAACCGCGTCGAAGGCTACGGCGTGAGCATCATCAAGGCCGGCGCCAAGCTGGTGGGCCACGACGCCGGCCCCGTGCGCGCCCCGCTGACGGACCTCAAGCCCTCCGAGCTGGAAGAGCTCAAGGCCCTGATCGACAAGCTCGGCCCCCAATAAGCCACAAGACCGGGCGCAGGGGCCAGTCCGGCCCTTGCGCCCCCCAGGAGACAAGAACATGAAAAAGATTCTGATCGCGCTGGGTGCCGCACTGGCCCTCACGGCGCAGGCGGCCGGCAGCTTCCCGGACAAGGCCGTCAACATCATCGTGCCCTTCCCGGCTGGCGGCTCCACCGACACCGTGGCCCGCGCCATGGCCCTGAGCATGGGCGAGCAACTGGGCAAGCCCTTCGTGGTGGAAAACCGCCCCGGCGCCACGGGCACCATCGGCGCGGGCGCCGTCAAGCGCGCACCGGCCGATGGCTACACCCTGCTGGTGGCCTCGCTGGGCCCCTTCGTGGTCACGCCGCACCTGGTCAAGAACGTGCCCTATGACGCAGGCAAGGACTTCGACTACATCACCATCCCCGTGCAGGCGCCCAACGTGCTCGTGGCCAGCCCCGCGCAGAAGGCCCGCACCGTGGCCGAGGTCATCGCCGCGCTCAAGGCCAACCCCGGCAAGATCAGTTTCGCGAGTTCGGGCAACGGCTCCTCGGACCATCTGTCGGCCGAGCTGTTCTGGCAGCAAAGCGGCACCGAAGGCATGCACGTTCCCTACAAGGGCGGCGCCCCGGCCATCACCGACCTGATCGGCGGCCAGGTGGACTTCTCGTTCCAGAACGTCAACGCCGTGCTGCCCCATCTGCGCAGCGGCAAGCTGCATGCGATCGCCGTGACCGGCAGCCAGCGCTCGCCCGTGCTGCCCGATGTGCCCACGCTGGCCGAGGCCGGCGTCAAGGGCGCCGAGGTCTATTCCTGGCAAGGCCTGGCCGCACCCAAGGGCCTGCCCGCCGATGTGAAGGCCAAGCTGGCCAAGGCCGCCATCGCCTCCGTGCAGCAGCCCGACATCCGCAAGCGCTTCGTGGAGCAGGGCCTGGAGATCGTGGGCAACACGCCCGAGGAATTCACGCGCTACCAGGCCCAGGAATCGGAGCGCTGGAGGCAGCTCATCCAGACAAGAAAGATCACCGCTGATTGAGCTGGAAACAACGGGCCGGCCCCGGGGCCTTTGCCCGCCGGCCTTTGCCCGCTGGCCTTTGCCCGCAGGCCTGCGCACCGCAGGCCCTTTTCACCGGGGCTTCAAGCCCCCGCAAGTTCCAAGGATTCCAAGGCATGGCGACCTCCCGTCCACGCGTTCTCCAGTTCGGCAAGATGCCGCTGCCCCAGCTCGATGCCGAGCTGGCCCAGGCCTATGAGGTGACGCTGCTGTCCGAGCAGCCCGACCGCGAGCGCTTTCTCGCCGAGCACGGCGCGCAGTTCGAATACCTGGTCACCTCGGCCGCCATGGGCGTGCCCGCGAGCGTGGTGCAGGCCCTGCCCCAGCTGCGCTTCGTGAGCAGCTTCGGCGTGGGCTTCGACGCGCTGGACCGCGAGTCCCTGCTGCGCCAGGGCGTCCGCGTGGGCTACACGCCCGGCGTGCTGGACGACTGCGTGGCCGACATGGCCTTTGCCCTGCTGCTGGACGCCGCGCGTGGCCTGAGCGAGTCCGACCGCTTCGTGCGCCGGGGCGACTGGAGCCGAGGCCGCTTCGGCATCCGCACGCGCGCCAGCGGCAAGCGCCTGGGCATCTTCGGCATGGGCCGCATCGGCTCCACCGTGGCGCGCCGCGCGGCCGGCTTCGACATGGAGGTGGCCTATCACAACCGCCGCCCGGTCGAGGGATCGCCCCACCTCTACCAGCCCTCGCTGCTGGAGCTGGCGCGCTGGGCCGACTTCCTCGTCATCACCGCCGCAGGCGGCGACGGCACGCAGCACCTGGTCAACGCCGAGGTGCTGGACGCGCTGGGCCCGCAGGGCTTTCTGATCAACGTGGCGCGCGGCAGCGTGGTCGACGAGGCCGCCCTGGTCCAGGCCCTGCAGCAGGGCCGCATCGCGGGCGCGGGCCTGGATGTGTTCGAGGACGAGCCCCGCCCCCATGCCGAGCTGCTGTCGCTGGACAACGTGGTGCTTGCTCCCCACATCGCCAGCGGCACGCATGAAACCCGCCGCGCCATGGCCGACCTCGTGCTGCGCAACCTGGCGCAGTTCATCGCCACGGGCCGGCCCGAGGCCGAGGTGCCGTGGTCCGCCGCGCAGCAGGCGGCCACCGCCGCCGCATAGCCGTTTTTTCCCCGAGACCGATTCAAACGATCCAAACGATCCAAGAGCACGCCATGTCCTCCACCCCGACCATCACCGAGATCGAAGTCATTCCCGTCGCCGGCCGCGACGGCATGCTCATGAACCTCAGCGGCGCGCATGCGCCCTACTTCACGCGCAACATCGTGCTCGTGCACGACAGCGCGGGCCATACCGGTGTGGGCGAGGTGCCTGGCGGCGAAGGCATACGCCAGGCGCTGGAGGACAGCAAGGCGCTGCTCATCGGCCAGTCCGTGGGCAACCACCTGAAGCTGCTGCAGAACCTGCAGCAGGCCCTGGCCGGGCGCGACACGGGCGGGCGCGGCCTGCAGACCTTCGATCTGCGCATTGCCGTGCATGCCGTCACCGCCGTGGAATCGGCCCTGCTGGACCTGCTGGGCCAGCACCTGGGCGTGCCCGTGGCGGCCCTGCTGGGCGAAGGCCAGCAGCGCGACCGCGTGGAGATGCTGGGCTACCTGTTCTTCACCGGCCCCACCGACAGGACCGACCTGCCCTACGTCCAACCCGGCGAAGACCAAAGCGGCAGCGACGACTGGACGCAGGTGCGCCACATGACCGCCATGGACCCGGCCGCCATCGTGCGCCAGGCCGAGGCGGCGCACGCGCGCTACGGCTTCAACGACTTCAAGCTCAAGGGCGGCGTGCTGGCCGGCGAGCAGGAGGTGGAGGCCGTCACCGCGCTGGCCAGGCGCTTTCCGCAGGCGCGCGTCACGCTGGACCCCAACGGCGGCTGGCTGCTCAAGGACGCCATCCGCCTCATGCGCGACATGCACGGCGTGCTCGCCTATGCCGAAGACCCCTGCGGCGCCGAGAACGGCTTCTCGGGCCGCGAAGTCATGGCCGAATTCCGCCGCGCCACCGGCCTGCCCACGGCCACCAACATGATCGCCACCGACTGGCGCCAGATGGTGCACGCGCTGTCGCTGCAGTCCGTGGACATCCCGCTGGCCGACCCGCATTTCTGGACCATGGCCGGCTCCGTGCGCGTGGGCCAGACCTGCCGCGACTGGGGCCTGACCTGGGGCTCGCACTCCAACAACCACTTCGACATCTCGCTGGCCATGTTCACCCACGTGGCCGCCGCCGTGCCCGGCAAGGTCACGGCCATCGACACGCACTGGATCTGGCAGGACGGCCAGTACCTCACCCAGAACCCGCTGCAGATCAAGGGCGGCTTCGTCGAGGTGCCCAAGACCCCGGGCCTGGGCGTCACCGTGGACCGCGCCGCGCTGCAGCGCGCCAACGCCCTGTACCTGGAGCACGGCCTGGGAGCGCGCAATGACGCCATGGCCATGCAGTACCTGATCCCGGGCTGGACCTTCGACAACAAGCGCCCCTGCATGGTCCGCTGACCCCTTCCTTCCGTTACCCCTTTCCCGGAGCACCTCATGTCCCGCTACGACAACCTCATCAACGGCCAATGGAAGGCCGCCGACGGCTACAGCGCCAACACCAACCCCAGCGACCTGTCCGATGTGATCGGCGAGTACGCCCAGGGCAATGCCGCCGATGTGGAAGCCGCCATCGCCGCGGCAGCCGCGGCCTTTCCCGCCTGGAGCACCTCGGGCATCCAGGCCCGCCACGACGCCCTGGACAAGATCGGCAACGAAATCCTGGCCCGCAAGGAAGAGCTGGGCGACCTGCTGGCGCGCGAGGAAGGCAAGACCCGCCCCGAAGCCATTGGCGAAGTCGGCCGCGCAGGCCAGATCTTCAAGTTCTTCGCGGGTGAATGCCTGCGCCTGGCCGGCGAGACCCTGCCCTCCGTGCGCCCCGGCATCGGCGTGGAAATCACGCGCGAGCCCGTCGGCGTGGTGGGCCTGATCACGCCGTGGAACTTCCCCATCGCCATTCCCGCCTGGAAGATCGCCCCGGCCCTGGCCTTCGGCAACTGCGTGGTCCTGAAGCCCGCCGACCTCGTGCCCGGCAGCGCCTGGGCGCTGGCCGACATCATTCACCGCTCGGGCATTCCGGCCGGTGTCTTCAACCTCGTCATGGGCCCGGGCCGTGTCATCGGTGATGCCCTGGTGCGCCATAGCGACGTGGCCGCCATCAGCTTCACCGGCTCCGTCGGCGTGGGCCGCGGCATTGCCCGCGCCTGCGTGGAAAGCGGCAAGAAGGTGCAGCTGGAGATGGGCGGCAAGAACCCGCAGATCGTGCTGGACGACGCCGACCTCACCCAGGCCGTGGAGCTGTCCGCGCAAAGCGGCTTCTACTCCACGGGCCAGCGCTGCACGGCATCGAGCCGCCTCATCGTCACCGACAGGATCTACCCCGCCTTCATCGAGGCCCTGCAGGCCCGCATGGCCAGGATCAAGGTGGGCGACGCCCGCGCCGCAGGCACCGACATGGGCCCCGTGGTCAGCCAGGCCCAGCTGGAGCAGGACCTGAGCTACGTGGAAATCGCCAAGGCCGAAGGCGCCGTGCTGGCTGCCGGCGGCGCAGCCGCCGCCTGCCACACCGGCAGCGGCAACCAGGGCTACTACATGGCGCCCACCCTGTTCGTGGAGACCCAGGCCGCCATGCGCATCAACCGCGAGGAAGTCTTCGGCCCCGTGGCCAGCGTCATCCGCGTCAAGGACTATGAAGAAGCCCTGGCCGTGGCCAACGACACGCCCTTCGGCCTGGCCGCAGGCATTGCCACCACCAGCCTCAAGCACGCCACCCACTTCAAGCGCCACAGCCAGGCCGGCATGGTCATGGTCAACCTGCCCACGGCCGGCGTGGACTACCACGTGCCCTTCGGCGGCCGCAAAGGCAGCAGCTACGGCCCGCGCGAACAGGGCCGCTATGCGCAGGAGTTCTATACGACGGTTAAGACCGCCTACACGCTGGCCTGAGGCAGGCCCCAAAGCAGCCGCCAGCACCTGGCGACTGCTTTCATCCCTGACGCCATCCGCAACAAAACGATGCGGATGGCGTTTTTTCATTCGTCGTTGCGCCCACAGTCAAATCCCGTGCGCGAAAGTGCAAACCGCCCCTTCCATTGCACCAGGGCCTTGCATAGCATCTTCCTCAACGTGAGAGCCGGCTTCAGCCGGCCGGCGTCCATACCCGAGGGAGACCATGGCAACAACTGCAAGAATTTCCGGCCCCGTGGGGCGGGCGGCAATGAATCATCCCAAAGACGTGTTCACTGTCCAGCAATTGCTCAACGGACATATGCAGCGTGATCCCTGCCGCAAACTGCTGCGCGAGGACGGCAGATGGTCCAGGGCACTGGAGCGCTCAATCGCCACCTTCCAGCAACTGTCCGGCTCGCCCGTCATGACCCAGGGCCGGATTGCACCCGCGACCCGCATGTTCGAACTGCTGGCCCAGCCTCCGGCAATCTTTGGCTACGAACGGCGCATGGCGCAATTCATGGGGCCGGAGCCGGTAATTCAGGGGCCTACGATCGAGGTTTTCATCTTTGATGGGAGGTTTATCAGCTCAGGATCCCAATGGGGACATGCTGCAATTGATATCGATGGAAAGATATACAGTCGTGCGCCGACAAAATATGCAGTTCTGGATCGAGAAGAGTATATTTATGAAAATATACATAGAGTTAAAAGAGATATCATCGGCCTAGTGATACGCCTGTCCAATGAAGAGAAATCAATTATCAAGAAAGAGCTTGACAAAAGGGTAAAGGAGAATAAACCCTACAGCATCACAGCCAACAGCTGCTCCACCAATGTTGCTGAGATTCTTGAGATGATAGGCATTCTCTCCCACGATCCTCGGTTCAAGAACAATCCTTCATCCGGCCATCTAACCTCTCCCAAGGAACTACTGCTTGCAGTTTCCAAATCTGGGCGCGTAATTAGAAAAGTGAACTATTCAAAGGCAAATTGATGAAAAAAATTACTCAATTCATGGGCCCTATTTTCGCAGCCACATTGGTTGCTTGCAGCTATGAACCAACAGGTCGATGGGAGGCTACAGACACGGTAAATATTTATTCAAACAACGATCACCCACTCGTAATCGCCTTTGTTGTGGAAAAAGGAGAAATATGTGCTATCAGTGAAGACATCATCATAAGAAAGGATCTTGGATATGCACAGGTCTCCTGCGAAAAGGGCCGTGGATGGGATAAATCCGGCCGGTTCAAGAAGATCAGCGACTGAATCTCATGGCCTGCATTATTTTCCATATGACTTATGTCCAACAGGGTTTCAGTGGCGTGAAGGCACCCTAATGAAAATTACTCGCTTTTCGATCATTTTTGGTTGGTGTGCCGTAATATTCGCCTGGACTTGCTGGGTTCTGGCCTACATACAATCTAGCTGGTGGTGGCTGGTAGTTTCGTTGATTCCATATCTGATCTACCAAACATTCCTAAACAAGGATGGACAGGCCGGTGGCGAATAGGGGAACTGCCGCTGGTTTCCTTGAACCGTAAACCGTATCCCATGATAGGAATTCTCTGGGTCATCAAAAGTCTCAGTGAATCACGGTCTGTGCACACACCCATGCAGACTACATACATCTAGATTCACAAAGCTTAGAAGTGATTTACCGAAACCCGGGGCGCAATGCCCCGGCAGGCCTGTCACAAGAAAGCCTGAATCAGCGCTGAAACGCCGCCGCAGCAGCCGCTATCCGCCGCAGATACGCCGGGTCTTCCTGCAGGCAATGCACGTGGTTGACCTCGTCCTCCACCAGCTCCTCCATCCGCTGCGCAGCCCCGCAAATGGCCTGCAGCGCATTGGCCACCACCTCCAGATTGCGGTAGCCCTCGGGCCGCTCCAGCCAGGCCAGCGCCAGCTGGCCCAGCGAGTACACCTCGCTGCTGCCCTGCAGCGTCAGCCGGCCGATTTCGGTCACGGCATGGCTCAACTGCTGCGGCGTGGGCTGGGTCAGGGTTGTGGAAGCGGTATTCATAGCGCGACCTCTCTCACGGCAGGCACGCCTGGACTGCGCGCACACTGGATGGAGAAGGCCGAGAGAAAAACGGCGTACATGGTTTCGTGCTCCTTGCTGAGATCGAACCCACCGACCCGTGTTCTTACGCACAGACAGGTGGACGGGATGTTAAGAACACAGAGCAAGCCGTGCGGACGCCCTTGCGGGTAGCCCCATCCCGCCCAAAACCGCATGGACGAGCGGGCGCTATGCCCACTCTTTCCGAGTGATCAGACGTGACAAGGCCTCGCTAACGGGGAGGCAGCGCCGCTTACTCTAAAGGTGTTCTTACGCACCAGCCCCTGAACAGGGGGCCGCCGCAATGATAGAGGCATTCAGGACCGCAAGCGCCCCGAAGCCCCAGGCCGAGCGCAGCGAAGGCCCGCACCCACTCCCCGTATGTCCGCGCCTGCGCCGTGGCGGTTGCGGGGTTGCAGTCCTGCCGAAGGACAGGACTGCTTCGTCACCTGACTCGCCGTGATTGTTTGAACGTAGCGCGCAGCGCGAAGTGAGTTTCACGGCGAACCCCGCAACCGCCACGGCGCAGGTGGCCCCGCAGCGAAGCGAAGGGGTCGCGGACATCCGGGCGCTTTTCTTTGCTCACTTTCTTGCAGCGAGACAAGAAAGTGAGTCGGCCGCCGGGCCGAGACCCGGCCTCAAAAACAACCACCCGGCAGGGGCAAAAAATGCACCTAAGCCAAAAGCAAACAAGGTGGGCGGGAGTCAAGACCATGTGCAAGGCATGCGGACGCCCTCACGGGTAGCCCCATCCCGCCCCAAACCCAAAGACAGCCAGGCCCCCAAAAGCCCCAGCCATCAAACCCCGGCCAAGGATGGCAGCTCCCGCATCACTTCAGCAAATCACTTCAGAAAAACAGCATCCTCACCCAAGGCGCCACCACCACATTCAACGCCCCCGCAATCATCATCACCAACGAAGCAACCACCGCCTGCACATCCCCAAACTGCCGCGCCTTCGCCACCCCGCTGCCATGCGCGGCACCACCCAGAATGGCGCCCGCAGCCAGCTTGCTGCGCACGTGCGGCAGCAGCCGCAGGATGGTCTCGCCCATGAGCATGCCGCTGACGCCCGTGAGCAGCACGAACAGCGCGGCCAGGTCGGTGGGCCCGCCCAGCACGCGCTCGGCCTCGATGGCGAAGGGGGTGGTCACCGAGCGCACGGCCAGGCCCTTTTGCAGGTCCACGGGCAGTCCGAAGGCCTGTGCGAACCAGATGGTGGTGGCAATGGACACGCCACTGGCCACGAGCACGCCGGTGGCGATCGACATCCAGTGCTTGCGCAGCAAGTGGCGGTTTTCGTGCAGGGGCAGCGCAAAGGCCACCGTGGTGGGGCCCAGCAGCCAAACCAGCCAGTGAGTCTGGGCGATGTACTGCGGGTAGCGCACATGGGTCAGCAGCGCCAGCGCGATCAGCACCATGGGCGTAGCGACGATGGGCATGAGCAGCGGATGCGGATGGCGGCGGTACACGCGCTTGTTGGCCGCATAGCAGGCCAGCGTGGCCAGCAGCGACAGCAGGCCTATCGTCTGGTCGGACATGGCGTTCATTCCTGCTCCCTGTGCAGCCCGGCGCGCGTGGAGCGGCGCCGGGCCAGCCACAGCTCCAGCCGGTAGACGCGGTCCACGGCCAGCGCCGTGGCGGCCATCACGCAGGCCGTGCTGGCCACGATGACGCCCAGGATGCGCAGGCCCTGGTGCTGGATCAGCTCGGTGTATTCGGTGACGACCAGCATGGCGGGCACGAAGAACAGCAGCATCTCGGCCAGCAACCAGTTGGTGCCGCCCTGCAGCCAGCGCGCCTTGACCAGCCCGCTGAACAGGCCCGTGGCCAGCAGCGCGAAGCCGATCAGCCCGGCCGGCATGCCCCAGCCGAAATGCGCACGCACGGCCTCCATGGCCACCCACAGCGCACTGAGCAGCCCCACCTGCAGCACGCCGCGCAGCAGCGGCCAGCAGCGGTGCAGCAGGCCCTGCAACACCTGCGGCCGCAGGACGGGCATGGCGGAAATCTTTGACATGGGGCAATCCTAGGGTTTCCACTCAGATTCGTAAAATGAATAATCTCCATTTTTCCCATGCACAAAAGGAATCCTCATGGACCTGCGCGCGCTGCGCTACTTTGTCGAGGTGGTGCGCTGCAACAGCTTCACGCGTGCGGCCGAGGCGCTGCATGTGACCCAGCCCACCATCAGCAAGATGGTGCGGGCGCTGGAGGAGGAGCTGGGCGGCCCGCTGCTGCTGCGCGAGGGGCGCGGTGTGCAACTGACCGACGCAGGCCAGGTGGTCCATGCGCGCGGCCTGCAGGTGCTGGAGCAGTCACGCCAGCTGCTGCAGGAGGTGGCCGAGGTGGACGGCATTGCGCGCGGCAGCCTGAGCGTGGGCATCATGCCCACGGCCGGGCACTACATGGCGCCCGTGATCGCGCGCTTTCAGCAACTGCATCCGGGCGTGGAACTGCATGTGCAGGAGCAGGGCGCACGCGCCCAGCGCCAGCTGCTGCTGGACGGCAAGCTGGACATGGCGCTGGGCCTGCACGGCGCGGGCGAGGCGGGTGGCGACCTGGCCGGAGAGGGCCTGGAGTACTGCACCATCGCCCACCAGAAGACACGCGTGGCCTTTGCCGCGCACGAGGTGCCCGACCCGGACGCACCCGTGCACTGGAGCGAGCTGGCCCGGCGGCCCTTTGTGTTCTACACCTCGGACTTCGCCCTGCACCAGGCCGTGCTGGAGCATTGCGCGGCGGCAGGCTTCAGCCCACAGGTGCGGCTGCAGACGCGCTACTGGGACTTCATCGGCGACCTGGTGGCAGAAGGCGTGGGCGTGGCCGTGATGTTCGAGCATGTGATCGCGCGGTTCGACCCCCGGCGCGTGTCCAGCCGCCCGCTGGTGGGGCCTGAACTGCACTGGGACGTGGTGCAGCTGTGGCGCAGCGGCTATCTGTCGCGCGCGGCGAGGGCCTGGCTGGAGTGCGTGCGTGCGGTCTATCCCGACGACAATCGCTGAGTCCATGCAACCCAGAAAACGCCCTCCTTCGCGCTCCTTTGCGGGCCCATCCCGGCGCCCGCAGACCGCCTTCGCCGACCGGCCCGACACCGGCCCCTCACGCCTGCTGTGCTTCAACAAGCCCTACGGTGTACTCAGCCAGTTCACCCCCGAGGGCCGCTGGCGTGGCCTCAAGGAGTACATCGACGTGCCGGGCGTGCATGCGGCAGGCCGGCTTGACGCTGACAGCGAAGGACTGCTGCTGCTGACCAATGACGGGCCGCTGCAGGCGCGCATCGCCGATCCGCGCTTCAAGATGGAGAAGACCTACTGGGTACAGGTCGAGGGACTGCCCGACGAGGCCGCGCTGCAGGCCCTGCGCCAGGGCGTGCAGCTCAACGACGGCATGACGCTGCCCGCGCAGGCGCGCCGGCTGGAGCCGCCGCCCGTGCTGTGGCAGCGCGACCCGCCCATCCGCGTGCGCCAGAACATTCCCGATTGCTGGATCGAACTGGTCATCCGCGAAGGCCGCAACCGCCAGGTGCGCCGCATGACGGCGGCCATTGGCCACCCCACGCTGCGGCTGGTGCGCGCGGCCATCGGGCCCTACACGCTGGACGGCCTGGAGCCCGGCCAGTGGAAGGACGTGGAGCCCGCCTAGGGCTCCGGATTGTCGGGAAGTGCCACAGCCTTCCAGCGCTGCAGGCCGAGCCACGGATGAAAGCGCCGCGCCTCGCCCACTTCCACGCGCTCCACACTGCCGGCCAGCAGCGGCCACAGGCGCTGCAATTGCGCCGAGCGCTGCTGCGTGCAGCGCCGCGCGCGGGCCAGCAGCTCGCTGCCCTGGCCCAGCAGGCGCGACAGTTCGCGCAGGCGCGGCGGCGGCAGGCATTGGGCGCTGGCCAGCATCAGCCAGGACGGTGCCTGGCCCGCCTGGGCGGGGCCGCTGGCGGCGAACTGCTCCAGCAAAGCGACATGGGCGCTGAGCAGGGGCGTGGGTGGTTTCTCGGCCAGCATGATCTCCAGCAGAGTGCCCTCGATGCGCCAGCGGGCGGGAACCACGGCATGCTCTACCGAGTTGCCGAAGCGCGTGGACTGGCGATGGCGGACGGCACGGCTGCCCTGCTCCAGCAAGGGCTGCAGCAGTTCGGCCAGGGCCTGCTCGCGCTGCGCCGTGGGCGCTTCGGCCAGCGTGATGCGCAGTGGCACGGCCTCGTAGCCGCGCAGCTGGTCGCGCCAGGCCATCCAGCCCGCCGTGTCGGGGCCGCCCAGCAGCAGGGCGAAGAAGGCGCCCAGGCCGGCCAGGGCCGATCCGGTCCACCAGGACACCTGCACAGGCTGCCGCCCGGCGATCAGCCAGCCCGCCAACCAGACCAGCGCCCCGGCGCAGGTGGCCGCCAGCAGGCCCATGCCGAAGGCGAGGAAGGGCGCGCCATCGAGCCGGTCGGGCAGCAGCACCAGCATGGCCACGCAGGCCGCGCCGGCGCACAGCGCAACGGCCCACCAGCCCGCCACGGGCAGGGTGCGCGCGGTGCGGCCCGTGAGACCCGTGAGACCCGTACGGCCGGCCAGTGCCAGCAGCAGCACGGCCACCACCGCGCCAGCGGTCAGCGCAATGAACAGGGGCGCAAACACCCACAGCGCCAGCAGCCCGAGGACCGCCGATACCGCAAGCGACAGCGCCAGCATGCTCAGGCCTTCTTGAGGAACTCCGACTTGAGCAGCATGGAGCCCAGTTCGGTCTTGCAGTCCACGTTGTGGCCGTCGGCGCCATCGACCAGGCGGATGCCCTTGATCTTGCTGCCCTTCTTGAGCACGGTGGACGAGCCCTTGACCTTGAGGTCCTTGACCAGGATCACGGCATCGCCGTCGGCCAGCGCATTGCCGTTGGCGTCGCGCACGATGCCGTCGCCAGCGGCGGCTTCGCCGGCCTCTTCTTCGGCCTGCATGGGCCATTCGAAGGCGCAGTCGGGGCAGATGTAGCTGGCGGCGTCGGGATAGGTGTTTTCAAGGCCGCACTGGGGGCAGGCGGGAGTGGTCTGGGGCATGAGATTGAACAGATTCGGTGAAGACAAAGAGGCGCGGCGGGCGCGCCGTACCTGGCGATTGTCGCCCCTGCCCCCGCAGGCATGCACCGGCAAACCCGAGCGGCCTGCTACGCTGCGCGCCACTCTTTGCTTTTTCCCCATGGATACGCTGACCCCCTTGCGCGCCTTCCGGCGCATCGTAGAACTGGGCTCCATCGCCAAGGCGGCCGACGCGCTGGACCTGTCCTCGGCCGCGCTGAGCAAGCAGCTGCGCGCGCTCGAAGCCCATCTGGGCGCCGTGCTGCTGCAGCGCACCACGCGCCGCATGAGCCTGACCGACACGGGCCAGGCCTACTACGCCGAGTGCTGCCGCCTGCTCGATGAATTCGATGCGCTGGAGCAGTCGGTGCGCGCGCAGTCGCAGCAGGTGGCCGGCCGGCTGCGCGTGAATGCGCCGCTGTCGTTTGCGCTGAGCACTCTGTCGCCGCTGCTGGCGCGCTTCATGCAGCGCCATCCGCAGCTGCAGATCGACCTGTCCATGGAAGACCGGCTGGTGGATGCGGTGGGCCAGGGCTTCGATGTGTCCATCCGCCTGAGCGCGGAGCTGGCGGACTCCTCGCTGATCGCGCGGCGCCTGGCCTCGCTGTCGCAGATGCTGTGCGCGGCCCCGTCCTATCTGCAGGCGCATGGCCGCCCGGCCAGTGCCGCCGCGCTGCGCGGCCATTCACTGCTGAACTACAGCCTGGCGCATGCGCCCCGCGAAGCGGGCGAGAGTCCCCAGGCGCCGTCCGAGGCGCGCGCCAACGTCAACAACAGCCTGATGCTGCGCGACCTGCTGGTGGCAGGCCTGGGCATTGGCGCCCTGCCCTCGTTCCTGGCGCGGCCGGCGATTGCGGCAGGCCAGCTGGTCGCACTGGACCTTGCGGACCAGGCCGCGCAGGCCCGCCATGTCTACGCGGTCTATCCCACGCAGCGCCACCTGCTGCCCAAGGTGCGCGCCTTCGTGGACTTTCTGGCCGAGGAGCTGCCTGCCGCCATGGGCGAGGATTGTTGACGCCGCGTTAAGAGTTCCTCAAGCGCACGCCCCTTTTTCGCGCCGGGCCTGCGGCCTACGCTTGCCGTCCATCACAGCCATGAAGGACACAAGCATGACGCAATGCAATGATTTTTCCTGCGCCCTGCCCGCGCAGGATGCGGCGACCGCCTCGCCGCAGCAGGCCCTGCAGGCGGCGCCTGCTGCGGCGCCCGCGGTCGCCCCCGCCATCGACTTCTTCCATGACGTGGTCTGCGGCTGGTGCTACGTGATGTCGCCACGCCTGCGCCAGGTGGCGCGCGAGCTGGGCCTGCGCGTGCGCCACCGCAGCTTCGTGCTGCAGGCCTCGCGCGCCGAGATGGTGGCGGCCTTCGGCTCCATGGAGCGCGCCAAGCAGGTCATCCTGGAGCACTGGCAGGCCTGCGCGCAGCATGACGACGAGGACCGCATCGACATCGAGGGCATGCGCCGCGAGGCCTTCGAGTACCCCAGCGGCATGGCCGGCGCACTGGCCTGCCAGGCGGCCCAGATCCTGGGCGGCGATGACGCGCACTGGGATCTGTTCGACGCCATCCAGCACGCCCACATGAGCGAGCACCGCAACATCGGCGACGCCGAAGTGCTGCTGGACATCGCCACGCGCACGGGCTTCGAGCGCAATGCCTTCGCGGGCTGCATGGAAGGCGCCCAGGCGCTGGAGCAGGTGCGCCAGGACCGCGCTCTGGCGCAGCGCATGGGCCTGCGCTCCATTCCCACGCTGATCGCGCCGGGCCTGCCGCCGCTGCAGACCCAGTCGCTGGCTGCGCTGCGCGAACGGCTGCACTTCCTGGCGGCCTGAGCGCCCCCGTCTTTGCTTTTTTTCATCGGCGTTTTTCCGCCTTCCCTCGCGCGCGGCATGCGCGCCCTCTTTCAGCAGACCAAGGACTCTTGCATGACTCTCCAACGCTTCGCTCGCCGCATGGCGCTGCCCTCTCTCGTGATCGCCCTGGCCGCCGCCTTCGCGGGCACCGCGGCCCAGGCCCATGGCGGCCACGAGCCCCCGGCCGGCGCACGCCAGGACGTGGGCACCAGCCCCTGGGGGCCGGCCGACGAGATCGGCCGCCTGAACCTGATCACGCCGGCCTCGCGCGCGGCCATCCTGCAGCGCATCACGGGCGGGCAGGTCTATGACCTGGCCACCGAGTACTACGTGGGCATGCCCAGCTGGCAGGACGCGGGCGATCCGCACTACCAGTTCTGGATGACGCACACGCCGCGCGGCACCGTGGTGGACGACCCGATGAACGTGGGCAAGGACATGAACGCCACGCGCAGCTACACGGGCACGGCGTTTTCCATGTACAGCCACACGGGCACGCACATCGATGCGCTCAACCACTTCGGCATCCGCGGCAGGATCTGGAACGGCTTCAGCGCAGACCAGCACCTGGGCGACCGGGGCTGGCAGCGCACGGGCATAGAGAAATTCCCGCCGCTGGTGGCGCGCGGCGTGCTGATCGACGTGGCGGCCGCCAAGGGCCTGGAGATGCTGCCCGACCAGTACCGCATCACGCGCCAGGACCTCAAGGATGCGCTGGCACGCCAGAAGGTGACGCTGCAGGAGGGCGACATCGTGCTGGTGCGCACGGGCCGCATGAAGCTGTACGGCCAGCCCCAGGCCTACATGGCCAAGCCGCCGGGCCTGGGCCTGGATGCCGCGCGCTTCCTGGTGGAGGAAGGCGGCGCCATGATCGTGGGCGCCGACAACCTGAGCCTGGAGACGTTCCCGTCCGAGGTGGACGACGACTACGTACCGCTGCACAGCTACCTGCTGGCGCAAAAGGGCGTGCCCATCATGGAGCTGGTGGCGCTGGACGACCTGTCGCGCGACAAGGTCTACGAGTTCGCCTTCATCGGCGGCCCGCTCAAGATCCGCGGCGGCGACGCCGCGCCGCTGCGGCCCATCGCCATCCCGGTGCGCTGAGCGGGGCAAGACGAGATTTCTTGAGCTTGACCTCGAAACTCCCGCGCCCCCAAGGCGAGGGACACCGAGCAAGGGCCTACGCCGGCCGCGCCGCCCCGCAGCAAGGGTGTCGCCGGCTGCCCGTACGCCCCCCTCCGAAGAGAGGGGGAAGGCGCGAAGCGACTCAGGGGGTGATCACAGACTCGTGCCCATTTTGCGGAGGAAGCGCTCGCAGGCGTCGAGCTGGGCCAGCTCGACGAACTCGTCGGGCTTGTGCGCCTGCTCGATGGAGCCGGGGCCGCAGACCACGGTGGGAATGCCGGCGTTGTGGAACAGGCCGGCCTCGGTGCCGTAGGCCACCTTGCGCTTTTCCTGGTCGGCGGTCAGCGCGCGCACCAGCTGGGTGATGGCGGCTTCTTCCGAGGCTTCCAGCGCGGGCGCGCTGGCGCCGGTCTCGATCTCGATGCGCGCGTCGGCGAACTCGGCACGCATGCGCGGCAGCAGTTCGTCGCGCACATAGGACTCGACCTGGGCCTGGATGCCATCCACCGACATGCCGGGCAGGTTGCGGAATTCATAGGCGAATTCGCACAGCTCGGGGATGGTGTTGACCGCGATGCCGCCCTGGATCTGGTTGGTGGTCATGGTGGTGAAGGGCACGTCGAAGAATTCGTCGTAGGGGCCGTGCGCCTTGAAGTGGTCGGCGATGTCCCGGATGCGACAGATCAGCCGCGCCGCGTATTCGATGGCATTGCTGCCGCGCGGCGTGAGCGACGAATGCGCGGCCTTGCCGTGCACGCGGCAGCGGTAGAGGTTGATGCCCTTGTGCGCCACCACGACCTGCATGCTGGTGGGCTCGCCGACCACGCAGCCGTCGAAGCGCGCGCCCTCGGCCTTGAGCTGGTTGATCATCACGGGCGCGCCCGCGCAGCCGATTTCCTCGTCGTACGAGAAGGCCAGGTGCACGGGCCTGGCGCGCTGCGTGGCCAGGAATTCGGGCACCAGCGCCAGCGAGGCGGCGATGAAGCCCTTCATGTCGCAGCTGCCGCGCCCATACAGGCGCCCGCCCTTTTCGGTGAGCGCAAAGGGGTTGGTGCTCCACTGCTGGCCATCGACCGGCACCACGTCGGTATGGCCGGACAGCACGATGCCACCCTGCGTTTCGCCATTGCTGGCCGGCAAAGTGGCGAAGAGATTGGCCTTGGCGCCGTCCGGAGAGTGGAACAATCGGGCACTCACGCCCAGCGTGGCCAACTCATCGCGTACACACTCGATCAGCGCCAGGTTGGAGTTGCGGCTGGTGGTGTCGAATGCGACCAGTGTTTCCAGCCAGTCGCGGGTGTTTTTCCAGGTAGTCATGTGGTTCCATCTGCGCCATGGCCTGCGCCGCCCTTCGTGGACGACGCAGGCCATGGCATAGGCATTGCATATGGCGAAGCAGTGTACGCCCGGGTTGCGGCCCGGGCAGGCACGCCGACCCATGCCCCGGGCGTGACTGCCGTCTTTTCAATCCCTTTTCGGAAATGGACCCTGCTTTGACCAAGCAAACCGTCTCGACCCGCAACATCGTGGCTGCCGTCATCGGCAACGCGCTGGAGTGGTATGACTTCCTGGTGTTCGCCTTCATGACACCCATCGTCGCCAAGCTGTTCTTCCCCAGCAATCCCGACAATCCGGACGACAACATCAACCGCATCCTGATGACCACGGCCGTGTTCGGCGTGGGCTTTTTCATGCGGCCCGTGGGCGGCATCCTGCTGGGCCTGTACGGGGACCGCAAGGGCCGCAAGGCGGCCATGGTGATGGTGACCGGCCTGATGGCCGTGGCCATCGCGCTGATCACGCTGGCGCCCACGTATGCGGCGGTGGGCATCCTGGCGCCGCTGTTCATCGTGCTGGCACGGCTGCTGCAGGGCTTTGCGGCCGGCGGCGAGTTCGGCACGTCCACGGCACTGCTGATCGAGCTGGCACCGCCCGGCAAGCGCGGCTTCTATGGTTCCTGGCAGATGGCCGGCCAGATGCTGGCCCTGCTGATCGGCGCGGCCACGGGCACGCTGATCACCGAGATCTTCACCGAGGAAGAGCTGATGGCCTGGGCCTGGCGCGTGCCCTTCGCCGTGGGCCTGCTGATCGTTCCCGTGGCGCTGTACATCCGCCGCCATGTGGAGGAGCCCGAGGTCTTCAAGGAAATGCAGGCCGCGCAGGCCAGCGGCAAGGCGCGCCAGATCGGCATCATGGAGATGCTGCGCACGCATGCGCGCGAGACGCTGGTGGGCATGGGCCTGGTGGTCACGGCCACGGTGTCCATCTACATCACCTTCACCTATCTGGTGACCTATGCCACGGTGACGCTGAAGCTGCCCATGCGCGATGCCTTCATGGTGCAGATGGCCGGCGCCGCGCTGATGGTGGTGATCATGCCGTTCTTCGGCGCCCTGTCGGACCGCGTGGGCCGCCGCATGCTGACCATCGGCTCGCTGATCGGCTACCTGGTGGTGCTCTACCCGCTGTATGCCTGGCTGACCGACGGCCCCACGGTGCAGAAGCTGCTGATCACCCAGTTGGTGGTCTGCGTGTTCGTGGCCGTGTTCTTCGGCGTGTTCAGCACGGTGATGGCCGAGCTGTTCCCGCCCCAGGTGCGGTCTGCCGGCATGTCCATGGCCTACAACGTGGCCGTGATGATCTTCGGCGGCTTCGCGCAGTTCATCGTGACCTGGCTGATCCGCTCCACGGGCTCGCCCATGGCGCCGGCCTTCTATGTGATGTTCGGCGTGACGCTGGGCCTGCTGGCGGCCTTCTTCATCAAGGACCGCGCGATGGAGCGCAACCTGCGCTGATCCCCCCGGGCGGCGCGCCCTGCGCCGCCCTCGCGCATGCCCCGGCACGGGGCCTGCGCAGCCTTGCCGCACGCCGCGCGCACCATGCGCGGGCATGCCGGCCCCCGCCCTGCACCACGGCGGGGAGGCCCGCCCGCATCTGCCGATTTCATGCAGAAAAAGTCAGGGCTGAACTTCTCTGGAGTGCCGCAAATCCGCAGGGAATACCCTCTGCTGGCACGCGTTTCGCTTGTCTACATTCTTGCATGCAAGTTGCAGAGCCACTTGCATACAAGATTCCACAACTTGCGAAAGACGACTATGCGCCGCTTTGCCAGATCACTGTTCGGACAGGTGGTGATCGCACTCATCCTGGGTGTGCTCGCCGGAATATTGGCCCCTGAATGGGCCGTGAAACTCAAGCCCCTGGGCGATGGCTTCATCAAGCTCATCAAGATGATCATTCCCGTGCTGGTGTTCTGCGTGGTGGTGCACGGCATCGCGGGCGCGGGCGACCTCAAGCGCGTGGGCCGGGTCGGCGTCAAGTCGCTGATCTACTTCGAGGTGCTGACCACCATCGCCCTGGTGCTGGGCCTGGTGCTGGCCTTCGTGTTCCAGCCCGGCGCGGGCATGAACGTGGACCCGAGCAAGCTCGACGCCTCGGCCATGAGCGCCTATGCCAGCAACGCCGACAAGCTGACCAGCGGCGGCACGGTGGACTTCCTGATGAAGCTCATCCCCACCACCGTGGTGCAGGCCTTTGCCACGGGCGACGTGCTGCAGGTGCTGCTGTTCGCCGTGCTGTTCGGCTGCGCGCTGACCATGCTGGGCGAGCGCGGCGCGCCCGTGCATGCGCTGATCGACACGCTGTCGAACGTGCTGTTCAAGATCATGGGCATCCTCATCAAGCTGGCGCCGCTGGGCGTGCTGGGCGCCATCGCCTTCACCGTGGGCCAGTACGGCATAGGCTCGCTCAAGCAGCTGGGCATGCTGGTGCTGCTGTTCTACGTGGCGGTGATCTTCTTCGTCTTCGTGGTGCTGGGCCTGGTGATGCGCTTTTCGGGCTTCAGCCTGATCAAGCTGCTGCGCTACCTGCGCGAGGAGCTGATGGTGGTCTTCGCCACCACCTCCTCGGACAGCGTGCTGCCCCAGATCATGGCCAAGCTGCGCAACCTGGGCGTGCGCGACTCCACCGTGGGCCTGGTGATTCCCACGGGCTACTCGTTCAACCTGGACGCCTTCTCCATCTACATCACGCTGGCGGCCGTGTTCATCGCCCAGGCCACGAACACGCCCATCGGCATGGCCGACCTGCTGACCATCCTGGCGATTGCGCTGGTGACCTCCAAGGGCGCCCACGGCGTGCCGGGCTCGGCCATCGTGGTGCTGGCGGCCACGCTGCATGCGATTCCGGCCATCCCCGCCATCGGCCTGGTGCTGGTGCTGTCGGTGGACTGGTTCATGGGCATTGCCCGCGCGCTGGGCAACCTGATCGGCAACTGCGTGGCCACCGTGGCCATCGCGGCCTGGGAAGGTGACATCGACCGCGAGCGCGCCCATGCCGTGCTCAACGGCCTGGCCGACAATCAGGGGCCCGACGCCGAGCCCTCCGGCGCCGCCGCCGTCCCCGCAACCGTGACTCCTGCCCACCCTGCAACGCAATGACACCTGTAAGCCCCCAGCACATCGCCGAGCGCGTCGTCGAAGCCATCCTGGCCCAGAAACTGGCGCCCGGCGAACGGCTGGGGGAGCAGGAACTGGCCGACAACTTCGAGGTCAGCCGCACCATGGTGCGCGAGGCGCTGATGCAGCTGCAGGCGCGCGGCTTCGTGCAGGTGCAGCCCCGGCGCGGCTGGTACGTGGTCCAGCCCTCGGCCGAGGAGGCGCAGGACGCCTTCGCGGCGCGCCGCATCATCGAGACCGGCATCCTGGGCGAGGCCGGGCGCCCCCTGCAAAGCGTGATCGGCCAGCTGCGCCGCCACATCGCCCAGGAGCAGGAGGCCATTGCGGGCGCCGACGCCGCCACACGCGCCTTCCTGCTGGCCGACTTCCACGTCTGCCTGGCCGAGCAGATGGGCCACCGGCTGCTGGCGCTCACCCTGCGCGACCTCACGGCGCGCACCACGCTGGCGGCCACATTGTTCCAGTCCACCCACAGCGCCAGCCAGTCCTGCGCCGAGCACGAGCGCATCGTCGAGGCCCTGGAGCGCGGCGACACCGAGGGCGCCAAGGCCCTGCTGCTGGAGCACATCGGCACGGTGGAGCGTTCGCTGGAGATCCGCCCGAGCGAGGCGCCCGACGCCGGCGACCGCCTGCGTGCCACGCTGGCGCCCCTGTTCGGGGGATAACCCTGTGTCGGTGGGTCGGCAAATTTCCACCGACCGTCGCTAAAACGCCAATCCGGGCCCTACGGAGCGCACTGTCATGGTGCCGACACGGCTGACTGCATACGCTGCTGAGCTGGCGCATTGCGCGCCGTTCATCAACCCACCACTGCTTCGGATATGACCCAACGTCCTATGTCCTTTTCCCGCACTCCCCTGCTCGCGTCCCTGTGCGCGGCTGCAGTCCTCACGGCCTGCGGCGGCGACGGCGGCTCGTTCTACCTCACGCTCGACGGAAAGCAGCCCCAGGTGATCGCCCACCGCGGCTTCTCGGGCAAGTTCCCGGAGCAGACGCGCATGGCCTACGAGGCCGCCGCCGACGCGGGCGCGGACATGCTCGAACTCGACATGCACCTGACGAAGGACTGCCAGCTGGTCGCCCGCCACAACGCCTGGCTCAGCGACAGCACCAACGTGGCCGACGTGGCCAAGACCAATGCCGAAGTGGCGCGCCGCCAGCGCACTGCGGCCGGCGTGCTGGTCAACGTGAAGTACCCCGCCGTGCCTGCCAACGGCCCCTCGCAATACCTGAGCGACCAGCTCGATGCCAACGATCCCAAGTCCGTGCTCAAGGCCCTGGTGGTCGATGGCGAGGACCACCGCAACGACTGGTCCATCAGCGACTTCACGATGCAGGAGCTGCGCACCTGGCTGGGCGGCACGATCCTGGACAACCGCAGCGAGCGCCCCACCGAGTGGAACGGCAAGCTGCCCCTGATCAGCGCCCAGGACGTGCTGGACATCGCCGCCGCCAAGGGCAAGGCCCTGGGCCGCACCATCCCCGTCTACGCCGAGACCAAGAACCCGTACTGGAACAACCAGCAGGCGATCGCCAACGGCTGCGGCGCGCCCGGCTCGCGCCCGTTTGAAGACGCGGTGATCAAGCTGCTGGACCAGAACAAGCTCAACGCCAAGGATTCGCCCATCTACATCCAGAGCTTCGACCCGGCCAGCCTCAAGTACCTGCGCCAGGCCGGCATGAAGGCCAAGGGCGTGCAGCTGATCGACGGCAACGACTTCAATCTGCGCGACGGCTCCATGGTCTACATCACCAACGATGAGTGGACCTTCATCAGCGGCCGCCCCTACAGCTGGACCCTGGCCGGCGACGCGCGCACCTTCGCCACCATGCTCACGCCCGCAGGCCTGGCCGAGATCAAGACCTATGCCGACGGCATCGGCCCCTGGAAGCCCCAGGTCCTGGCCCACTCCGTCGTGCCCTACAAGGACGGCGCCGGCCTCAAGGACGTGAACACCGTCAAGGACACGGGCCTGATCCGCGACGCCCACAAGGCCGGCCTGATCGTGCACAGCTTCACCTTCCGCAACGAGCCGGGCCGCCTGGCCGGCCTGTACAAGGGCGACCCCGTGCAGGAATACCTGGCCTACTACCGCCTGGGCATCGACGGCGTGTTCACCGACTTCACGGACACGGCCGTGACGGCGCGCAAGGCGTACAACAAGGAAATCGGGCTCTGATCGAGCGCTGAATGCCGCTGCGGCAGCGTCCATAAAAAAGCCAGGGCATGCCCTGGCTTTTTACTTGCAACGCGCGGCACCAGTCCGCGCGGACAAACGTTCTCACCCCAGATTCGGCGCCAGCAACCGGCGCAGTTCCTCGATGTCCATGCCCCGGCGCGCGGCCATGTCGGCCAGTTGGTCCTCGCCGATCTCGCCGACGTTGAAGTAGACGGAGTCGGGGTGGCCGATGTAGAAGCCGCTGACGCTGGAGGCCGGGTTCATGGCCAGGCTTTCGGTCAGGCTCATGCCGATCTCGTCGGCCTTGAGCACGGCGAACAGGTCGGTCTTGGCGCTGTGGTCGGGGCAGGCCGGGTAGCCGGGCGCGGGGCGTACGCCCTTGTACTGTTCCTTGATCAGCGCTTCGTTGCTGAGGTCCTCGTCGGGCGCATAGCCCCACAGGTCCTTGCGCACGCGCTGGTGCAGGCATTCGGCGAAGGCCTCGGCCAGGCGGTCGGCCAGGGCCTTGAACATGATGCCGGAGTAGTCGTCCAGCGCGTCCTGGAACTCCTTGTCCTTCTTCTCGGCGCCGATGCCGGCCGTGACGGCGAACAGGCCCGCGTAGTCCTGGATGCCCGATTCCTTGGTGGCCACGAAGTCGGACAGGCAGCGGCTGGGGCGCATCACGGGCTGGCCATCCGGGCCTTCCACCATCTGCTTTTCGGTCTGCTGGCGCATGCCGTACCAGGTCATCAGCACCTGGCTGCGGGACTCGTCGGCGTAGAACTCGATGTCATCGCCCACGCGGTTGGCAGGGAACAGGCCGATGGCGCCGTTGGCCTGCAGCCAGCGGCCTTCGATGATCTTCCTGAGCATGGCCTGGCCGTCGGCCAGCACCTGGCGGGCCTGCACGCCCACGATCTCGTCGTCGAGGATGGCCGGATAGGGGCCGGCCAGGTCCCAGGTCTGGAAGAACGGGCCCCAGTCAATGTATTCGGCGATCTCGGCCA
Source organism: Delftia sp. WSY_10 (assembly GCF_043104705.1). Classification (NCBI taxonomy): domain Bacteria; kingdom Pseudomonadati; phylum Pseudomonadota; class Betaproteobacteria; order Burkholderiales; family Comamonadaceae; genus Delftia; species Delftia sp. WSY_10. The sequence goes on along the minus strand of NZ_JBICKY010000019.1, from coordinate 332,943 downwards.
GGTCGAAGTTGCGGAACACGCGCCGGCCCAGGGCGCGCGGCGCCACGGGGGCCTGGGAAAAGTCCACGGGCGTGGCGTTGGCGCGGGCCTTGTCCAGCGGCCACAGCGGCGTCTTCTTCTTGTTGGCGTGCTGGGTGCGGACCTTGTCGTAGTCGGCCTGGATCTCGGCCAGGTAGTTGCCCTTGTTCTCGCCCAGCAGGCTCTGGGCCACGCTGACGCTGCGCGAGGCATCGGGCACGTAGACCACGGGGCCTTCGTACTTGGGCGCGATCTTGACGGCGGTGTGCACGCGCGAGCAGGTGGCGCCGCCGATCAGCAGCGGAATCTTCTTGATGCGGAAGTAGTCGTCCTTGTGCATCTCGCCGGCGACGTACTGCATCTCTTCGAGGCTGGGCGTGATCAGGCCCGACAGGCCGATGATGTCTGCGCCCTCGGCCTTGGCCTTGGCCAGGATCTCGTGGCAGGGCACCATCACGCCCATGTTGATGACCTCGAAGTTGTTGCACTGCAGGACCACGGTGACGATGTTCTTGCCGATGTCGTGCACGTCGCCCTTGACGGTGGCGATGACGATCTTGCCCTTGCTGGACACGTCCAGGCCCGCCGCTTCCTGCTGGCGCTTTTCCTCTTCGATGTAGGGCACGAGGTGGGCCACGGCCTGCTTCATCACGCGCGCCGACTTGACCACCTGGGGCAGGAACATCTTGCCGGCGCCGAACAGGTCGCCCACGATGTTCATGCCGTCCATGAGCGGACCTTCGATCACGTGCAGCGGGCGGCCGCCGCCCTGCACCACGATCTGCTGGTAGGCCTCTTCGGTGTCGGCGACGATGAAGTCGGTGATGCCGTGCACCAGGGCGTGCGACAGGCGCTCGCCCACGGTCTTCGGGTTCTCGGGCGTGCCGCGCCATTCGAGCTTCTTGCTGTCGTCCTTGGCGGCGCCCTTGGCGGCGTCGGCAATCTCCAGCAGGCGTTCCGCAGCGTCAGGGCGGCGGTTGAGCACCACGTCTTCCACGCGCTCGCGCAGCTCGGGCTCCAGGTCGTCATAGACGCCGACCATGCCGGCGTTGACGATGCCCATGTCCATGCCCGCCGAGATGGCGTGGTAAAGGAACACGGTGTGGATGGCCTCGCGCACGGGGTCGTTGCCGCGGAAGCTGAAGCTCACGTTGGAGACGCCGCCCGAGACCTTGGCGCCGGGCAGGTTCTGCTTGATCCAGCGCACGGCCTCGATGAAGTCCACGGCGTAGTTGTCGTGTTCCTCGATGCCGGTGGCCACGGCGAAGATGTTGGGGTCGAAGACGATGTCCTCGGGCGGGAAGCCCACCTCGTCCACCAGGATGCGGTAGGCGCGCTCGCAGATCTCGATCTTGCGCTGGTAGGTGTCGGCCTGGCCCTTCTCGTCGAAGGCCATGACCACGGCGGCCGCGCCGTAGCGCTTGATCAGCCGGGCCTGGCGCTTGAATTCATCCAGGCCTTCCTTCATGGAGATGGAGTTGACGATGCCCTTGCCCTGCAGGCAGCGCAGGCCGGCCTCGATAACCTCCCACTTGGAGCTGTCCACCATGACCGGCACCTTGGCGATGTCGGGCTCGGAGGCGATGAGGTTCAGGAAGCGCACCATGGCGGCCTTGCTGTCGAGCATGGCCTCGTCCATGTTCACGTCGATGACCTGGGCGCCGTTTTCCACCTGCTGGCGCGCCACGGACAGCGCTTCCTCGTACTGCTCGTTGAGGATCATGCGCGCAAAGGCCTTGGAACCCGTGACGTTGGTGCGCTCGCCCACGTTGACGAACAGCGTGCCCTCGCCGATGGTCACCGGCTCCAGGCCGGACAGCTTCATGGGAGGGGGAGTGAAAGAGGACGACATCAAGCTCACCTGCAAAAACGGCATGGCAACAGGTGAGCGTCGTTGGCACCGTGGGCGCGGTCCGGCCGGGAACCTGCACCTGGCCCAAGCCTGACGCGGCACGCGATCCGGTGTACGGATGGGCGGGTGCCGCGCTGCAACGCTCCTCGGGCCAAAGCCCGGGATTCTACGGCGGCTGGCGGCGGCCTGCAGTGCGGGTTTTACGCCCGCATTCGGGGCAGGCCTGCACAAAGCCATGCGGCACTGCACCAAAGCGCGGCAGCGCGGGCCGCCGGCGGTGCCTTCGGGGCGGATTGTCGATGTCCCATCGCCCCGGATTCTTTGCAATGCCTGAGGACAACGCTCCTTTTTTTGCATCTGGCACGCAATTCGCTATCTGCTGGGTACGTGGTCTGACCAGTCAGGCCAAAACCCTCCACCCGCGCCAGCCCATGCAAAGCATTCCGATCTCGATGGCCCAGACGCTGCAGCAGCACATCCTGAGCGGCCACTACCCCGGCGGCAGCCAGCTGCCGCCGCAGCGCGAGCTGGCCCGGCAGCTGGGCATCAGCCGCGCTTCGCTGCGCGAGGCGCTGTCCATGCTGGAGGCCCTGGGCCTGGTCGAGATCCAGCCGGGCAAGGGCGTGCGCATCAACGGCCCGCACAGCGGCCGTGCACGCATGCACCGCGCCTATGCCACCCCGGCGCTGGGCACGCTGTCGCCGCGCCAGCTGATCGAGCTGCGCCTGGTGCTGGAGCCGGGCTGGGCCGCGCTGGCGGCCGTGCGCGCCGACGACAGCGGCCTGCGCCAGCTGCAATGGACCCAGTCCCAGCTGGCCCACGCCCTGGACCGCAGCGACCTGCTGGCCGCCGCCGACGCCGATCTGCAGTTCCACCTGCTGCTGGCCCAGCTGTCGGGCAACCCGGGCCTGGTGGCCATGGCGCGCCAGCTGGAGCTGGCCATCAGCCACAGCCTGCGCCTGCCCTTTGCCTGGAGCGGCGCCGACGACCAGCCGGTGCGCGAGCACGACGCCATCGTGCAGGCCGTCTGCGCAGGCGATGCGCCGGGCGCTGCGGGCGCCATGCGCGCCCACCTGCTGTCGGCTGCCAGGCGCAGCGGCATCGATCTCGACACACCGGACGACGCGGCGGCGCCCGACGCGACGGCACTCGACGCAACAGCGCCCGACGCAACGGCGCCCGATACATCTGCGCCCGACCCTGACCCGCTTTCCTTTCGCCTCATCCCACCTTCCGAAGGAGCTTTCGCATGACTTCCCCCCTGACACCCCGCCGCGCATTCATCCGCACCGCCCTGGCGGCCGCCACCCTGGCCGCTGCCGGCCTGGGCGGCGCCGCTCATGCCGACATGCTGGCCAACATCCAGAAGGCCGGCGTGCTGCGCGTGGCGATTCCGCAGGACTTCCCGCCCTTCGGCTCGCTGGGCACCGACCTGAAGCTGCAGGGCTATGACATCGACATGGCGGCCCTGGTGGCCCAGGAGCTGGGCGTGAAGGTGGAGCTGGTGCCCGTGACCAGCACCAACCGCATCCCCTTCCTGACCACGGGCAAGGCCGACATCGTCATCTCCAGCCTGGGCAAGAACGCCGAGCGCGCCAAGGTGATCGACTTCACCCAGGCCTATGCGCCCTTCCCCAAGAGCGTCTATGGCCCCAAGGACATGAGCATCAAGGCCCCTGCCGACCTGGCCGGCAAGACCGTGGGCGTGACGCGCGGCTCCACCGAGGACCTGGCCCTCACGCAGGTGGCGCCGGCCTCGGCCACCATCAAGCGCTACGAGGACAACAACGCCACCGCGCAAAGCTACCTGACGGGCCAGGTGCAGCTGGTGACGCTGGGCAACATCGTGGCCAACGCCGTCAACGAGCGCACCAGGCTGCGCCAGCTGGACGTGAAGTTCGCGGTCGAGGACACGCCCTGCTACATCGGCGTGGCCAAGGGCGAGCCGGCGCTGCTGCAGAAGGTGGACGCCATCATCACCAAGCTCAAGGCCGACGGCCGCCTGACCGGCCTGTCCCAGCGCTGGATGAAGATGCCGCTGCCCGCCACCCTGTAACCGCTGCGCCCCTGTTCCCGGAAATCCTTCCATGGCCTATCAATTCGACTTCGGCGCCGTGTTCGACTACAGCGGCCTGCTGGCACAGGGCGCGGGCTTCACGCTGGCGCTGACGGCGGCGGGCGCCGTGCTGGGCGGCGCCATCGGCGTGGCCGGCGGCGTCAGCCGCGCCTGGCGCATTGCGCCGCTGCACTGGCTGTTCAAGGTGTACGTGGAGGGCATACGCAACACGCCCTTCCTGGTGCAGCTGATGTTCGTGTTCTTCGGCCTGCCTTCGCTGGGCGTGCAGATCAACGAATGGCAGGCCTGCCTGCTGACCACGGTGATCAACCTGGGCGCCTACATCACCGAGATCGTGCGCGCCGGCATCCAGGAGACGCCGCGCGGCCAGCTGGAAGCCGCTGGCGCGCTGGGCATGGGCCGCTGGGCGGTCTTCCGCCATGTGGTGCTGCGCCCTGCGCTGCAGCGGGTCTGGCCCTCGCTGAGCAGCCAGATCGTGATCGTGATGCTGGGCACCTCGGTGGTCTCGCAGATCGCGGCCCAGGACCTGACGTTTGCGGCCAACTTCATCCAGTCGCGCAACTTCCGCGCGTTCGAGACCTACCTGGTGGTGACGGCGGCGTACTTCGTGCTGGCCCTGGCACTGCGCCAGTTGCTGGCCTGGATAGGCCAGCGCTTCGTGGTGGGCCGCCGCACGCCGCGTGCAGCCAGGCCCGCTGCACCTGCTGCACCTGCGACCACTGCCGGAGACGCCGCATGATTGCCGACATTCCCCTGCTGCCCATCCTGGCCAAGCTGGCCGAGGGCCTGCTGGCCACGCTGGCGCTGTCGCTGCTGGCCTTCGTGCTGGGCGGCGCCACCGGATTGCTGGTGCTGTTCGCCCGCGTGGGCCGCAGCCTGAACCTGCGCCGCCTGGCCAAGGCCTATATCCAGGCCTTCCAGAACACGCCGCTGCTGATGCAGATGTTCATCGTTTTCTTCGGCTCGTCCATGGCCGGCCTGGACATCTCGCCCTGGACGGCGGCCGCCATCGGCCTGACGCTGTACACCAGCGCCTACCTGGCCGAGGTCTGGCGCGGCTGCGTGGAGTCCATTCCCCGCGGCCAGTGGGAAGCCTCGTCCAGCCTGGCCATGGGCTACCTGCAGCAGATGCGCCATGTGGTGCTGCCGCAGGCGCTGCGCCTGTCGATAGCGCCCACGGTCGGCTTCTCGGTGCAGATCATCAAGGGCACGGCCGTGGCCTCGATCATCGGCTTCAGCGAGCTGACCAAGCTCGGCTCCATGCTGGCCAACGCCACCTTCCAGCCCTTCCTCATCTACGGCCTGGTCGCCGCAGGCTACTTCCTGCTGTGCTGGCCCCTGTCCCTCTACGCATCCCATCTGGAGAAGAAACTCTATGCCGCTCGTTGATGTGCGCGCCGTTCACAAGCATTACGGCAACAACCATGTGCTCAAGGGCGTGGACCTGAGCGTGGACAGCGGCCAGGTGGTCGCCATCATCGGCCGCAGCGGCTCGGGCAAGAGCACGCTGCTGCGCTCCATCAACGGGCTGGAGGCCATCCAGTCCGGCCAGATCGTGGTGGACGACGCCGTGCTCAAGGGCTCGGAGGGCAGCGCGCCCTCGCCCGCCCAGCTGCGCGCGCTGCGCCTGAACGTGGGCATGGTCTTCCAGCAGTTCAATCTGTTCCCCCACCTGACGGCGGGCGAGAACGTGGCCCTGTCGCCCACCGTGGTCAAGGGCGTGAAAAAGCCCGAGGCGGCGGCGCTGGCGCGCCAGATGCTGGCCAAGGTCGGCCTGGGCGACAAGTACGACAGCTACCCCGACCAGCTCAGCGGCGGCCAGCAGCAGCGCGTGGCGATTGCACGCGCGCTGGCCATGCAGCCCAAGGTGCTGCTGTGCGACGAGATCACCTCGGCCCTGGACCCGGAGCTGGTCAACGAGGTGCTGGCCGTGGTCAAGCAGCTCGCCGCCGAGGGCATGACGCTGATCATGGTCACGCACGAGATGCGCTTTGCCCGCGACGTGGGCGACCAGCTGGTGTTCATGCACCAGGGCCTGATCCACGAAAGCGGCCCGGCCAAGCAGCTGTTCGCCAGCCCGCAGACGCCGGAGCTGGCCGGCTTCATCGGCGCCGTGCACTGAGCGGTACGGCCAGGCAGGACAAAGGCCCGCGTCGCGGGCCTTTTTTGCATCGGTGCGGCGCAGGGGCCGCGGTCAGTGGCTGATCATCCAGGGCCGCTTGGTCGGGAAGGTCTTGGCGCCGTTGGGCGCCGTGACCGTGGAGCCGCGCTTGCTGGCGCCGCTGCAGCAGCCGCAGCCCGAAGGGTGGCGCATGCGCGCGTAGCTGCCCTCGGCCACATCGCGTGAGCGCCTGGGCTCGTGCCGTGCGCGCTCGTTGGTGTCGTGGGCGCGGCGCTGCTCGGGGCTGGTGCAGGCCAGGCGCGGCGCGCTGACGAAGACGCGGGGCGAGGCCGCCTCGCAGATGGGGCAGGGCGCGGGCTCGTTGCGCTGCGAGAGGCTGCGCAGCGCGTCGAAGCCGCCGCATGCGGCGCAGTGGTAGTCATAGGTGGGCATGGGCGGCCTCTGGCGAATGGTGGATGGCGGGTGTCGTATGCCGGGCTTACTTGTCCTGGGCGATGGGCAGGTCCACCCCGCCCGTGATGATCTTCTGTGGTCCCTCGGCCGTGGGATTGATGTCGAAGTCGAAGATCTCCGTGGGCAGCCACAGCGTGGCGCAGGCATTGGGCACGTCCACCACGCCGCTGATGTGGCCCTGCACGGGCGCCGTGCCCAGCAGCGAGTAGGCCTGGGCGCCGCTGTAGCCGAATTTCTTCAGGTACTCGATGGCGTTCAGGCAGGCCTGGCGGTAGGCCACGGTCACGTCCAGGTAGTGCTGCTTGCCCTTTTCGTCCACCGAGATGCCTTCGAAGATCAGGTAGTCCTTGTAGTTGGGCGTCATGGGGCTGGGCTTGAAGATGGGGTTCTTGATGCCGTACTTGGCCATGCCGCCCTTGATCAGCGAAACCTTCATGTGCACCCATCCGGCCATCTCGATGGCGCCGCAGAAGGTGATTTCGCCATCGCCCTGGCTGAAGTGCAGGTCGCCCACGCTCAGGCCCGCGCCGTCCACGTAGACGGGGAAGAACACGCGCGAGCCGCGCGAGAGGTCCTTGATGTCGCAGTTGCCGCCGTGCTCGCGCGGCGGCACGGTGCGCGCGCCTTCGGCGGCGGCCTTGTCGCGCGCCTCGCCCTGCATCTGGCCCATGTGGGCGGTGGTGGCGTTGGGCGGGTTGGCCAGGCCGGGGATGCGGTCGGGGTCGGTGGCGATGAGGCCGGTCTCGCGCTCATTCCAGCTGGCCAGCATCTTGGGGTCGGGCAGGCAGCCGATCAGTCCCGGGTGGATGAGGCCTGCGAAGTTGACGCCGGGGATGTGGCGGCTCTTGGTGAACATGCCGTGGAAGTCCCAGATGGACTTCTGGGCCAGCGGGAAATGCTCGTCCAGGAAGCCGCCGCCGTTTTGCTTGGAGAAAAAGCCGTTGAAGCCCCAGAGGCTGTCGTCGCGCGCGCCGATGTCCAGCAGGTCCACCACCAGCAGGTCGCCGGGCTCGGCGCCCTTGACGCCCACGGGGCCGGACAGGAAGTGGACGGTGGACAGGTCCACGTCGCGCACGTCTTCGGCGCTGTCGTCGTTCTTGATGGCGCCGCCGGTCCAGTCATACGTCTCCAGCTTGAACTCCGCGCCCGGCTCCACCCAGACCGCCATGGGGATGTCGGGATGCCAGCGGTTGTGCACCTGCGGGTTGTCGTAGGGGGACTGGTTGAGATCGACCTTGATCAGGGTTTCGGCCATGGTGTGCTCCTTGCGATGGCAGTGGGAAAAGAGAGGAACTCGGCGCCTGCATCGACCGCGGTGAATGAAACCGGCACGGCACAACCCAGGGACACCAAGGAAGGGCCGCCCCGCACCGAGGGTGTCGTCCCCCTCCCGCGTGCGAGAGAGGGGGAAGCGGCGCAGCCGCTCAGGGGGTGCTTCATACAGAGAGGTAGGACTTGATGCGCTGCTCGTCGGTATCGGCACGCGCGGTTTCATGTACCAATCTCCCGCCCTCGATGACGAACAGCCGGTCGGCCACATCCATGGCGAAGGAAAGCACCTGCTCGCTGACCACGATGGTGATGCGGCGCAGCTTGCGGATCTCGTTGAGCGCCTTGGCGATGTCCTTGATGATGGAAGGCTGTATGCCCTCGGTGGGCTCGTCCAGCAGCAGCACCTTGGGGTCGGTGACCAGGGCGCGCGCAATGGCCAGCTGCTGCTGCTGCCCGCCCGAGAGGTTGCCGCCCTTGCGCCGGCGCATGTCCCAGAGCACGGGGAACAGGGCGTAGATGTCTTCGGGCACCTGGCGCGACTTCGCGTTCTCCAGGCCCGTCTGTATGTTCTCTTCCACGGTCAGCGTGGGGAAGATCATGCGGCCCTGGGGCACGTAGGCAATGCCCTTGGCCACGCGCCGGAAGCTCTCGTCCTTCGTGACGTCCTGGCCGGCCACGGTGATCTGGCCGCTCTTGGCGGGCATGACGCCCATCAGGCTTTTGAACAGCGTGGTCTTGCCCATGCCGTTGCGGCCCATGATGGCCACGGTTTCGTTCTCGCGGCCCTCGAAGCTGATGCCGTGCAGCGCCTCGCTCTGGCCATAGGCCACGTACAGATCCTTGACTTGCAGCATGTGAATTCCTTGTGCGTGCCTCAGTGGCCGAGGTAGACGTCGATGACCTTGGGGTCGGCCTGCACCTTGTCCATGGGACCCTCGGCGAGGATCTTTCCCTGGTGCATGACGGTGACCTTGTGCGCGATGCGCGCCACGAACTCCATGTCGTGCTCGATGACGATGACGGAGCGGTTCTTGCAGATGCGCTGCAGCAGCTCGGCCGTCAGCTCGCGCTCGCGGGCGCTCATGCCGGCGATGGGCTCGTCCAGCATCAGCAGCTCGGGCTCCTGCATGAGCAGCATGCCGATCTCCAGCCACTGCTTCTGGCCGTGGCTGAGCAGGCCGGCCTCGGTGTCCAGGCGCTCGTCCAGGCCGATGTCGGCGGCCACGGCCTGCACGCGATCGCGCACCGCCTCCGTGCACTTGAAGGCCAGCGCGCCGAAGACCGAGCGGCCTTCGGGGTAGGAGACCTCCAGGTTCTGGAAGACCGACAGGTTCTCGTAGATGGACGGCGTCTGGAACTTGCGCCCGATCCCCAGGCGCACGCGCTTGTGCTCGGCCATGCGCGTGAGTTCCTCGTTCTTGAACTTGATGCTGCCAGCCGTGGCGCGGGTCTTGCCGCAGATCAGGTCCAGCAGCGTGGTCTTGCCCGCGCCGTTGGGGCCGATGATGACGCGCAGCTCGTTCCTGTCGATGTACAGGTTCAGCGCGTCGATGGCCTTGAAGCCGTCGAAGGAGACCGTCAGGTCTTCCACGGCCAGCGTGAAGTCGGTATTGCTCATGGTGTGCTCCCGCTGTGGTTCAGGCGCCCTGGCGGCCCATGCCTTCGGACAGGGCGGACGTGGGCTTGGTGGCGGCCGGGGCAGGTGCTGCCTGGGCTCCCTGCGCTGCGGCCGGTGCCGCGCCCTTGCGGCGGTTGTTCCACCAGGGAACGATGCGACTTTCCCACAGGCCGGCCAGCCCCATCGGGAAGGCCATGGTCACGCCGATGAACAGGCCCGCCATGAGGAACAGCCACAGGTCCGGGAAGCTCTCCGAGAAATAGGTCTTGCCCGCGTTGACCAGAAGCGTGCCGTACACGGCGCCCACCAGGCTCATGCGCCCGCCCACGGCGGCGTAGATGACCATCTCGATGGAGGGCACGATGCCCACGAAGCTGGGCGACATGAAGCCCACCTGCAGCGTGAACAGCGCGCCGCCCACGCCCGACAGCGCAGCGGCCAGGCAGAACACAAAGACCTTGAAATTGGCCACGTCGTAGCCGGAAAAGCGCACGCGGTCTTCCTTGTCGCGCATGGCCAGCAGCAGGGTGCCCACCTTGCCCGTCTGAATCCAGCGGCACAGCACGATGGCGCCGATCAGCAGGGCCACGCAGACGTAGTAGAGGATGTACTTGGCGCTGTCCGTGCGCGTGTCCCAGCCCCACAGGGTCTTGAGGTCGGTCATGCCGTTGACGCCGCCCGTGTAGCCCTGCTGGCCGATGATGAGCACGGTGACGATCAGCGCCACGGCCTGCGTGATGATGGCGAAGTACACCCCGCCCACGCGGCGCTTGAACATGGCGAAGCTGATGAGCCAGGCCAGCAGCGTGGGCACGGCGATGACGGCGGCCAGCGAGAACGGCAGGCTCTTGAAGGGCAGCCAGAACGAGGGCAGCTCGGTCAGCTGGTTCCAGTCCATGAAGTCGGGGATGCCGGGCGTGGACTGGATCTTGGTGCTGATGGGGTCGGACGCCTCCAGCTTCAGGAACATGGCCATGGCGTAGCCGCCCAGGCCGAAGAACACGCCCTGGCCCAGGCTGAGCACGCCGCCATAGCCCCAGACCATGACCAGGCCGATGGCGACGAAGGCATAGGTCAGGTACTTGCCGACCAGGTTGAGGCGGAAGATGTCCAGCGCCAGGGGCAGCACCACCGCCAGCAGGACGGTGAGCAGCACCAGGCTGGCGAGCTGGTAGCGCTGTATCCAGGCTTTGAGGGCTTGCATGGAATGACTCCGGTGAACTCAGGGGAAATCGGGGGAACGCGGGGGAATTCGTGGACAGGGCCGGCGCCGGGATCAGCGCCGCACCTTGGACGCGAACAGGCCCTGGGGACGCAGCATCAGGATGAAGACGATCAGCGACAGCGTGATCACCTTGGCCATGGAGCCCGCGAGGAAGAACTCGGTGATGGACTGCGTCTGCGCAATGCCGAAGGCCGAGACCACGGTGCCCAGCAGGCTGGCCGCGCCGCCGAAGGTGACCACCAGGAAGGCGTCCACGATGTACAGCGAGCCCGAGGTGGGGCCGGTGGAGCCGATGGTGGTGAAGGCCGCGCCCGCCACGCCCGCGATGCCGCAGCCGATGGCAAAGGTCAGGCGGTCGGTCTTCTTGGTGTCGATGCCGATGGCGTTGGCCATCACGCGGTTGCTGACCGTGGCGCGCACGCGCAGGCCCCAGCGGCTCTTGTGCAGCGCGATCAGCACGCCGGCCGTGACGGCCATGGTCAGCGCCAGCACGAACAGGCCGTTGATGGGAATGTCCAGCCCCTCGGCCGGCGCCCATGAGCCCATCAGCCAGTCAGGCAGGGTGGGGCTGACTTCCTTGGGGCCGATGAAGGTGCGAAAGCACTGCTGCAGCGCCAGGCTCACGCCCCAGGTGGCCAGCAGCGTGTCCAGCGGCCGCTTGTAGAGGTGGCGGATCAGCCCCCATTCCACCAGCCAGCCGGCCACGAAGGCGAACAGGAAGGCGGCCACGATGGCCAGCGGGAAGTAGTAGGGCATGAACTCGGGCGCGTGCTGCGCCGTGAGCGTGGAGCCCAGGTAGATGGTGTAGGCGCCAATGGTCATGAACTCGCCATGCGCCATGTTGATCACGCCCATCTGGCCAAAGATGATGGCCAGGCCCAGGCCCATCAGCAGCAGCACGGCGAACAGGCTCAGCCCCGCGAAGCCCTGCATCAGGCCGATGTTCATCATGTCGGAAAAACTCATGGTGCTGCTCCTGCGCGCAAGCCAATCGGGAAAAGCAATCAATGCGACGAGCCGCCCCTGCCTGAAACTGGCAGAGCCCGACGCGGGAGACACCGAGGAAGGGCCGTCCCGCACCGAGGGTGTCGTCCCCCTCCCGCGTAGCGAGAGAGGGGGAAGCCGCGCAGCGGCTCAGGGGGTGCTTATTGATATCCCTTGGGGAAGGGATCGGGTTTGATGAGTTCAGGCGACTCCGAGACCACCTTGAACGTGCCGTCCGGCTGCCCCACGGCAATGCGCGACTTGCTCCACAGGTGGTGGTTGGCGTCCACCTTCACGTAGCCTTCGGGCGCGGTCTTGAGTTCCAGCCCCGGCGATGCGGCCACCACCTTGTCCACGTCGAAGCTCTTGGCCTTTTCCACGGCGGCCTTCCACAGCCAGGGGCCCAGGTAGCCGGCCTGGGTGACGTCGCCGATGACGGCGTTGGGGCCGTACTTGGCCTTGAAGGCGGCCACGAACTTCTTGTTGTTCTCGTTGTCCAGCGTCTGGAAGTACTTCATCGAGGAGTAGAAGCCCGTGAAGTTCTCGCCGCCCACGCCGGTCATCTCGTCCTCGGTCACCGACAGCGTGACCAGCAGTTGCTTGTCACCCGTGATGCCCGCGGCCTTGAGCGCCTTGTAGAAGGCCACGTTGGAGCCGCCCACCACGGCCACGAAGATGCAGTCCGGCTTTTGCAGCTTGATCTTGTTGACCAGCGAGCCGAAGTTGGTGCTGCCCAGCGGGTAGTACTCCTCGCCGACGACCTTGCCCTTCTGGAAGTTCTCGATGTGCTTGCGCGCGATCTTCATGGAAGTGCGCGGCCAGATGTAGTCCGAGCCGATCAGGAAGAAGGTCTTGGCCTTTTTCTCGGCCTTGGCCCAGTCCAGGCTGTACAGGATCTGCTGCGTGGCTTCCTGGCCCGTGTAGATCACGTTCTTGGACTGCTCCAGGCCTTCGTAGAAGGTGGGGTAGTACAGCAGGCCGTTTTCCTTCTCGAACACGGGCAGCACGGCCTTGCGCGAGGCGCTGGTCCAGCAGCCGAAGACGGCGGCGCAGCGGTCGTTGATGAGCAGTTTCTTGGACTTCTCGGCGAAGGTGGGCCAGTCGGAGGCGCCGTCTTCCTTGATCACGCGGATCTTGCGGCCCAGGATGCCGCCCATGGCGTTGATCTGGTCGATGGCCAGTTGCTCGGCCTGGATGGAGCCGGTCTCGGAGATCGCCATGGTGCCCGTGGCCGAGTGCAGCTGGCCCACGACGACTTCGGTATCGGTCACGGCCAGCTTGGTGGTGTTGACCTGGGCCGTGGCCTGGGCGAAGGACCAGGCCGGCAGCCCGGCCACCGAGGCGGCGCCAAGCGCCTGCAGGACGCGGCGGCGGCCCATTTCCGTGCCGGGGGAACCAGGTGTGCGGGGGTCGGAGGGGTGGCTCATGGTGACTCTCCTGTAAGGATCGGTTGGGTGATCTGCAAGTGGCTGAAAACTGGCGTTGCGGTTACGGCTTGTTTCCGCGCTGGGTCCAAGATTAGGAAGAACCCTTGCCGCCGCCCATACGTCAATTGACGTAGCCACCTGCGTACGCACCCCGGCTACCCCTCTTGCAAGCCGCGCCAGCATTGGCCCCGCACGTTTCTTGCTAGACCTGAGAATGCACTCCGCCCCCCCGCCCGACAGCCCCACCGGCACCGCAGCCGCGCCGCAGACCATCTTCCGGTTCCGGCGCGAGTACAACGCCTGGGTGGCCGACGAGACCATGGAGGACTACGCGCTGCGCTACACGCCGCGCAGCTTCCGGCGCTGGAGCGAGTTCCGTGTGGCCAACACGGCCTTCGGCTCGCTGTCCTTCCTGGCGCTGGAGGCCATCGGCGGCGCCATTGCGCTGAACTACGGCTTCGCCAACGCCATGTGGGCCATCGTCACCGTGGGGCTGGTGATCTTCCTGACGGGGCTGCCCATCGCCGTCTGCGCCGCACGCTACGGGCTTGACATGGACCTGCTGACGCGCGGCGCGGGCTTCGGCTACCTGGGCTCGACCATCACCTCGCTGATCTACGCCGTCTTCACCTTCATCTTCTTTGCGCTGGAGGCGGCCATCATGGCGCTGGCCCTGCAGCTGGTGGTGGACTGGCCGCTGCAGTGGTGCTATGCGCTGTCGGCCCTGGTGGTGCTGCCGCTGGCCATGCGCGGCATCACGCTGATCTCGCGCCTGCAGGCCTGGACGCAGCCGCTGTGGCTGTTCCTGCTGGTGCTGCCCTTCGTGTGGATGGCGCTGTCCCAGCCCCAGCTGTACCGCGACTTCGCCAGCCTCACCGGCCTGCGCTCGGGCAGCAGCCAGTTCGATCCGCTGATGTTCGGCGCGGCGGCAGCCGTGATCTTCGCGCTGGTGGTGCAGATCGGCGAGCAGGTGGACTTCCTGCGCTTTCTGCCGCCGCGCACCCAGGCCAACCGGCTGCGCTGGTGGGGCGCGGTGCTGGTGGCCGGCCCGGGCTGGGCCGTGATGGGCATGCTCAAGATGGCGGGCGGCGCCTTTCTCGCGTTCGCGGCCATGCAGCTGCAGGGGGTGGACGCCTCGCGCGCGGCCGAGCCCACGCAGATGTTCCTGGCAGGCTTCCAGCAGGTGCTGCAGGCCCTGGGCCTGCCGGGGCTGGCCGTGGCGGTGACCGTGGTCTTCGTGGTCATCTCGCAGGTCAAGATCAACGTGACCAATGCCTATGCGGGGTCGCTTGCCTGGTCCAACTTCTTCGCGCGCATCACGCGCAGCCATCCGGGGCGCGTGGTCTGGATGGTGTTCAACGTGGTCATCGCCACCTTGCTGATGACGCTGGGCGTGTTCGGCGCACTGGAGAAGGTGCTGACCATCTACAGCAACGTGGCCATCGCCTGGGTGGGCGCGCTGGTGGCCGACCTGGTCATCAACAAGCCGCTGGGGCTGAGCCCGCCGGGCATCGAATTCCGCCGCGCCCATCTGTACGACTTCAATCCCGTGGGACCCGTCGCCATGCTGCTGGCCGCCGCCGTGGCCTGCTGCGCCTATGCGGGCCTGCTGGGCGAGACGGCGGCCGCGTTCTCGCCCTTCATCGCGCTGGCGCTGTCCATGGTGCTGTCGCCGCTGCTGGCCTGGCTGACGGGCGGGCGCTACTACCTGGCACGGCCCGCAGGCAATCTGTGGAAGCCCGGCGAGACGGTGCGCTGCGCCGTCTGCCAGAACCAGTTCGAGTCCGAGGACATGGCGCGCTGCCCGGCCTACGGCGCGCCCATCTGCTCGCTGTGCTGCTCGCTGGAGTCGCGCTGCCATGACCGCTGCAAGACCGGCTCGCGCGCGGGCGAGCAGCTGCGCGCGCTGGCCTCGGCCATGCTGCCGCCGCGGTGGGCCACCAAGGTGAACTTCCGCGCGGGCCAGTACCTGGTGGTGATGCTGTCTCTGTGCGCGGTGACGGCCTTCATGGTGGGCGTGGTCTACATGCAGGAAAGCCTGCAGGCAGGCAGCGTCGATGGCGGCGCGCTGCGCATCCCCTTCCTCAAGGTCTTCGCGCTGCTGGCCCTGCTGTGCGCCGTGGCCGCCTGGTGGGTGGTGCTGAGCACGGACAGCCGGCGCATGGCCCAGGACGAGTCCGAGCGCCAGAACCAGCTGCTGCTGCAGGAGATCGCCGCCCACAAGCGCACCGATGCCGAGCTGCAGGCCGCCAAGGACCATGCCGAGCAGGCCAGCCAGGCCAAGACCCGCTATGTGGCGGGCATGACGCACGAGCTGCGCTCGCCGCTCAACAGCCTGCTCGGCTATACGCAGATCCTGCTCAAGAGCCCGCAGGTCGATGGCTGGGTGCGCGAGACCCTGTCCACCATGCAGCACAGCGGCCAGCACCTGCGCGCGCTGATCGACGAATCGCTGGAGCTGGCCAGCATCGAGGCCGGCCGCCTGCGCCTGGACCTCGCCCCCCTGCCCCTGCCCGCGCTGATCGACGGCATCGAGGCCATGATGCGGCCCCAGGCCCAGGCCAGGGGGCTGCAGTTCTCGGTCGAGACGCTGGGCACCATGCCGCGCTGGGTGCGTGCCGACGCCAAGCGGCTGCGCCAGATCCTGATCAACCTGCTGTCCAACGCCGTGCGCTTCACCCAGCGCGGCGAGGTGCGGCTGCGCATGGATTTCCGGCCCCATGTCTCGCGCATCGAGGTCATCGATACCGGCATCGGGATCGAACCGCAGGACATGGAGCGCATCTTCGTGCCCTTCGAGCGCGGCAGCGCGGGCCGGCGCGTCAGCGAGGCGGGCACGGGCCTGGGGCTGACCATCACCCACCTGCTGACCGAGCTGATGGGCGGGCAGCTCACCCTGAGCAGCACGCCCGGCGAGGGCAGCTGCTTCACCGTGCGCCTGTACCTGCCCGAGATGGCGCCCGACGCGTCCTGGGTGCCCCCCGGCGCCGCCGCCACGCTGCACACCGTCATCGGCTATCTGCCGCCCCGCCGCACCCTGCTGGTGGTGGACGACCAGCCGCTGCAGCGCCAGCTGCTGGCCGGCCTGCTGCTGCCGCTGGGCTTCGAGATCCGCGAGGCCGCCAGCGGCCGCGAGTGCCTGGAGATCGTGGAGCAAAGCCTGCCCGACCTGGTGCTGCTGGACATCAGCATGGACGACCTGGACGGCTGGCAGACCGCCGCCCTGCTGCGCGCGCGCCGGGATGCGCAGCAGCTTCCCGTGGTCTTCGTCTCGGCCAACCTGTTCGACAACGACCCGCCGCGCCTGGCCGATGCGCATTGCCAGGGCTTTGTCGCCAAGCCGGTGATCGAGTCCGAGCTGCTGCAGGTGCTCGAGCGCGTGCTGCGGATCGAATGGGTGCATGACAACCGCCCGTTGCTGCTGCCGGCGCCGCGCGCGGAGCAGGCAGAGGCAAAGGCAGCGCAGGCGCCGGCAGCCGCCCCCTTCCCGCCCGACCTGCGCGAAGACCTGGCCCGGCTGGCGCGCTCGGGCCAAGCCACGGCCCTGCGCGAGCGCCTGCGCCAGGCGCGCCAGCAGGCGCCCGCGCATGCCGCGCTGCTCGATGCGCTGCAGGCCTGCGCGAACCGCTTCGACTTCGATGCGCTGGCGCGCATGCTGCCGCGGCCCGAGCAAGAGGATGAAGAAGACGAAGAAAGAGAGGAGACCGATGAATGAGAACCCGCAAAGGCCACAGATGACGACCGCCGACAGCAGCAGCCACCCCAGCCCCCCCCCTCACAACGCCCACGTCATCCTTGTGGTGGACGACGCGCTGGACAGCCTGCGCATGCTGTGCGACGCGCTGGCCGCCGAAGGCTACGTGGTGCTCGCCGCCCGCGACGCCGACGAGGCCCTGCAGCGCTTCGCCCTCACCGTGCCCGACGGCGTGCTGCTGGACGCCGTCATGCCCGGCATGGACGGCTTCACGCTGTGCCGCCGGCTCAAGGACACGCCGGCCTGGGCCCACGTGCCCGTGGTCTTCATGACCGGCCTGTCGGACACGGACCAGATCATCCGCGGCTTTGCCAGCGGCGGCGTGGACTACGTGGTCAAGCCGCTGCGCATCCCCGAGGTGCTGGTGCGCCTGGCCACCCATGTGCGCAATGCCCGCGCCACGCGCCAGGCGCAGGAGGCCGTGGACGTGGCGGGGCTGGGCGTGGTGGTGCTCGACGGCCAGGGCCGCGTGGCCTGGCGCTCTCCCCAGGCAGCGCGCTGGCTGGGGGAGGCCTTTGCGGACCAGCCCTTCCCGCTGGAGGCGGCCGGGGACTGGCTGGCCGGCGCCCGCCAGCCGGACCAGGCCGGTCACCAGGATCTGGCGCTGGCCCTGGCCGATGGCCGCCAGTTGCTGGCGCGCCACATGGGCGCCAGCGGCCTGGGGGAGTCGATGGTGCTGCTCAGCCACGAAGCGCCGCAGGCGCCCGCCGCGCGCAGGCTGCAGCAGGTGGCGCTCACCCCGCGCGAGACCGAGGTGCTGTCATGGCTGAGCAAGGGCAAGACCAACCGCGACATCGCCGACATCCTGGGCATGAGCCCGCGCACGGTCAACAAGCACCTGGAGCACATCTTCGAGAAACTCGGCGTGGAGACCCGCACGGCCGCCGCCGCCGTGGCCGGTCAGCTGCTGCAAGCCGGCTCGCCCTGAGCGCGGGGTGCCACCGCAGCGGATGCCGAGGCCGAGGCCGGCAGGCCGAACACATGGTCGAAGCACCAGTTGAAGACATAGGTGTAGACCAGGAAGAAGACCAGCAGGCCGGCCTCCATCACCGTGGCCTCCCACAGCGTGACGCCGAACCACCAAGCCATCAGCGGGATCAGCACCATGGCCAGCCCGCCCTCGAAGCCCAGGGCGTGCACCACGCGGCGCATCACCGAGCGGCCCTTGACGCTCTGGCGCGCCTCCCATTGCTCGAACAGGTGGTTGAAGGTCAGGTTCCAGACGATGGCCAGCGTGGAGGCGGCAATCGCCATGCCGCCCGAATGCCCGGCGCTCTGGCCGATGGCCATGAACAGCAGGCTGGAGGCCGCGATGGCGATCAGTTCATACAGGGTCACGAAGACCACTTTGCGCTTGGGCCCCTGGAGGCCCTTTTTGTGTGTCTGCAAGGTCATAGGGGGCGCAGTTTATTTGTCCGGAATTGAACGTTAAAGTCAGATTCTTTCAATAAAACTGACAGGTTCCCGCCATGTCCTTCCCCGCTGATCAGGTGCCGCTGTTCCTTGCCGTGCTGGACCACGGCTCGTTTTCCGCCGCCGCGCGCCAGCTGGGCCGCGTGCCCTCGGCCGTGAGCATGGCCATCGCCCAGCTGGAGGCCGAGCTGGACCTGCAGCTGTTCGACCGCAGCGGCCGCGAGCCCCGGCCCACGGCGGCGGCACGCGCACTCGAACCCCAGGCCCGGCTGCTGGCCGCCCAGCTGCAGCAGCTCAACCACCAGGCGCTGGCCCTGCACCAGGGACTGGAGGAGCGGCTGACCCTGGTGATCGCGCCTGAGCTGCTGTCCACGGCCTGGGCCGCGCCGCTGCAGCCGCTGGTCGAGGAATTCCCGGGTCTGGAGGTGGAAGTGCTGGTGGCCGCCCAGGTCGATGCGCTCAAGGAACTGCACTCGGGCCGCGCACATCTGGCCCTGGTCTTCGAGCGCCCGGCCATCGACGGGCGCGAGGATTTCCAGGAGATGGGCCAGGAAACCATGATCGCCGTGATGGCGGCCAGGCATCCGCTGGCCCGGCAACTGGGCGTGGACGGGCAGCAGCGCCTGGACGTGGGCCAGCTGGCCGGCGCGCGCCAGATCCTGCTGGCCAGCCGCGACCTGGCCCACACCGATCCGCGCTTCGTGTTCTCGCACCAGCTGTGGCGCACGGACAGCCACCAGGCGGCCCTGTCCCTGGTCTCGGCCGGCCTGGGCTGGGGGTGGCTGCCCTTCAGCGTCGCCGAGCCCCTGCTGCAGACGGGCGCGCTGCTGCGCATCCCGCTGTGCAACATCAGCAACGGCACCCAGCTGTTCGTCGACTGGGTGTGGTCCAAGGAGCGCCCGCTGGGGCTGGCGGCGCGGCGGTTCGTGGAGCAGTTGCAGGTGCCGGTGCGGCTGGAGCCCAGGTGAGGCCTGCGGCTTGCGACCTGCAGGCAAGCCCTGCGCCTACACGCGGGAAACCGGCCGGTGCTTGCCGCCTGCAGGCAGGCCTGGGATAGTGGCGCAAGCGTCCGGCCGCCCTCCTTCTTCTGGCTGGACATGGACCATCGAGAGGAACCCATGTTTCAAGATCACTTTGGGGGCAAGGCCCTTGTTGCACTGGTACTGGGTGCGGGACTGGCAGGCTGCGGCGGCGGGGGCGGCGGCTCCACGCCGGGCGACTCCATCACGACACAGTTGACCCCCGCCTGCACGGGCGCCTCGTGCGGCGCGACCGACGCCACCACCTATTCCGGCCAGGGCGTCGGCGTCTGGAGCTACACCAACGCCACCGCCGCAGAGCAGCCCGTTGCCGTGGGCCTGCGCAATCTGGGCACCCGGCCCGTGACGCTGATCTATACCAACACCGGCGATGCCGCCGTGGCCCTGCCGCCCATCACGCTCACGCCGCCAGCCGCAGCGGCGCAGGGCATTGCGGCGCAACAGTCGCTGAGCGCTGCGCAGCTGGTCAACCAGATCCCCCAGCGCGTACGTGACTTCAAGCCAAGCCTGCCCGCCCCGGTTGCAGGGCAGAGCGTGCAGCCCTCGCGCGCGGTGTCGGCGGCCGTGCTGCCCGTTGGCAGCCAGCGCAGCTGGTTCGTCAACACGGAAAGCCCCACGGTCGAGACGCGCAGCGCCACGCTGCGGCGCCAGACCACCGCGCCCACGCCCACGGGCACCCGCACCATCAATCTGTGGCTGGAAGACAGCGAGTACGGCAGCGCCAAGGTCAGCGACGCCCTGCTGGACACCGTGATACAGCGCTTCGCCAGCGGGCCGGATTCCGTGCACGCCCTGGTTACGGGGCTGGCGGGCCAGCCCTGGGGAGCCCAGGCCCACAGCGAGCTGATCGCGGCCGACCAGCCGATCGACATCGTGTTCGTGAACTTCACGCCCGACAGCCAGCCCTACGGCCTGCTGGGCTACTTCTGGGCCGTGAACAACTTCAAGCGCACGGCCGGCAGCTCGCAGTTCCAGTACAGCAACGAATCGCTGTCGTTCTACATGGACACGGAAACGCTGTACCTGGGCGGCGCCAACGGGCTGACCACGCAGATCAGCACGCTGTCGCACGAGTTCATCCACATGATCAACTTCTACCAGCGCGGCGCGCTCAAGGGCTCGGACTACATGTTCGACACCTTCCTGGAAGAGATGTCGGCCCTGATGTCCGAAGACATCCTGGCCGAAAGACTCACGCCCGGCACCAATCCCATGCGTGACGGCCGCATCACCGGCTGGATGTCCAAGCCCGGCTTCAACTGCGACCTGGCCAGCTGGGCCTCGGATGTCAATGCCACCTGCTTCGGCTACAACGTCACGGGCAGCCTGGGCGCCTATCTGCTGCGCCAGCACGGCGTGGGCTTCTACCAGCAAATGCTGAGGAACACCTCCTCGCCCGACTCGCTGCAGGTGCTCGGCAACGCCATTGCACAGGCCGGTGGCCCCTCGTTGCCCGTCACGCTGCAGCGATGGGGGTCCAACATCGCCCTGTTGCCTTCCAGCGGCCCGGCCGGCTACGGCTGGCCCGCACGCACGGACCTGGGCTTCACCCTGGTGGGCATCGACGGCCAGCGCTATGCGGCGGCACGCCGCCTGCCCGCCACCGTGCCCGCCCAGCTCGCGGCGCGCGGCCACTTTCCCTTCGTACGCCAGCCGGACGCCCAGGGCCTGTACCAGGAGCAGTTGCGCGTTCCCGCCGGCACCACCCTCACCGCCATCGTGCAATGACCGCCATGACCCAGACATCCCATACCGCAGTTGCCCGGGCCCTGCCCCTGCTGCTGGCCGGCAGCCTGTCGCTGCTGGCCACGGCCTGCGCCGCGCCACCTCCACCTCCTGCAACCGCACCGGCGCCCGCTTCGGCATCGGCCGCGCCCGCCGCGCCGGATGCCGGCCAGCCCCTGACCCTGCAAGGCCGCCTGGTGCTGCGCGGCAATGCGCCCCATGAGCAGCCCGTGCTGCAGACCACCTCCGGCGAGACCTGGCAGCTCCAGGGCCTGAGCGCCGAGCAGATCACGCAGTGGCAGCGGCAGAACGTGGAAGTCCGGGGCCAGCCCGGCCCCAGGCCCGCCGCTGGCGCCGCGCCTTCGATGGCGCAGCCGCAACTGCAGGTGCAATCCATTCGCGCCCGGCCCTGACATTCCACCTCACCCACCGCTCTATCCATGGACGCCTCCAACCCTTTCTCCAGCCGCGATGCGGCCGTGCAAAAGCTCTGGGAACAATGGCAGCCGCGCTCCGCCAGGTCCGACAAGGACAAGGACAAACCCATTGCCCTGGCCGACTTCGACCCGGGCGCCAAGCCCTTTTCCAATGGCAACGGCAAGGCCGAGGACAAGGTCGCCGTCGAGGCCCTGGCCGAGGAGCTGGATGCGCTGCAGAACCTGCTGTACGCCGACCGCCGCTACAAGCTGCTGGTCGTGCTGCAGGGCACGGACACGGCGGGCAAGGACGGCACCATCCGTGGCGTCTTCGGCCGCATGAGTGCGCTGGGCGTGCACGCCGTGGGCTGGAAGGCCCCCACCGAGGCCGAGCGCGCCCATGACTACCTGTGGCGCATCCACCAGCAGGTGCCTTCCGCTGGCGAAATCACGGTCTTCAACCGCAGCCACTACGAGGACGTGCTGGTGCCCGTGGTCAACGGCTGGATCACACCCGAGCAGCAGCGCCAGCGCTTTGCCCACATCAACGACTTCGAGCGCATGCTCAGCGAGACGGGCACCGTGGTCGTCAAGTTCCTGCTGCACATCAGCGCCGACGAACAGCGCATGCGCCTGCAGGAGCGCCTGGACGACCCGGCCAAGCACTGGAAGTTCGACGAGAACGACATGAAGGTGCGCACGCAGTGGAAGGACTACCAGCAGGCCTACGGCCAGCTGCTGGGCGCCACGCATACGCCCTGGGCGCCCTGGACCATCGTGCCGGCCGACTCCAAGACGCACCGCAACCTCATGATCGCCACCTTGCTGCGCGAGGTGCTGCGCAACCTGGAACTGCGCTTTCCGCCCGGCGATCCGGCCCTCAAGGACTACAAGATCACCTGATCACTCGATGGCCTGCCTGAAGCCTCACAGCTGCAGGCGGGCTTCGGCGATGCCGTCCAGCTCGGCCACCACCAGATCACCGGCCTGCGCAAAGGCCAGTCCATTCCACGTGCCCGTAGTCACCACCGTGCCTGCGGGCACGCTGCCATAGCGGCGCACCAGCTCCTGCAACCAGCCGGCCAGCAGCCACAGCGGATCGCCCAGCGGATGCGTTCCGGTGAACGCCTGCAGCGGCGCCGCGCCCACACGCAGCCGGCAGACCTGGGCAGACCAGTCCCGCGGCGACTCGCGCGGCAGCAGCCGCGAAGCGTCCTGCCACGGCCCCAGCACCAGGGCGCCATGGCACAGGCCGTCGGCGGCCAGCAGCAGCGGCGGCGCCTTCAGGTGCTGGCGCCAGCGCGTATCCACCACCTCGATGGCGGCGGTGATGCCGTCGATCAGCTCCAGCCCATCGCCGGGCTGCAGCGCAGCAGCCATCTCGGCCGTCACCTCGCGGCCCAGGCGCAGGGCGATCTCGGCTTCGATGCCGCGCAGGTGCAGCGGCGCGCCACCGGCCACCGAAGGACTGGCCCAGACGCCTTCTTCGGGCAGCGGCGCATGGGTCAGCGGGGCATCGCGGCGCGGCGCGCCAGACTTCCAGTAGCCCGGAACGCGGCCCGGTCCCTGCTGGCTGCCGGCCACGCGCCAGCCCAGGGCGGGCGCCATGGCGGCCTGCACGGCCTGCGCATCTGCGGGCGCGCGCACCACGTCGGCCCAGTCGTCGGCATCCAGCAATTCGCCGCTGTGGCGTGCCTGGAGCAGCGCATGGGCCAAGGCTGTGGGAGTGCGGGGGTTGTTCGTCATGGAGCGGCTTTCTTGGTGTGCATCGGAGGGTCGCAAGCGGCCCCGATTGTCCGCTGGACAAGGCGATCCCATGGTTATGCATTAAATGCATAAGGCTCTCGCGCATAAGGCGTTGGACAGCGCATAGCCCCGGGAATAAGCTCAAAACCCTCAGACAACTCTTGTGTGGAACCACCATGCAGCAACCCGCTTCGGCCGGCGTTACCAACCACGCCATCCCTTCCTACCTGCAGGCCGATCACCTCGGCCCCTGGGGCAATTACCTGCAGCAGGTCGATCGCGTCACCCCCTACCTGGGCCATCTCGCCCGCTGGGTCGAAACCCTCAAGCGCCCCAAGCGCATCCTGATCGTCGATGTGCCGATCGAGCTGGACAACGGCACCATCGCCCACTACGAAGGCTACCGCGTGCAGCACAACCTGAGCCGCGGCCCCGGCAAGGGCGGCGTGCGCTTCCACCAGGACGTGACCCTGTCCGAAGTCATGGCCCTGTCGGCCTGGATGTCGGTCAAGAACGCGGCCGTCAACGTGCCCTACGGCGGCGCCAAGGGCGGCATCCGTGTCGATCCCAAGACGCTGTCGCGCGGTGAGCTGGAGCGCCTGACGCGCCGCTACACCAGCGAGATCGGCCTGCTGATCGGCCCCTCCAAGGACATTCCAGCGCCTGACGTCAACACGAACGGCCAGATCATGTCCTGGATGATGGACACCTACTCCATGAACACCGGCGCCACCGCCACCGGCGTGGTCACGGGCAAGCCCGTGGACCTGGGCGGCTCGCTGGGCCGCGTCGAGGCCACCGGCCGCGGCGTGTTCACCGTGGGCGTGGAAGCGGCCAAGCTGACCGGCCTGTCGGTCCAGGGCGCGCGCATTGCCGTGCAGGGCTTCGGCAACGTGGGCGGCACGGCCGGCAAGCTGTTCGCCGACGCGGGCGCCAAGGTCGTGGCCGTGCAGGACCACACCGGCACCATCCGCAACGCCAACGGCCTGGATGTGACGGCCCTGCTGGCCCACGTGGCCGCCAAGGGCGGCGTGGGCGGCTTTGACGGCGCCGAAGCCATGGACGCTGCCGATTTCTGGGGCGTGGACTGCGACATCCTGATCCCCGCCGCACTGGAAGGCCAGATCACCAAGGACAACGCCGGCAAGATCAAGGCCAAGATGGTGATCGAGGGCGCCAACGGCCCCACCACCACCGAGGCCGACGACATCCTGACCGAAAAGGGCGTGCTGGTGCTGCCCGACGTGCTGGCCAATGCCGGCGGCGTGACGGTGAGCTACTTCGAATGGGTGCAGGACTTCTCCAGCTTCTTCTGGAGCGAGGACGAGATCAACGCCCGCCTGGTGCGCATCATGCAGGACGCCTTCGCGGCCATCTGGCAGGTGGCCCAGCAGCACGGCGTGACGCTGCGCACCGCCACCTTCATCGTGGCCTGCCAGCGCATCCTGCATGCCCGCGAGATGCGGGGACTGTATCCCTGATCACCCCCTGAGGCGCTGACGCGCCTTCCCCCTCTCTGCTTGCTTCGCAAGGGAGGGGGACGACACCCTCGCGGCAGGGCGGCCCTTGCTCGGTGTCCCTGACTTGGGCCGCGCCAGTTTTTGGCGCTGTGCACCACACGGTCAATGAAAGGCGCTTCGGCGCCTTTTTTCTTGTGGCCGCCTTTTCGGCAAGGGGTTAGCACGCGTTCCAGTGGGCCTAAGCGCGGGTTTCCGAATGGCGAAGCGGATCTCCAGTCAAACCCTGGTGCCCTGTGGCCCAGGGTTTTCTATCGTTGCGGGCAGTGAACTGGAGACTGCCCATGACCGTCCGCCGCAGCCTGCTGGCCCTGCTGGCCCTGCTGGCCGCTTTGCCTTTTTTCTCCCTGGCTCCTGCCGCCGCGCTGGCGGCGGCCTGGCCTGAACGCCCCATCACCATCGTGGTGCCGGCCGCCGCTGGCGGCACCACGGACATTGCCGCGCGCGTGCTGGCCGAGAAGATGGGCAAGGACCTGGGCACGTCGGTGGTGGTGGAGAACAAGGGTGGGGGCGGCGGCAGCATCGGCACGGCCCAGGTGGCGCGCGCCAGGCCCGATGGCTACACGCTGCTCATGGGCAACATCGGCCCGGTGGCCATCAATTTCAGCCTGTACAAGCAGCTCAGCTACAAGGAAAGCGATCTGCGCGGCATCACCAATGTGATCTCCGTGCCCAACATCCTCGTGGTCCATGCCGATTCGCCCGTGCGCAGCGTGCGCGAGCTGGTGGAGCTGGCCAGGACCCGGCGCCTGAACGTGTCCACCTCGGGCGTGGGCCAGTCGCCGCACATGTCCTCGGAGATGTTCCGCCAGAAGGCCGGCATCGAGGTCACGCTCGTGCCCTTTCCCGGTGCCGCGCCTGCGGTCACGGCGCTGCTGGGCCAGCAGGTGGACTACATGATCGACAACCTGCCCAGCTCCATGCCGCACATCAGGAGCGGCAAGTTCCGCGCGCTGGCCATCACCAGCGCCACGCGCTCGGCCCAGTTGCCCGAGGTGCCCACCATGACCGAGGCCGGCGTGCCCATGCAGGTCACGGCCTGGTTCGGGCTGCTGGCCCCTGCCGGCACGCCCGATGCCGTGGTCGAGCGCATCCAGCAGTCGGCCCGGCGCGCCATGCAGACGGCCGAGGTGCGCCAGCGCTTTGCCGACCTGGGCGGCGTGCCCGGTGGCGAGACACCGGCCGAGTACGACGCCTTCATCGCCCAGGAACGCAAGAGCTGGGCCCAGATCGTCAAGGCCGCAGGCCTGTCGCTGGAATAGTGGTCCCTCCCGTCCCTCCCGCCCCTCCCATGCAAGAAGACATCGCCTCCCTGCTGCGCCAGCCCTTTGGCTCGCTGCCCGAACTCGTCGCGCTGCAGGCCAGCCAGCGCCCCCGCCACACCGCCCTGGCCATGGATGGCCGCAGCCTCGACTACGCCGCGCTGCGCCTGGGCATGGACCGCGTGGCCCTGCGCCTGCAACGCCAGGGCCTGGGCCCCGGCGACGTGGTGGCCATCTGCGCGGGCAGCTCGCCCGAGTATGTGCTGGCCTTCCTGGGTGCGTTGCGCGCGGGCGTGGCCGTGGCGCCGCTGGCCCCGTCGGCCACCGCCGGCCACCTGAGCGCCATGCTGGACAACTGCGGCGCCCGGCTGGTGCTGCGCGACGCGGACACCGCCGCGCAATGGCCGCTGCAGGCCGGACAGGATCTGCAATGCGTGGCCCTGGACGGCGCTGTCGAAGCCGGCATGCCGTGGTCGCAATGGCTGGCTGCGGACGAAGCGGACCATGGCACCGCACCCACGCCCATCCACCCCCAGCCCGACTGGCCCTTCAACGTCATCTACTCCTCGGGCACCACGGGCGTGCCCAAGGGCATCGTCCAGTCCTGGGCCATGCGCTGGGCCCACGTGCAGCGCGCCATCCACAACGGCTACGGGCCCGATGCCGTCTCGCTGTGCGCCACGCCGCTGTACTCCAACACCACCCTGGTCGCGGCCCTGCCCACCCTGGGGCTGGGCGGCACCCTGGTGCTGATGCGCAAGTTCGACGCGGCGCACTACCTGGAACTGGCCGAACGCCACCGTGCCACCCACACCATGCTCGTGCCCGTGCAGTACCAGCGGCTGATGCAGTGCCCGGGGTTCGACGGCGCCGACCTGAACCGCCTGCGGCACAAGTTCTGCACCAGCGCACCCTTCCATCCCGCGCTCAAGGCCGAGGTGCTGCGCCGCTGGCCCGGACGGCTCATCGAGTACTACGGCATGACCGAAGGCGGCGTGCGCTGCGAGCTGCACTGCCATGACTTCCCCGACAAGCTGCACACCGTGGGCAGACCGGGACCGGGCGCCGACATCCGCTTCATCGATGAGCAGGGCCGCGAACTGCCGCCCGGCGAGCAGGGCGAGATCGTGGGCCGCTCGGCCGGGATGATGAGCGGCTACCACCGCCTGCCCGACAAGACGCAGGAGGCCGAATGGTTCGATGCCCAGGGCCTGCGCTTCATCCGCAGCGGCGACGTGGGCCGTCTGGACGAGGACGGCTTCATCGTGCTGGGCGACCGCAAGAAGGACATGATCATCACGGGCGGCTTCAACGTCTACCCGAGCGACATCGAGTCCGTGCTGCTGCAGCACCCGCAGGTGGCCGAATGCGCGGTGATCGGCGTGCCCTCCGATGCTTGGGGCGAGACCCCCGTGGCCTACGCCGTGGCGCGCCCCGATGCCACACCCTCGGCCGCCGAGCTGCGCGAATGGCTCAACGCCCGCGTGGGCAAGACCCAGCGCGTGGCCGAGCTGCGGCTGGCCGCCAGCCTGCCGCGCAGCGAGATCGGCAAAGTGCTCAAGCGCGCGCTGCGCGAGCAGTACCAGGCCGGCGCCCTGTCCACTTCATGAAACGGAGTCCCCCCATGCCCATGCCCATGCACCCACTCCCGCGCCGCCGCCTGCTGTCCTGCCTGGCCCTGGCGACCTGCGCCCTGCTGGCCCCGGCCACCCATCTCGCCCATGCTGCCGAGGCCTGGCCTGCCAAGCCCATCCAGCTGGTCATTCCCTATCCACCCGGCGGCAGTGCCGACCTGCTGGGCCGCCCGCTGGCCGTGCAGCTGCAGCAGCAGCTGGGCCAGCCCGTGGTGCTCGAATACAAGCCCGGCGCGGGCGGCACGCTGGCCTCGCAATACGTGGCGCGCGCCAGGCCCGATGGCTACACGGTGCTCATGGTGCTGGCCGCCCATGCCATCAACGACAGCCTCTATCCCAAGCTGCCCTACGACACCCGCCGCGACTTCGCGCCCGTGTCTTTGGTGGCCAACCTGCCCATGGTGGTTGCCGCCAGCAGCAAGCTGCCGGCCAGGAACATCCAGGAACTCATCCAGGCCGCCAAGGCCAACCCCGGCAAGCTCACCTTCGGCTCGGCGGGCAACGGCAACACGGGGCATCTGGCGGCCGAGTACTTCGGCTCCATGGCAGGCGTGCGCATGACCCATGTGCCCTACAAGGGCAGCGCGGGCGTGGTCAACGCCATGCTGGCTGGCGACATCGACCTGACCTTCGACAGCATCTCCACCTCCATGCCCCACATCCGCAGCGGGCGCATGCACGCGCTGGCCGTCACCAACCCGCAGCGATCGGCGCTGGCGCCCGAGGTGGCCACCATCCAGGAGCAGGGCATCGCAGGCTTCGACGTGACCGGCTGGTACGCCGTCATCGCGCCGGCCGGCACGCCCGCCGAAGCCACCCAGCGCCTGAGCCGCGAGATCGCCTCCGCCCTGCGCCAGCCTGCGCTGCAGGCCCAGCTGGCCGCCGGCGGCTACGAGCCCGTGGGCTCCACGCCCGAGGCGCTGCAGGCGCATATCGACAAGGAAATCACGCGCTGGGCCACTGTCGTCAAATCGACAGGTGCACGGGTGGATTGAAAGTCACCCCCTGAGCGGCTGCGCCGCTTCCCCCTCTCTCGCTTCGCGGGAGGGGGACGGCACCCTCGGTGCGGGACGGCCCTTCCTCGGTGCCCCGGAGTCGGTACACGCCAGTCTCGAGCGCCGCGCCCAATGCGATGATCATGTCCATGAACACACCCATCAAAGACCACCCGGCCAACCCCTTCGAAGGCGAGGCGCCCGGCATCCTCTTCGGCCTGCCCATGCCCATGGCCCGCGCCATGAAGCTCAGCGGTGAACGCATCGGCGATGACCGCGCCCAGATCCGCATGGGCTTTCAACCGGACCAGGCCAACAGCCGCGGCGACGTGCACGGCGGCGCCATCGCCTCGCTGCTGGACTGCGCCCTGGCCTCAGCCTGCCGCTCGCATGACCCCACGGCCTTCGGCGTGGCCACCATCGATCTCACGCTGCACTACGTCTCGGCCGGCAGCGGCGATCTCATCGCCACCGCCCACTGCGAGCGGCGCGGCCGCTCCATCAGCTTCGCGCGCGGCGAAGTGCGCTCCGAGGACGGCACCCTGGTGGCCCTGGCCACGGGGACGTTCAAGCTGATGGCGCGCAGCCCGGCACAGGCCTGAGCGCAGGGCACGCGCGGCGCCGGATGGCGCCGGACGGCACTTGCGTGCCGCCGCGTCGTCAGAGCCGCTTTTCCTTGGCCTCGATCAGCTTTTGCATCAGTTCGCAGACCTGCCTGGCCTGCTCCTGGGTGATGTCGATGTTCTCGATCACCGAGCGCTTGAACTGGATGCCGTTGACTGCGCCGCTGTTCTCGATGAAGCCCAGCGTCAGGGTGCGGTTCAGGAAGTAGATGACGGCCGCGATGCCCCAGCCGATCAGCATGACCACCAGGCCTGCAAAGAAGCTCTGGGCCATCATCGACCCGCCCATGAACAGGGACAGGGCACCGATGCCCAGCGCCGTCTTCCAGGGCTTGTGATAGCCGTAGTAGGTGGAGCAGATGCCCTGCAGCGGGATCAGGCGCGACTGGGTGCCCGACAGCGAGGCGCTGCTGAACTCCAGGCGCTCGCTGCCCACGCGGATGGTGGTGGTGGGATCGATGTTGACCTTGGACAGGATCCAGGCGACCAGGCCGCCTTCGCGGCCTGTGATGGCAATGTGGTTGCCCTTGTCGTCTATGGGTTGCTCGCTGGCTTTCCAGGCCTTGATGACCAATGCACTCACGGTAATACCCTCTCTTGAATGTTTGAGAAACCACGGGCTGTCCCGTCATGGCATTGCACCACCGGGGCCGCCTGAGGAGGGGCGATTACAGCACAGGGCATGAGTGCAGCCTTGGGCAACCAGGGCCGCTGTGCGCCATCAACCGGGTTGCACCCCCGCCGACTGCAGCAGCCGCCCCCAGACCGGAGCCTCCTGCGCCCAGGCCTTGCCGAAGCGCTGAGGGCTGTCGTCATCAACAGGGACGAAACCGGCGGCGATGATACGGGCCGTGCCTTCGCGGCTGGCCACGGCGCGGTTGGAGATCTCACCCCATTGCCGCGTGAGGTCGGCCGGCAGGCCCCTGGGGCCGGCGATGGCCAGCCAGCCGGACAGTTCCATGGCCTCGTGGCGGTAGCCGGCCTCGGCAAAGGTGGGCACCTCGGGCAGCAGGGGCACGCGGCGCGTGCCGGTGACGGCCAGGGCGCGCAGCTTGCCTGCATCGATGTGGGGCTTGAGCGTGAGCAGGCTGCCCATGCCGATGGGGATGCGCCCGCCCAGCATGTCCTGCACCATCAGCGCCTCGCCCCGGTAGGCGGCATGCGCCATGCCGGCACCGGCCATGTCGCTGAGCACGGCGCAGGCCAGGTGGCCGTGCGAGCCTATGCCGTAGGAGCCATATGAGAGCTTGCCCGCGTTGGCCTGGGCCCAGGCCATGAATTCGCGCAGGTTGGTGGCGGGCACGTCGGCCGTGACCACCAGGGCGATGGGCGCCATGCACACGCGCGACAGGGGCGTGAGGTCGGTCAGCGGGTCGTAGGCGGTCTTCTTGTAGAGGTATTTGTTGGTGAGCATGGTGGAGGTGGTGCCCAGCAGCAGGGTGAGCCCGTCGGGCGGGGAGCGGACCACCATTTCGCCGCCGATCAGTCCGGCCGCGCCGGGCTTGTTGTCCACCACCACGGTCTGGCCCAGCTGCTGGGCCATGCGCTCGCCCAGGATGCGCGCAATCACGTCGGTGGCGCCGCCCGCCGCAAAGGGCACGACGATGCGCACGGGCCGTGTGGCAAAGCCGGCCTGCGCCAGCACGCTGGCGGGCCCCGCCGCCACGGCGCCGGCCGCCAGGGCCAGCGCCTGGCGCCGATTCAATCGGTTGTTAAGTCGGTCATTCAGTCGGTCATTCAATTGGCCGTTGAATCCGCTGTTCGATGCCGTCCCCGAGATCACTGCCATCACACGCTCCTTTGCCTGGGTGCCTCCATGGACGGAGACACCGGATCAAGAAACCGCCGTCTCGAAATCAATCGAGTTGGCCAAGCGTATTCGAGGCAGATGGATTCACCATCAGGGAAATCATTGGACTGCTTGCACCAGAATCAGAAAACTCTTGGCTCAAAACGGCCTATCAGTCTCATTTTCATCAATACCGTGCTGCAGATCTCTGTTGCGCCCAGGCATGGCGCAGCAGCACCTGTTCGGCCTGCTTGAGCACGGGCGCATCGACCATGCGGCCGTCCAGCACGCAGACGCCGCCTCCGGCCTCGGCCAGGGCCTGACGCAGGCGCTGCGCGTGGGCCACGGCCGCTG
Source organism: Delftia sp. WSY_10 (assembly GCF_043104705.1). Lineage (NCBI taxonomy): Bacteria > Pseudomonadati > Pseudomonadota > Betaproteobacteria > Burkholderiales > Comamonadaceae > Delftia > Delftia sp. WSY_10. Next base: position 301,627 of record NZ_JBICKY010000019.1, on the reverse strand, counting down.
CATCGGGGTCGAAGACGGCGTGCAGGGGCTGGACCTGGGCCGGGTGGATGCACAGCTTGCCGCCAAAGCCCATGCGCCGCGCGCGTGCCGCGTCCTGGGCCAGCCGCTCGGGGTTGCGCGCGTCCACCGTCACGCCGTCCACGGCCGCGCCGATGCCGGCGCGGCGCGAGGCCAGGACCAGGGCCATGCGCATGGGCAGCAGCTCTTCCTCGCCCTGCTCGCAGGCCATGCCCGCATCGACCTGGAAGTCCAGGTGGCCGAAGGCCAGGCGCACCACCTGGGGCGCGGCAGCCAGGGCGTCGGCCGCGTCCAGGCCGGCCACGCTTTCGATGAGGGGCAGCACGGCCGCCCGTGCGCCCGCAGCCTGGGCCACCGCATGCAGGGTCTGGGCGCGCTCGGCCTTGGAGACCATGGCGCCGGCCACGCCCTGCTCCACCAGCTGCGCCAGCACGCGCAGGTCATCCGCATGCCAGGGCGTGCCTTCGGCGTTGATGCGCACCAGCAGGCGGGCACGGGCCGGGCCTTCGAGCGCACCCACGGCCTGGGCCAGCACCTGGCGGGCGCCGTCCTTGTCGGCCGGGGCCACGGCGTCCTCCCAGTCGGCGATGACCATGTCGGCGCCGCTGTCCAGGGCCTTGCCCAGGCGCTCGGGCCGCGTGGCGGGGACGAAGAGAAAGGAAGTGGCCTGTCGCGCCAGATCGTGCATGCGGATGTCCTTGGGAGAGCGGTTTATTCGGCCGAGACGCCTGCGGCCTTGATGACCTTGTCCCAGCGCGCCACCTCGGCCTGCAGGTGGGTGCGCAGGCCTTCCGGCGTCGCCTTGTCGGGCGTGACCAGGTCGGAGCTGAGTTCGGCGATGCGTTTCTTGACGTTCTCGTCCTTGATGGCCACGTTCAGCGCCTTGTTGATGGCCATGACCACCTCCTTGGGCGTGCCCTTGGGCGCGTACATGCCGTGCCAGACCTTGACGTCGAAGCCCTTGAGGCCCTGCTCGTCCAGCGTGGGGATGTCGGGCAGCGAGGACAGGCGCTTGGGCGTGGTCACGCCGAAGACCTTGGCGCGCTGGCCGTCCTTGATCACGGGCACGGTCTGCGTGGTCTGGTCGCACAGCAGGTCCACCTGGCCGCCCATGAGGTCGTTCATGGCCGGGCCTGCGCCCTTGTAGGGCACGGTGGTGAGCTTGACGCCCGCCTGGTGCATGAACAGCATGCCGCACAGTTGGGAGACGGCGCCGATGCCGGCATTGGCCAGCGAGACCTTCTCCTGGTTCTTCTTCACGTAGTCCAGCAGCTCGGCAAAGTTGTTGGCCGGGAAGTCCTTGCGCGACAGCAGGGTCATGGGCACGTCCAGCACCTGGCCGATGTACTCGAAGTCCTTGAGCGGGTCATAGGGCAGCTTCTTGTACAGCGCAGGCGCCGTGGCCATGCCCATGTGGTGGATGAGGATGGTGTAGCCGTCGGCCTTGGCCTTGGCCACGCGGTTGGGCGCAATGGTGCCGCCCGCACCCACGGTGTTCTCGACCAGCACGCTCTGGCCCAGCACCTGGCCCATGGGCACGGCCAGCAGGCGCGCCACCACATCGGTGGGGCCGCCAGCGCTGTAGGGCACGACGAGGACGACGGGCTTCTCAGGCCAGGCCGCAGCCAGGGCGCCGGTGGTCGTCCCGCCGGCGGCAAGGGCGCAGGCGGCGGCCGCTGCGTAAACGAGGCGGCGGCGGAAAGAAGTGGTGCGTTGCATGGTTTGTCTCCTGTGCACTTTGGTGGAAGCGGGAGGCGCTCTGTGGTGGCGCCTTTCCCATGGATTCGCCGGCCGGGGCCGGCGCGAAAACTCAGTCAAGAACTCAGTCAAGCAGGCGCTGCACGCGCGGCCAGTGCGCGATCTGCCACAGCCGCGCTACGGCGGCCTGGGCGGGGTCGTCCTGCAGGGCACCGCCATAGGCGATCAGGCGCAGCGCCTTGGCCGTGATCTCCTCGCGCGACAGCGTGTTGCCCGGATCGCCCTTGGGCTCTTCCACACGGCCGTGCAGCGTGCGGCCATCGGTGGTGAGCACGGTGACCTTGCCGATCCAGCGCTGCGGGTAGGCGGCATCGACCTCGGGGTCCAGCACCATGCCCACCTTCTCGCGCAGGGCCACCGTGGTGGCGGCCAAGTATTCGTTGTCGAACTCGTCCAGGCCCGCATGGCCGTGGCGCGCCGCCAGCGCCAGCACCGTGCCCATGGAGAACTTGCTCTGGTGCACCGTGCCGGGATCGACCACGGGGCCCAGCACGTCGATGGCGCCCTGGTGCACGTGGCAGGTGACCTGCGCCAGGTCGGCGGGGACCAGGCCGTGGTCCTGCATGACCTGCAGCAGCGCGTCGGCAGCCGGGTGCGTGTGGCGGCAGGAGGCATGCCATTTGAACGAGGTCTCGGCCGTGGCCCAGCGCGTGCCGATGCCGTCCGTGAGGCGCGTGGGATCGGCGTCCGTGGACATGCCTGCCGCCAGGCCCTGCGGCCCGGTGAAGATGTCCTGCGCACCGGTGAATCCGTCCCGGGCCAGATAGGCCGACATCAGGCCCGCAGCGGCCGCATGCGCCGTGTGCAGCTGCTTGCTGTCGGCGCCCGTGCGCAGGAACTCCCACAGCCCTGCCGACTGCGTGCCGGCCGAGCCGAAGGCATGCTGCATCTGCGCGGGCGTGAGGCCCAGCAGCCGGCCCACGGCGGCCGCGGCGGCCAGGGTGCCGGCCGTGGCCGTGGTGTGGAAGATGCGGTAGTGGCTGCGGCCCAGGAACTCGCCCACGCGGATGCCGACTTCGTAGCCGGCCACGCAGGCGGCCATGAGTTCGGCGCCGCTGGCGCCGATGCTCTGTGCCACGGCCAGCGCGGGCGGGAAGACCACGGCCGCGGGGTGGAAGACCGAGCCGTTGTGCACATCGTCCTGCTCGGCCACATGCGAGGCCGCGGCATTGGCCAGGGCCGCCATCATGGGCGAGGTGGTGTCGGCACTGCCCAGGATCTCGCTAGGCCCCTGCGCCGGCCCCTGGGACAGCGCAAAGCGCGTGATGCTCTGCACGGGGCGCGCGCCCTGGCCTGCGAGCACGGAGCCGAACCAGTCCACCCAGAGGTCTTCGGCGCGCTGCTGAACGGCGGCGGGAACGTCGTCCCAGCGCAGCGAGGCAGCGAATTGGGCCAGCGGATGGATGCTCACTTGGGTGTCGTTTTTCATGGGTTGGGTCTCCGGCGCATTCTTGGGCATGCGCCCTGGTTTCAGGGGGCGGTTTTTCCCGGGGTCGGGCACAGGGCACTGATGCGCTCGGCGCTCCAGCCCAGCTCGGCCAGGATGGCGGCGCTGTGCTCGCCCACGGCGGGCACGGCCTCCATGCGGTAGTCGAAGGCGCTGTTGGCACCGGGGGGCAGCAGCGCCTGCACGGGTCCGGCCGGCGTGTCCACGCTGCACCAGCGCTGGCGTGCGGCCAGCTGGGGATGGGCCCACAGGCCGGCCATGTCGTTGACGCGCGCATTGGCGATGCCCGCCGCATCCAGCCGCTGCACCACCTGTGCGGCATCGAGCGCGTTGAACACGCCCAGGATCAGCGCACGCAGCTCCTCGCGGTTGGCGTTGCGGCGCGCATTGCTGTCAAAGCGCGCATCCGTGGCCAGCTCGGGCTGCAGCAGCACCTGTTCGCAAAAGAGCTTCCACTCGCGTTCGTTTTGCAGGCCCAGCATCACCGTGCCCCCGTCACCCACGTCCTTGCCGGCCTCGAAAGGCCCGTAGGGATAGATGCTGGCGTGCGAGGCGCCGGTGCGCGGCGGCGGCGGCGCGCCGTCGAAGGCGTAGTACATGGGGTAACCCATCCACTCGCCCAGCGCCTCCAGCATGGACACGTCGATGTGGCTGCCCTCGCCCGTGCGCCCGCGCAGCAGCAGGGCCGACAGGATGTTGGTGTAGGCGTACATTCCGGCCGCGATGTCGGCCACCGAGATGCCGGCCTTGGACGGCACCTCGGGCGTGCCCGTGACCGAGAGAAAGCCCGCCTCGCTCTGGATCAGCAGGTCGTAGGCCTTCTTGTCGCGGTAGGGGCCGTCTGCGCCGTAGCCGCTGATGTCGCAGACGATGAGGCGCGGAAAGCGCTCGCGCAGCGCCGCATAGGACAGGCCCATGCGCGCGGCCGCGCCGGGCGCCAGGTTCTGCACCAGCACGTCGGCACCCTCCAGCAGCTGCAGCAGCGCCTGCATGGCCTCGTCCTGCTTGAGGTCCAGCGCCAGGCTCTGCTTGCTGCGGTTGATCCAGGTGAAGTGCGAGGACTGGCCCTGCACGCGCTGGTCATAGCCGCGTGCAAAGTCGCCGCTGCCGGGCCGCTCGACCTTGATCACGCGCGCGCCCAGGTCGGCCAGCTGGCGCGTGCAAAACGGTGCGGCCACCGCATGTTCCAGCGAGACGACGGTGGTGCCGTCAAGCGGCCGAAGACTTTGCTTTTTCATCTTGGAAATCCATTGCACTTTGGCGAAACCCACGACCCGACCAACTGGCGCGCTCCAAGCCAGGGACAGCAAGCAAGGGCCGCCCCCGCAGCGAGGCTGTCGTCCCCCTTCCAGGGGGAAGGCGCGAAGCGACTCAGGGGGTTTTCCATTTCAGAACGAGCGGGGGAGACCGAGGATGTGCTCGGCCACGTAGGAATAGATCAGGTTCGTGGAGATCGGCGCCACCTGGTACAGGCGCGTCTCGCGGAACTTGCGCTCCACGTCGTATTCGCAGGCAAAGCCGAAGCCGCCGTGGAACTGGATGCAGGCATTGGCCGCCTCCCAGCTGGCCTTGGCCGCCAGGTACTTGGCCATGTTGGCCTGGGCGCCCATGGCCTGGTTGGCGTCGAACATCTCGCAGGCCTTCCAGCGCATGAGGTTGGCGGCCTCGACCTCGATGAAGGCATCGGCAATGGGGAACTGCACGCCCTGGTTCTGGCCGATGGGGCGGCCGAACACGTTGCGGTCGCGCACGTAGTTGGTCACGCGGTCCAGGAACCAGTAGCCGTCGCCAATGCATTCGGCCGCAATCAGCGTGCGCTCGGCATTGAGGCCGTCGAGGATGTACTTGAAGCCCTTGCCTTCCTCGCCGATCAGGTTCTCCTCGGGGATTTCCAGGTTCTCGAAGAACAGCTCGTTGGTCTCGTGGTTGACCATGTTGGGGATGGGGCGCACGGTCAGGCCGCTCTTTTGCGCCTCGGCCAGGTCCACCATGAAGATGGACATGCCCTCGCTCTTTTTCTTCACCTCGGCCAGCGGCGTGGTGCGCGCCAGCAGGATCATCCAGTCGCTGTGCTGCACGCGGCTGATCCAGACCTTCTGGCCGTTGACCACGTAGCGGCCATCCTTCTTGACGGCGCTGGTCTTGATCTTGGTGGTGTCCGTGCCCGTGGTGGGCTCGGTCACGCCCATGGACTGCAGGCGCCATTCGCCCGAGGCGATGCGCGGCAGGTATTTCTCCTTTTGCGCCTGCGAGCCGTGGCGCAGCAGCGTGCCCATGTTGTACATCTGGCCATGGCAGGCGCCCGAGTTGCCGCCGCAGCGGTTGATCTCTTCCATGATCACGCTGGCCTCGGTCAGGCCCAGGCCCGAGCCGCCGTACTCCTGCGGGATCAGCGCGGCCAGCCAGCCGGCCTTGGTCAGCGCGTCCACGAAGGTCTCGGGATAGGCGCGCTGCTCGTCGATCTTGCGGAAATACTCGTCAGGGAACTCGGCGCACAGCGCACGGATGGCGTCGCGGATTTCGGGGAAATTGTTGGAAAGCGTTTGTTCGATCATGGTGGTCTCAAGGCTCGGTGTTCAGGGGTCTCAGGCCAGGGTGGCTTTTCCGGTCATGGTCAGCCAGCCTTCGTGGTCCTGGGCCCAGAGTTCAATGGTCTTGCCGTCTGCAGAAGGCTTGCCGTGCACGCTGAAGGCATGCAGGTCGAAGGTGGGACGCACGGCCTTGAACTCGAAGGACAGCACGCGCGCCTGGGGCAGCTCGCGGCGCAGCAGGTCCAGCAGCAGGGTGGCGATCAGCGGGCCGTGCACGATCAGGCCCGGATAGCCCTCCACGCCCGTGACGTAGCGGCGGTCGTAGTGGATGCGGTGGCCGTTGAAGGTCAGGGCCGAGTAGCGGAACAGCAGCACGTCGTCGGGAACGATGGTGCGCGACCAGGTTTGCTGGCCGTCCAGCGGCGGCTTCTGGGGCGTGGGCGCGGGATCGCCGGGCTGGGCAGCGGCGCGGTAGACGATGTCGTGCTCCTCGGTCAGCGCCAGGCCCTGTTCATTGCTGTAGGCATGCTCGACCAGCACGAACAGCAGCTCGCCCGAGCGGCCGCTCTTGTGGCTGACCGAGCCGATGGTGGAGCGGCGCTGCACCTTCTGGCCCACCTGCAGCGCGTTGCCTGCCTCCCAGCGCAGTCGCCCGCCGGCCCACATGCGGCGCGGCAGCGGCACGGGCGGCAGAAAGCCGCCACGGCGCGGGTGGCCGTCGGGGCCGAGCTCGCTTTGGCGTGCATGGGGCAGGAAGTACATCCAGTGCCACAGCGGCGGCAGCGCCGTGCCGTCGGTGGGCTCAGGGTCTTCCCGGTCCAGCGTGGCCGACAGCGCGGCCACGGGCGCGGCCGTGATGCTGTCTGCCAGGGTTTCGCTGCGGCCCTGCCAGGACTGAAGGTGCGCCAGCGCGGCGGCGTCGAGGGTGTCGGTAGCTTGCTTGTCTGTCATGGCCGCCATGGTCGGTGCAAGCGCGGCGGCCCGCAATCCGCGTTTTCTTAAGCAAGCCTTTGGCCGCGCTGAAGGCTGGGCCGGCGCGGCCTGCCCGCCCCTGCTTTCATTCCCGCGAAGTCCGCCCTTGTGATTGGCGAATGGCGCGGTGCGGCGTTTGCCGGCATCCTTGGTCCCGACTTCTTTCCAACGAACACTGAACGGGGACGACAGGCCATGGCGCAGAAAATGATGCAGGACAAGGTAGTGGTGGTGACGGGTGCCGGCGGCGGCATCGGGCGCGACATGGCGCTGGCCATGGCGGCCGAGGGCGCCAAGGTGGTGGTCAACGACATCGGCACCTCCACCACGGGCGAGGGCACGGACGCCGGCCCGGCCCAGAAGGTGGTCGATGAGATCAAGGCCGCAGGCGGCCAGGCCGTGGCCAACACCGACAGCGTGGCCGAGGCCGCCAGCGCGGGCCGCATCGTGCAGTGCGCCGTGGACAGCTTCGGCCGCATCGACGGCGTGGTCAACAACGCCGGCATCCTGCGCGACCGGTTCTTCCACAAGATGAGCCTGGACGAGTGGGACGCCGTCATCAAGGTCCACCTGTACGGCAGCTACTACATGAGCCGCGCGGCCGCCAACCATTTCAAGGAGCAGGAAAGCGGCGCCTTCGTGCACATGACCTCGACCTCGGGCCTGATCGGCAACCTGGGCCAGGCCAACTACAGCGCGGCCAAGCTGGGGCTGACGGCCCTGTCCAAGTCCATTGCGCTGGACATGCAGAAGTTCAACGTGCGCTCCAACTGCATCGCGCCGTTCGCCTGGAGCCGCATGATCGGCTCCATCCCCACCGACACGCCCGAGCAGCAGGCGCGCGTGGCCAAGATCCAGCAGATGACGCCCAACAAGATCGCCCCGCTGGCCGTCTACCTGCTGTCCGACGCGGCCCGCGACGTGAACGCCCAGGTCTTCGCCGTGCGCAACAACGAGATCTTCGTCATGAGCCAGCCGCGCCCGCTGCGCTCGGTGCACCGCAGCGAGGGCTGGTCGCCCCAGTTCATTGCCGAGCACGGCATGCCTGCGCTCAAGGCGTCGTTCGTGCCGCTGGACCGGTCTGCCGACGTGTTCAGCTGGGATCCTGTTTGAACGACACCCCCTGAGGCGCTACGCGCCTTCCCCCTCTCTACTCGCTTCGCGAGGGAGGGGGACGACACCCTCGGTGCGGGGCTGCCCTTCCTCGGTGTCCCTGAGTCGGGCCGCGCCAGTTGCGAGGGTTGAAGCGCGCCAGCGCAATCAAACACTGAGAGGAACCGTGATGGCCATCAGCTATCAGCACTTGAAACAGCGCCCCTTCGAGCCCGTGCGCCAGCACTATGGCGAGCGCGACACCATGCTCTATGCATTGAGCCTGGGCCTGGGCAGCGATCCGCTGTGCGCCGACGCCCTGCCCTTTTTCTACGAAGGGGCGCCGGGCGGGCTGCGCGCCCTGCCCTCGCAGGCCGTGGTGCTGGGCTACCCGGGCTTCTGGGCGCGCGAGGCCGATACGGGCATCGACTGGGTGAAGCTGCTGCATGGCGAGCAGCGCATGCGGCTGCACCGTCCGCTGCCGGCCAGCGCCGACGTGGTGGGCCACAACCGCATCACGCACCTGACGGACAAGGGCGAAGGCAAGGGCGCCATCATGGTCACCGAGCGGCGCCTGGAGACCGCCGGCGGCGAGCTGTTGGCCACCGTGCAGCAGGTCAGCTTTCTGCGCGGCGATGGCGGCTACAGCCTGCTGGACGGCGGCCAGCCCAGCGACGCGCCCCTGGCGCCGCTGCGCCCCACGCCGGAGGACCGCGCGCCCGACTTCACCGACACCCAGGCCATACGCCCCGAGGCCGCGCTGCTGTACCGCCTGATGGGCGACTACAACCCGCTGCATGCCGACCCGGCCGTGGCGCGCAAGGCCGGTTTCGAGCGGCCCATCCTGCATGGCCTGGCCAGCTACGGCCTAGTGGCCCATGCCGTGCTGCGCCAATGCGGCGACCGCAATCCCGCGCGCCTGAAGGCGCTGGATGTGCGCTTCACCGCGCCCGTCTATCCCGGGGAGACCCTGGTCACCGAGATCTGGCGCACGCCCGACCAGCCCTGCCAGCTGCAGTTGCGCGCCCGCGTGCTCGAACGCGACAAAGTCGTGCTGAGCCACGGCTACGCCGAACTCGCCTGATGCACGGCGGCCTCGCAAGAGGCCGCTCCTTCCCCCTGCCCTGGAGTTCCCATGAACACCTCCCCCGTATTGACCTCCGTCCAGGACGGCATAGGCACGATCACGCTGAACCGGCCCGAGGCCCGCAACGCGCTCAACCAGGCCATGCGCCCGGCCCTGGCCGCCGCCGTGGCGCAGATGCGCGATGACGCGCAGGTGCACACCGTCATCCTCACGGGCGCGGGCGGCGCATTCTGCTCGGGCGGCGACATCAGCCAGATGATGGATGCCAGCCAGGCCGGCCTGCCCTGGCGCCAGCGCATGCGCAGCCTGCACCAGTGGTTTCCCGAGCTGGTCAACCTCGAAAAACCCGTGATCGCCGCCGTGGACGGCCCGGCCTTCGGCGCGGGCCTGAGCCTGGCGCTGGCCGCCGACTTCGTGCTGTGCACGCGGCGCGCGAAGTTCTGCGCCGTGTTCGGCCGCATCGGCCTGGTGCCCGACCTGGGCGCCATGCACATGCTGCCGCGCATCGTGGGCCTGCAAAAGGCCAAGGAGCTGGTCTTCACCGCGCGCACCGTGCAGGCCGAGGAAGCCAGGTCGCTGGGCATGGTCTACGAGATCGTGGAAGACGGCGAGGCCCTGCAGGCCGCCGCCGTGGCACTGGCGCGGCGCTTCGGCGAGGCATCCACGGCCGCCATCGGCATGGCCAAGACGGCCATGAACCAGGCCTTCGAGCTGGACGCACGCGCCATGGCCGAGCTGGAAGCCTATGCCCAGACGATGTGCCGTGGCTCGGACTACCACCAGGAGGCGGTGCAGCGCTTCAAGGACAAGCAGCCCACGCGCTTCGACTGGGACCGCGCGCCATGAGCGTGCTGTCGCCGGACGCCCTGCAAGAAAGGCTGCAGGCCCTGATCCACCCCGGCGACACCCTGTGGTGGGGCCAGGCCACGGCCGAGCCTCTGACGCTCACGCGCGCCGTGGTCGCGCAGCGCCATGCACTGGCTCGGCACGGTGGCCAGGGCCGGCTGCGCGTCTTCGTGGGCATGGGCGCATCGGACACCCTGCAACCGGCGCATGCCGACGCCATCGACTTCTTCGGCTACGCGGCCGGCGGCCCCCACCGCGCGCTGGCCCAGGCGGGCGTGCTGGACATCCTGCCCAGCCACTACTCCCACCTGCCCGGCCTGATCGACGAGGGTCTGCTGCCTGCCGACGTGGTGCTGCTCCAGGTCTCGCCACCCGATGCACAGGGCCGCTACAGCCTGGGCCTGGTCCATGAATACCTGCCGGCCGCCATACGCAAGGCGCGCGTGCTGATCGGCGAGGTCAACCCCGCCATTCCGTGGACGCACGGCAGCCTGCACCTGCAGGCCGGCGACTTCGCCCTGCTGGTCGATGCCGAACACCCTCCGCCGGACCAGGCGCGCAGCGCGCCCGGCCCTGCCGAGCAGGCCATTGCCGGCCATGTGGCCGCCCTCATCGAAGACGGCGCCACGCTGCAGGTGGGCGTGGGCAACCTGCCCGAGGCCGTGCTCGCCGCCCTGCACGGCCACCGCGACCTGGGCCTGCACAGCGGCGCCGTGGGCGACGGCATTGCAGCCCTGGCCGAAGCCGGCGTGCTGACCCACGCGCGCAAGAGCCAGGACCGCGGCGTGGGCATCGGCGGCATCCTCATGGGCGGCGAATCGCTCAGGCGCTGGGCCCACCGCAACCCCGCCCTGCAACTGCGCGAGACGCGCTACACGCACGACCCCGAGGTGCTGGCCGCCAGCCACCGGCTGGCTGCCATCAATTCGGCGGTGGAGGTGGACCTCACGGGCCAGATCAACTCCGAGGTGGCAGGCGGCGTCTACGTGGGCGCCGTGGGGGGCGCCGTGGACTTTCTGCGCGGCGCGGCACGCAGCCGCGGGGGCCTGCCCATCATCGCCCTGCCCGCCACGGCCAGGGGGGCCACGCGCATCGTTGCGCGGCTGTCCGGCCCCGTCAGCACGCCGCGCAGCGACGCCGGCCTCATCGTCACCGAACACGGCGTGGCCGACCTGCGCGGCCAGACGCTGTCGCGCCGCGTGAAACGGCTGATCGACATCGCGGCGCCGGAGCACCGCGCCGACCTGGAACAACAGGCACATACCCTGCTGCGCCAATGCGGCGCAGCCTTTTCCTGATCCACTGATCCACTGATTCCCAAGGAGACAACACCATGCGCAGAGCCGCCATCGTCACCCCCCTTCGCACGCCCGTGGGCACCTTCGGCGGCAGCCTGCGGCCGGTATCGGTCGAGGAGCTGGCCGCCACCACGGTGCGCGCCGTGGTCGAGAAAAGCGGCATCGACCCCGCACGCATCGACGACGTGGTCTTCGCCCAGTCCTACGCCAGCAGCGAGACGCCCTGCGTGGGCCGCTGGGCCGCGCTGCAGGCCGGCCTGCCGGTGACGGTGCCGGGCATGCAGCTGGACCGGCGCTGCGGCGGCGGCCTGCAGGCCGTGGCCACGGCGGCCATGATGGTGCAAAGCGGCGCCGCCGACGTGGTGATCGCAGGCGGCGTGGAGAGCATGAGCAACATCGAGTACTACAGCACCGACATGCGCTGGGGTGCGCGCTCGGGCAATGTGCGCTTCTACGACCGCCTGGACCGCGGCCGCGAGCGCTCCCAGCCCGTGGAGCGCTTCGGAAAGATCTCGGGAATGATCGAGACCGCCGAGAACCTGGCGCGCGACTACGGCATCAGCCGCGAGGCAGCCGACGCCTATGCCGTGCGCAGCCACCAGCGCGCCGCCGCCGCCTGGGAGGCGGGCCGCTTCGCCGACGAGATCGTCCCCGTCAAGGTGCCCCAGCGCAAGGGCGACCCCGTGCTGTTCACGCGCGACGAAGGCTTTCGCGCCGACGCCACCACCGACAGCATGGGCAAGCTGCGCGTGCTCATGCCCAATGGAACGGTCACGGCCGGCAACGCCAGCCAGCAGAACGACGCCAGCGCCGCATGCCTGATCGTGGCCGAGGACAGACTGGCCGAACTGGGCCTCACCCCCATGGCCACCCTGGTGGGCTGGGCCGCCGCAGGCTGCGAGCCCTCGCACATGGGCATAGGCCCCGTGCCCGCCGTCAAGAAGCTGCTGGCGCGCCTGAACCTCACGCTGGACCAGATGGACCTGGTCGAACTCAACGAAGCCTTTGCCTGCCAGGTGCTGTCCGTACTCAAGGGCTGGGAGTGGAACGACCAGGGCGCCATAGACCACAAGCTCAACGTCAACGGCTCCGGCATCTCCCTGGGCCACCCCATAGGCGCCACCGGCGTGCGCATCCTGGCCACCCTGCTGCACGAGCTGGAGCGCCGCAAGGGCCGCTATGGGCTGGAGACCATGTGCATCGGCGGCGGCCAGGGGATCGCGGCGGTGTTCGAGCGGGTGTGAGGAACCCGTCATGTCGACACGTCCAGTGAATCTGAGCCAGCAGCAACATCGAATCGTCGAAGCTCAGACCCAAGCGACCAAGCTGGAAGCGCTACGGCAAGCGGCTATGCGGGGGTGGGCGGATGTCGCCTCGGGTCACTACATTGACGTGCCGGATGAAGACTTTGACCTCTTTATCGCGGATCTGGGAAGGCAGGCAGCCAGCCGAATCAAGGCTGGTGCCTGACGGCGGCCTCCTCAATCCGCCCGCGCTCCCGACGCCTTCACGATCTCTTCCCACTTGCGGGCTTCGGCCTGGATGTAGCGCGCGAACTCGGCGGGCGTGGAGCCCACGGGCTCGGCGCCCAGGCGGCGGTATTGCGCGGCGATCTGGGGTTCGGCAAGCACGCGGCGGGACTCGGTCCACAGTTTCTGCACCACGTCCTGGGGCGTGTTCTTCGGCGCCCACAGTCCGTACCAGGTGCTGGTGCGAAAGCCGGGCATGCCGGCCTCTTCCATGGTGGGCACATCGGGCAGGGAGGGCGAGCGACTGGCCGAGGTGACGGCCAGCGCACGCAGCCGGCCCGAGGCAATGAAGGGCATGGCCGAGGGCATGGAGTCGAACATGAGCTGGATCTGCCCGCCCATCAGGTCGGTCAGGGCCGGCGAGCTGCCCTTGTAGGGCACATGCTGCATCTGCGCGCCGGTCTTCAAGCGGAACAGCTCGCCCGACAGGTGCTGTGACGACGCATTGCCGGCCGAGCCGAAGTTCACCTGTCCCGGATGGGCCTTGGCCCAGGCGATCAGTTCCTGCACATTGCGCACCGGAAGCTGGCTGCCCACGACCAGCACCAGGGGCACATCGACCAGCTGCGTGACCGGCTCGAAATCGCGGAAGGCGTCATAGGGCGCGCTGGCATAGACGTAGGGGTTGATGACGTGGATGGAGGCGTTGACCAGCAGCGTGTAGCCGTCGGCCGGCGCCTTGGCCACCAGGGCCGCGCCGACCATGCCGCTGGCGCCGGCCTTGTTGTCCACCACCAGGGGCTGGCCCAGCGCCTCGCCCAGCCGCGTGGTGACCACGCGCCCGACCACGTCGGTAGGCCCGCCCGGTGGATAGGGCACGACGACGCGGATGAGCGCCTTGGGATAGCCCTGGGCCCCGGCGGATGGCTGCGCGCCTGCCGTTCTCCATGCGGCCAGCGCCGCAGCGGCGCCCAGCAGGGTGCGGCGGGAAAGCGCGGGGCCTGTGCGTTGCGTTGTCATACCTTGTCTCCTTGAATGGCGAGTGCGAGCTTGCCGGTCACGTTGCGGCCGTGCAGCGCATCCAGCGCAGCCGGCAGTTCATGCATGTCGAAGACCTGGCTGACCTGGGGATGGATGCATCCCCGGGCAGCCCAGTCGAGCAGCGTGGCAATGACGGGCTGCAGCTGCGCCGCGAAGGCCTGGCGTTCATCGGCCGGCGTCCAGCCGATGTAGCGGCCGTAGAAGAAGCCGTGCAGCGTGAGGTTCTTGACCAGGGCCAGGTTCATGGGCACGGCGGGAATGGTGCCGCTGGCAAAGCCCACGCTCAGCAGTTGCGCGTTCTGCGCAGCGGCGCGCAGCGCCTGCAGCAGCAGATCGCCGCCCACGGGGTCGAAGACGACGGAGGCGCCCCGGCCCTGGGTTGCCTGCTTGATCTGTGCGGCCAGGTCCTGCGGCGCCACGGCCTGGCGGGCCCCGCGGCGCAGCGCATCGGCGCGCTTGGCCTCGGTGCTGGCGCAGGCGATGACCTGCACGCCGGGCGTCTGCCGGGCTACTTCCACCGCCGCGGCGCCCACGCCGGACCCGGCGCCCAGCACCAGCACCACATCGCCTTCCTGCAGGCGCGCGCGCCAGTGCAGGGCCGTGTAGGCCGTGCCGTAGGACAGGGGAATGGGCAGGGCCTGCAGCCAGGGCATGCCCGCAGGCAGGCGGTAGACGGTGGACGCATGCACCACCGTTTCCTGCGCAAAGGCACCCCAGTCGGCAATGAAGGCCACGGCATCGCCGGGCTGCAGGTGCTGCACCGCGCTGCCGCATTCCAGCACGCGCCCCACGCCTTCGGTGCCGGGCACGAAGGGCAGCGGCGGGCGCCGCTGGTAGCGGCCCTCGATCAGCAGGCCCGTGGCGTGGCTGACGTTGGCGTAGGCCACGGCAATCCGCGCCTGGTGCGCGCCCAGGGGCTGGCCGGGCCGGTCCATGGACTGCAGGCGGACCACCTCGTGCGGCGCGCCGAATTGATGGCAGACCAGAGCCTGCATGGAGGTGTCCGGGGAGGTGTCCGGGGAGGCAGGTGTGAACGTGGATGTGGAAGCGCTCATGCCATGACCTCCTGCGCGCACTGGTGCACCACGCCGCTGGCCATCCATTGCTCCATCTCCTGCGGCGTGCAGCCGGCCTCGGCCAGGATCTGGCGCGTGTGCTCGCCCGTGCGCGGCGCGGCGCCAAGGGATGCACCGGAAGCTGCTGCGTCTGCCGGCCAGGGTGAAGCCGCATACAGCAGCGGCCCGAACCCGGGCTGCGCCAGCGTGGCGAACGATGCGCGGTGCACGGCCTGGGGATGCGCCACCACGTCGGCCAGCGTGCGCACGCCCGCATGCAGGGCGCCCTGCGCTGCCAGGCGCTGCTCCCAGTGGGCGCGCGGCTGCTGCGCCAGCAAGGCCTGCAGCCCGGCATGCAGGACATGGCGGTGGGCCATGCGGCCCGCATTGGAGGCAAAGCGCGCGTCCTGCAGCCAGTGCGGCAGGTCCAGCGCGCGGCACAGCCGCTCGAACTGGTCGTTGTTCAGGGCCAGCACGGTGATGAAGCCATCGGCCGTGGCGAACACGCCGTTGGGGGCGCTCACGCCTTCGGCGGGCAGGCCGCCGCGCAGCGTGTCTTCGGCCAGCACCGTGGATTGCAGGGCGCAGCAGACCTCGAACAGATTGAGCTCCACATGGCGCCCGCGCCCGCTGCGCGCCTTGCCCAGCAGGGCCGCCGTGCAGGCCTGTGCGGCGTAGACGCCGGCTGCGATGTCGGCCAGCAGCAGACCCACGCGCTGGGGCTGGCCCTGCGCGTCGCGGTTGCTGGTCATCAAGCCCGTGTCCGCCTGCATGACGGAGTCGGTGGCGGGCCGGTCGGCATACGGCCCCGTGGGTCCGTAGCCGCTGATGGAGACGTACACCGGGTCCAGGCCGGCCGCGCGCAGGCTGTCGTAGTCCACGCCCATGCGCTGCACGACCTGGGGGCGGAAGTTCTGCACCACGATGTCGGCCTCGCGCGCCAGCCGCAGCAGCAGCGCGCGCCCCTGGGCCTGGCGCGCATCGACGGCAATGCTGCGCTTGCCCGCGTTGTAGGTGGCCGACAGGCTGCTGTGCCCATCGCGCGAGATGCCCACGTGGCGCGCCCAGTCGCCTTCGGGCGGATCGACCTTGATCACCTCGGCGCCCTGGCGCGACAGCAGGTGGGTGCAGTAGGGGCCGGCCACGCCCTGGCTCAGATCGAGCACACGGTAGTGCGCCAGGGGCGCCGGCGGCGCGGTTTGCAAAGCTTCTTGGTTCACGGTCTGCGGCCTTTCGCCATGGTTTCCTCCATGCTAGGGAGGCAGGGCTGGCGCCACAATCCTCGCCAGCAGGCCAGGCCTGGTGACTCCCGATCAACAATGGCCGGCCCCGGCCCTGCAAAGAATGCCGAGATGGACCTGAACCTGTGCCGCGTCTTCATCGACATCGCCGAGGCCAAGAGCCTCACGCGGGCGGCCGAGCGCGGCGGCATGACGCGCTCCAACGTCTCGCGCCGGCTGCGTGCGCTGGAGACCGAGATGGGCACGCAGCTGCTGCGCCGCACCACGCGCAATGTGGAGCTCACCCAGGCCGGCCAGCTGCTGTACCGGCGCTGCCTGGCCATGATGGAGGAGCTGCAGCGCGCCCGCGATGCCATCCACCAGTTGCGCTCCACCGTGAGCGGCGAGGTGGGCGTGCGCGTGCCCACCGGCTTCAGGCATTTCTATCTCAAGCCGCTGATCCTGGGCTTTTGCCGCGAGCATCCCGACATCCGCCTGCGCCTGCTGATCAACGACCAGATGGCCGACCTCGTGGCCTCCAAGGTCGATCTGGCGGTGCAGATCACCTCCGCGCCGCTGGACGATCTGGTGGCCACGCGGCTGTGCGATGTGCGCTGGAACTTCGTGGCCACGCCCGCCTGCCTGCAGGCGCTGGAGCAGTCGCTGGGCCGGCCCCTGCGCGCGCCTGCCGACCTGCTGCAGGCCCGCCTCATCCTGCCGCTGGCCATGGGCGGCAGGCTGGCCTGGCTTACAGGCAGCGGCGACGATGGCGTCGCCGCTGCCCTCGATGTGCTGCCCTCGCTGCAATCGGGCGACTACCGCCTGCTGTACGACGCCGTGCTGGACGGCCTGGGCCTGGCCCTGCTCCCGGACTACGTGACCTCGGCCGCGCTGGCCGGCGGCACGCTGGTGGCCGTGCTGGACCAGGTGGTGTTCTCCGGCCTGGGCAATGCCATGTACCTGGTGCGCATGCCCGACCGCCAGCCCACCATGGCGGCCCGCGCCTTCCAGCAGTTCCTGCGCGAGGCCATCGTCACCGCCGCACCCAGCTGGCAGGCGGGCGCCGAAGAGGCGGGTGCGGACCTGTCTTCCTAGGACGTCCTAACAGCCGGCAAACCCCGGCTTAGGCAAAAGCAGATTCCCAAGAAGCGCCGGCGTGCGCACCATTGCCTGCATGTCCGGCGCAGACCGGGCGCGCCGCCGTGCAGGCCACGGCAGCGCTTCATTCATCTTTTGCAGGAGACATGCACATGCCCGCCCAACACCGCCGCAAGGCCCTGGCCACCCTGGCCCATGCCCCGCTTCTGGCGTCCCTGGTGACCGCCCTGGCCACCCTGAGCGCCCTCCCCGCCGCCGCGCAGGACGCGCAGCCCGTGCGCCTCATCGTGGGCTACTCGGCCGGAGGCCCCGTGGACCAGGGCGCCCGCCTGCTCAGCGTGGCGCTGACCAAGGAGCTGGGCGCCTCGGTGGTGGTGGAGAACAAGCCCGGCGCCAACGCCACCATGGCCGGCAGCGAGGTCGTGCGCGCCAGGCCCGACGGGCTGACGCTGTGGTTCGCGGCCAGCCCCACCATCACCATCAGCCCCAACGTGATGAGCAAAATGTCCTTCGACCCGGCCCGTGATCTCACGCCCGTGGCGCCCGTGCTCAGCTACTACAACGTGCTGGTGGTCAACAACAACGAGCCCTACAGGACCACGGCCGAGCTCGTGGCCTATGCCAAGGCCCATCCGCAAAAGCTCAACTACGGCTCGGCCGGCGTGGGCGGCTCCAACCACCTGGGCGCGCTGCTGTTCGCGCGGCGCAGCGGCATCGAGATGAACCACATCCCCTACAAGGGCAACGCACCGGCCATGACCGACGTGATCGGCGGCCAGCTGAGCATGATGCTGGACATCATCAGCACCGCCAGCAGCTACATCCAGGGCGGCAAGGTGCGGGCCATCGCCGTCACCTCGCCGCAGCGCAATGCGTCCCTGCCCGATGTGCCCACCTTTGCCGAGTCCGGCATCGAAGGCCTCAAGGGCTTCGACGTGGGCGGCTGGTATGGCGTCTATGGGCCCAAGGGCATGTCGCCCGAACTCGTGGCCCGCCTGAACAAGTCCATCAACGCCGCCCTGGCCCAGCCGGAGCTGCGCAAGCGCCTCAAGGAACTGGGCTACGAAGAGTGGACCGGCGCACCCCAAAAACTGGCCGAGCGCGGTGCCAAGGAGCGCGCCATGTGGGCCACCGTCACGCAAGGCATTGTGGTGGACTGAGGGATACGCGGAGCATGAGTCAACGAATACACCATCTGCTGGACCGCTGGCTGGCCGAAGCGCCGCAGCGTCCCTTCATCCACCTGCCCGACGGCAGCAGCCTGAGCTTTGCCGACCTGGGCGCGCTGGCGGACACGGCCGAGGCCGAGCTGCGCGCGCTGCAGGTGCGGCCCGGCGACCGCGTGCTGGTCGTGGCCGAGAACTGCCCCGAGCATGCGGCGCTGATCCTGGCCTGCAGCCGCGTGGGCGCCTGGTCCTGCGGCGTGAACGCACGCATGGCGCCCGGCGAGATCGATGCCTTTGCGGCCAAGGCCGACGCCCGCGTGGTGTATTTCACCTCGGCCGCATCGGACAGCGCCAGCGGCCACGCGCGGCGCTTTGGCGCAGGCGACTCGGCCCTGGCCGGCATGCAGCACAGCCCCGTGCGCGCTGAGGCCGTGGCCGAATCCGGTGCGCTGCAGGACGAGGTGGCGGCGCTGATCTTCACCTCGGGCACCACGGGCACGCCCAAGGGCGTGATGGTGGGGCATGAGGCGCTGACGCTGTTCGCGCGCGTCTCGGCCGCATCGCGCGGGCTGGGTCCGCAGGACCGCAGCTACGCCTTCGTGCCCATGACCCACATCTTCGGGCTGGGCACGGTGCTGCTGGCCTCGCTGCATGCGGGCGCGCAGATGGTGATGCGCCCGCAGTTCGACCCAGCCGACCTGCTGGATGCGCTGGCGCGCCACGGCATCTCGCAGTTGCAGGGGCCGCCTGCGCTGTACGCGCGCCTGCTGGCCCATCTGCAGGAGCAGGGCATTGCACACCCTCAGGCGCCGGCGCTGCGCTATGTCTACACAGGCGCAGGCCCGCTGGACCTGACGCTCAAGAAACGCGTGGAGGCCGCCTTCGGCCAGGCGCTGCACCATGGCTACGGCCTGTCGGAATACGCAGGGTCGGTCCACCTCACGCGACAGGGCGAGCAGCGGCCCGACACCAGCGCCGGCTACGTGGTGGAAGGCGCCGAGGTGCGCGCCGTGGACCCGGCCACGGGCCGGCCCCTGCCGGTGGGCGAGCGCGGCGAGCTGTGGATACGCGGGCGCGGCCTGATGCACGGCTACTTCCGCGATGACCAGGCCACGGCCGCCGTGATGCGCGAGGGCGGCTGGTACGCCAGCGGCGACCTGGGCGAGCTGCATGCCGACGGCGCGCTCTTCGTGGTGGGGCGGCTCAAGGAAATGATCATCCGCTCGGGCTTCAACGTGTATCCGGCCGAGGTGGAACTGGCGCTCAACGAGCTGCCCGGCGTGCAGCGCAGCGCCGTGGTCGGCCGCCCCGAAACCGATGGCAACGAGGAGGTCATCGCCTTCGTCGAGCTGCAGCCCGGCGCCACGCTGGACAACGCTGCCGCGCGTGCCCACCTGCGAGAACGGCTGGCGCCCTACAAGCTGCCCGCCCGCATCGTGCCCCTGTCCGAGCTGCCCACCAGCCCCAACGGCAAGGTGCTCAAGCGCCTGCTGCAGGAACAGGCGCTGCGCGTTTGAGCCAACACGCCCGCTGAATCGTTGCGCCGGTGCCACTGCCGGTGCAACCTTTCACCCTCCCTGCCCTGAATCCCGACGCGCGCCAAGGCCATCGCCGTCGGAAACCCTTATCTGCGGCATCGATGCAACACCCCTACGCCAAGCGTGGCGCAGGCCTTGCACCCCTTCTTTCATGATGTAAAACTATGGAACTTAATATCTCGATAGTTTAAAAAGATTCATTAACTGAACGCTTGCCAGGCCCGGGCTGCAGGCAGCCGCAGTGGTGCACATCCCATGTGCCTGCTCACGTCTGCAAAAAGACAAGCCCCATTTCCGCAACCATTTGAATCAAGCGAATGAAAAAAATCCTCAATCTGATTTTCGGAGGTATTTTCCTGATCGCTGCCAGCTTGGTTCATGCGGCCTGGCCAGACCGGCAGATCACGCTGGTTGTACCTTTCCCGGCAGGCGGTGGCACCGATATCGTGGGGCGCATCATCGCCAAGGAGCTTGCACAACGCCTGCGCGTCAACGTGGTGGTGGAAAACCGCCCTGGCGCCTCGGGCAACATCGGTGCGCGCCAGGTCTCCAAGGCCCGTCCCGATGGATATACGCTGCTGATCTGCTCCACGGCCCAGACCATCTCGGGCGCGCTGTACACGCAGGCCGGCTATGACGTGGTCAACGACCTCGAAGCCATCTCCACCATCAACGACGGTCCTCTGGTGCTCATCACACGCCCGGGCCTGAAGCTGGCGTCGGTGCAGGACCTGATCGAGCTGGCGCGGCGCAGCCCCGGCAAGCTGACCTATGCCACGCCGGGCTACGGCAGCGCGGGCCACATGGCGGCCGAGGCCCTGAGCCTGGCCGCCGACATACGCATGCTGCACATTCCCTACCAGGGCGCCGCGCCCATGATGAGCGACCTGGTGAGCGGCCAGGTCGATATCGCCTTCGACCTGCTGATCACGGCCAAGCAGTATGTGCACCAGGGCAAGGTCAATCGCGTGGGCGTGGCCACGCGCGAGCGCTCGCCCCTCATGCCCGACTGGCAGACGCTCAGCGAGCAAAGCCCGGCCCGGCTCGGCAATTTCAACGAGACCTCATGGAATGTGCTCATGGCACCCAAGGGCACGCCGGCCGCGATAGTGAACGCCATCAATGCACAGATGAAAAATATCCTGACCGACGAAAAGGTGCAGAAGAAATTCATGGAGCTTGGCAGCATTCCCCTTTGGAAATCCGTGGACAGCACCAAGGCATTCGTATCCGACGACGCCAGAAAATGGAGAAAGGTGGTCAGTGATGCCGGTATCGCGAAAATCTGAAATACCCCCTTCGCCGCAGAAACTGGCAGGGCCCGATGTCAATGCGCTGCACGAATTGCTCAATGCGCTGAAAAAGCACGGCATCGACATCCCCTTCGAGCGGCTGGGACCCATCCTGGCGGAGCACCAGTTGCTGATGGAGCACCGCGGCCTCGTCAACGAACTGGCGCATGAGGCGGGACCCTCGCAGATCCACACCACCATCTCCCGTCAGAGCAAGCATGAGCGGCAGTCCTGAACTTTCGATACGACAGATGGCCAGCGCGCTGCGCGCCGGCAAGACCACTTCGGAGATGCTGACCCGGGCGGCGCTGGGACGCATCCGCGCCATGGACATCGACATCCATGCCTTCACCAATCTCGATGCCAGCGGTGCCATGGAGGCTGCGCGCAACGCAGACATGGCGCGCGGAGAAAGCGCCGATCTGCCGCTGCTCCACGGCATTGCCGTGGCCATCAAGGACGTCTACGACGTGGCCGGCCTGCCGACCACCTGCCAGTCCTGGCTGAGCCTGGACTATGTGCCCGAAGACGATTCCACGCCGGTGCGGCGCCTGCGCGATGCGGGCGCCGTCATCCTGGGCAAGCTGGCCACGCACGAGTTCGCCATCGGCGCGCCCAGCCCCGACCTGCCGTTTCCCGCAGCCCGCAACCCCTGGGACCTGGCCCATATCCCGGGCGGATCGTCGTCGGGCTCGGGCGCCGCCATTGCGGCAGGCTTCACGCGGCTGGCCCTGGGCACCTGCACGGGCGGCTCCATCCTCATACCGGCCGCCTGGTGCGGCGCCGTGGGGCTGAAACCCACCTACGGCCGCGTCTCCAAGCACGGCGTGTTCCCCCTGGCCTGGACGCTGGACCACTGCGGCCCGCTGTCGCGCAGCGTGGAGGATGCGGCCATCGCGCTGCAGGTGCTGGCCGGGCACGACCCGCTGGACCCGGCCAGCTCCACCGAACCCGTGGACGACTACTGCACGGGGCTGGAGCAGGGCGTGAAGGGCCTGACCATCGGCGTGCCGCAGGACCACTTCCAGTCGTCGCCCCAGGCGTCGCCCACGTTCCTTTCGGCCTTCGACCGCACGGCCGCGCTGCTGGCCGAGGCCGGCGCCCGTCCCATCCACGTGAGCCTGCCCCACAGCCAGCAGTTCCTGGCGGCCGGCCGCGTCATCCTCAGTGCCGAGATGTTCACCATCCATGCGCAGGACCTGCGCTCGCGCCCGCTGGACTATGGCGAGCTCACGGCGGCGCGGCTGCTGCTGGGCGCCACCGTGTCCTCGGAGGACTACCTGAACGCCCTGCGTGTGCGCCGCATGCTGGCGGCCCGCGTGGACGCTGCGCTGGACCGCTGCGACGTGCTGCTGACCGCCATCACCCTGGATACGGCGCCGCGCTTCGACCCCATGCCGCATTTCCGCCACTGGCCGGTACAGACCCATGCCTTCAACGTGACCGGGCACCCGGCCGTCAGCGTGCCGGTGGGCCTGTCACCCCAGGGCCTGCCGCTGGCCGTGCAGGTGGTGGGACGCTACTTCGACGAGGCCCGCATCCTGCAGGTGGCCCGGGCCATCGAGCGGCTGACCGGCTGGGAAAACCAGCTGCTGCCCGACGGCACCTGACCGCCGTGCTTGGCTCGGACACAGCCGCCGCAGCAGCAGCCCCGGTCCTCGCTGGTCGGCCTGACCTCCTATCAGGCCTCCATGCGGATGATCTGGCGTATGGCCTCGCCACGCGCCAGGCGGTCGAAGCCCTCGTTGATCTGGTCCAGCGTCAGGTGGCCGGTGACCAGCCGGTCCACGGGCAGCCTGCCGGCCGCATGCAGGGCCAGGTAGCGGTCGATGTCGCGGCGCGGCACGCAGCTGCCCATGTAGCAGCCCTTGAGCGTGCGCTCCTCTGCCACCAGGTGCCAGACCGGCAGGCTGATGGCCTGGGCGCTGGAGGGCAGGCCCGCCGTCACCGTCTGGCCGCCGCGCCGCGTGATGCGGTAGGCCATCTCCAGGGCCTTGGCCGAGCCCACCATCTCGAAGGCATGGTCCACGCCGCCGCCCGTCAGCGCCCGCACCTGCTTGACGGCATCCTCGTCGCCGGCGTTGACGGTGTCGGTGGCGCCGAAATCGCGCGCCATGGCCAGCTTGTCGGCATTGAGGTCCACGGCCACCACGCGGGCCGCACCCGCCGCCGCCGCGCCCATCACCGAGGACAGGCCCACGCCGCCCAGCCCCACCACGGCCACGCTCTGGCCGGGGCTCACCCTGGCGGTATTGGCCACCGCGCCCACGCCGGTCATCACGGCGCAGCCGAACAGCGCGGCCAGCTCCAGCGGCACCGACTTGTCGATGCGGTGCACGCCGCGGCGCGAGAGCACGGCATGCTCGGCAAAGGCCGAGACGCCGACGAAGTGCGAGATGGGCTGGCCATTGCGCGACAGGCGCCTGGCGCCCGACAGCAGGGTGCCCGCCACGCCGGCCTGGCCTGCGGGCTCGCACAGCACGGGCCGGCCCTCGGCGCAGGGCTGGCAGTTGCCGCAGCCGGGCACGAAGAGCATGACCACGTGGTCGCCCACCTCCAGGTCGGTCACGCCCTCGCCGAGGGCCTGGATCACGCCTGCGGCCTCATGGCCGAGCACGATGGGCGTGTCGCGCGGACGGTCGCCGTTGATGATGGACAGGTCGGAGTGGCACACGCCTGCGGCGGCCACCTTGACCAGCACCTCGCCGGGGCCGGGCGGCGCCAGGTCCACCTCCCAGATCTCCAGCGGTCGGCTGTCGGCATAGGGCGCGGCTGCGCCCGTTCTCGTGAGTACGGCGGCGCGTGTCTTCATGATGTCTTCACCAGCTTGCAGCTGCTCCTGGACAGCGGGCGGAAGGCCTCGTCACCGGGGATGGTGGAGAGCACCTTGTAGTAGTCCCAGGGGTATCTGGATTCCTCGGGCTTCTTGATCTGCACCAGGTACATGTCGTGCACCATGCGGCCGTCCTCGCGCACCTTGCCGTTCTGGGCGAAGAAGTCCTCGATGGGCATCTGCTTGAGCTGGCGCGCCACCGCGTTGCCGTCGTCGCCCCTGGTGGCCTGCACGGCCTTGAGGTAGTTGGTGACGGCCGAGTAGGCGCCCGCATGGATCATGGAGGGCATCTTCTTCATCTTCTCGAAGAAGCGCCGCGACCAGGCGCGCGTGGCCTCGGTGCGGTCCCAGTAAAAGCCCGTGGTCAGCACCATGCCCTGGCCGTAGCGCAGGCCCAGCGCATGCACGTCGTTGATGAACAGCAGGTTGGGCACCAGGGTCTGCCTGGGCGCGATGCCGAACTCGTGCGCGGCCTTGATGGCGTTGACCGTGTCGCTGGTGGCATTGGCCAGGTTGATCACCGAGGCCTTGGAGGCCTGGGCCTGCAGCAGGAAGGACGAGAAATCGCTGGCATTGAGCGGATGGACGGTGGTGCCCACCAGCTTGCCGCCGCCGTCCTTCAGGAAGTCGGTCACGTTGGCCGTCATGGCCTTGCCGAAGGCGTAGTCCACGCCCAGGATGAACCATTCCTTCTTGCCCTGGGCCAGGATGCCGCGCACCGCGCCGTTGGCCAGCGCATAGCTGTCGTAGGTGTAGTGGATGGCCGTGGGCGCGCAGTGCTCGTTGGTGAGGATGTCGGAGGCGCCGCCGGTGTTGATCACCATCTTGCCGCGCTCGCGCGCCAGGTTGTTGACGGCGATGGCGACGGCCGTGTTGTTGATGTCCACGATCAGGTCCACGCCGTCGCGGTCGAACCAGGTGCGCGCATGGGTGGCGCCCACGTCGGCCTTGTTCTGGTGGTCGGCCCAGACCACCTCGATCTTCCTGCCCAGCACCTGGCCGCCGAAGTCGGCCACGGCCATCTTCGCGGCCTCGACGGAGCCGCGCCCCGCCGTGTCCGCGTACAGGCCCGACATGTCGCTGAGTACGCCGATGCGCACCACGTCGTCCGATATCTGCTGCGCCTGCGCCGCCGTCCACAGCAGGCCGGCGCCCAGCGCGCAGCCGGCAGCGCGCGCCTTGGTCAAGCCGCCTCGCATCAAGCCTTTCCGCATATCCGTCTCCTTGTCTCGGGGTTGTTTTTCTGGATACCGAAGGCAAGCCTAAGCAGGCCATAGCGGCCCGCCTATGCGCGATTGCGAAAGGCGGGGTTGCAGCGCTGCGAAGCCGGGTTTGTCCCGAGTCCGGCCCGCCGCCGTGCTCAGTCCGCCTGGATGCCGGCCACCTTGACCACCTGGGCCCATTTGCGCAGCTCGCTGCTCAGGCGCTCGCGCATCTGCTGCTGGGTGCCGGGGTCGGCCTCGGCGCCGGCCGTCAGCAGGCGCTCGCGCACGGCGGCATCGCGCAGCGCGGTGTTGAAGTCGGCATTGATGCGCGCCAGCACGGCGGGCGGCGTGCGGGCCGGCGCGAACAGCGCGGCCCAGGAATAGGCCTCGTACTCGGGCAGGCCCGACTCGGCGATGGTGGGCACCTCGGGCAGCATGGCCGAGCGCTGGCGGCTGGCCACGCCCAGCACCTTGATGCGGCCCGACTTGATGTGCTGCAGCGCACTGGGCGCATCGGCAAACATCAGCTGCACCTGGCCACCCAGCAGGTCGTTCATGGCCGGCGCGCTGCCCTTGTAGGGAATGTGCTGCAGCTTGATGCCCGCATGCATGTTGAACAGCTCGCCGGCCAGGTGCGTGCCGCCGCCATTGCCCGAGGAGCCGAAGCTCAGCCCGTTGCCGGACTTGGCCAGCGCGATCAGCTCTCGCACGTTGCGGGCGGGCACCGAGGGATGGGCCACCAGGAAGACCGGGAACATGGCGGCAAAGCTCACGGGCGCGAAGTCACGCTCTATGTCGTAGGTCATCTTCGGCTGCAGCGCCGGGTTGACCGCATGGTGGATGGAGCCCACGAACAGCGTGTAGCCGTCGGCAGGCTCCTTGGCTGCGAGGGCCGCGCCCACCATGCCGCCGGCGCCCGCGCGGTTGTCCACGATGCAGGGCTGCGGCCAGATCTCGCCCAGCTTCTGGGTGAAGGCGCGCGCCGTGGTGTCCACCGGGCCGCCGGGCGGAAAGGGCACGATGAAACGCACGGGCCGCGTGGGCCAGGCATCGGCCGCAAACGCCGGCCGGACTGCAGGCAAGAGGCTGCCGGCCGCCAGCGCGCCACCGGCGGACAGCAGGCGGCGGCGGCGCGAAGAGAAGGAGGAAGTGGCAGAAGGCAGGAAGGAAGACGGGGGCATGGCGAAACTCCGGGCAACGGGCGGCGGCTTGCCGCGCGGCCCATTCTGGGCAAGCCGCCCTGCGCCGTGTTTCGCGAATGTGGAAGGCGCGCTTCCAGGGCTCCCAAGCGGTGGAAACCCTGGGAAGCGGTCCACCCCGATGCAGCCTAGTGGCTGATCATCCAGGGCCGCCGCGAGGGCGCGGACTTCGCGCCGTTGGGCGCCGTCACCGTGGCGCTGCGCCGGCCCGATCCGCAGCAGCCGCAGCCTGCCGGGTGCCTGAGCCGCGCATAGTCATAGTCGCGCGAGCTGGCGGGCTCGTGGCGCGCGCGCTCGTTGGTGGCCATGGCGCGGCGCGTGCCGTCGGCCATCAGCGCCAGCCGGGGCGCGGCGGCCAGCACGCGCGCAGCCGCCGTGCCGCAGCCGGGGCAGGCCGCAGGCTCGTCGCGCAGGCGCAGCGGCCGCAGGGCCTCGAAGCCGCCGCATTGCACGCAGTCATAGTCGTAGGTGGGCATGGGCGGGCTCCTTGGCGTCAGCGCAGGTCGGGGGACAGGGGCATGTCCACGCTGCCGTCGAACTGGACGACCGGCCCCGCCGCGTTGGGGTTGATGTCGAAGTCGAAGATGCCCGTGGGCAGCCACAGCGTGGCGCAGGAGTTGGGCACGTCCACCACGCCGCTGATATGGCCCTGCACGGGCGCCGTGCCCAGGATGGAATACGCCTGGGCGCCGCTGTAGCCGAACTTCTTCAGGTATTCGATGGCGTTCAGGCAGGCCTGGCGGTAGGCCACGTTGACATCCAGGTAGTGCTGCCTGCCGCTCTCGTCCACCGAGATGCCCTCGAAGATCAGGTAGTCGTCATAGCGCGGCGTGATGGGGCTGGGCTTGAAGATGGGGTTCTTGATGCCGTACTTGGCCATGCCGCCCTTGATGAGTCCGACCTTCATGTGCACCCAGCCGGCCATCTCGATGGCGCCGCAGAAGGTGATCTCGCCATCGCCCTGGCTGAAGTGCAGGTCGCCCACGCTCAGGCCGGCGCCGTCCACATAGACGGGGAAGAACACCTTGGCGCCGCGCGAGAGGTCCTTGATGTCGCAGTTGCCGCCATGCTCGCGCGGCGGCACGGTGCGTGCGCCTTCGGCGGCGGCCTTGTCGCGCGCTTCGCCGCGCATCTGGCCCATGTGGGCCGTGCCGGCCGACGGCGGGTTGGCCAGGCCGGGCACGCGTTCGGGGTCGGTGGCGATCAGGGCGCGCTCGCGCTCGTTCCACATCTCCAGCATGGGCCGGTCAGGCAGGCAGCCGATGAGGCCGGGATGGATGAGGCCGGGGAAGTTCACGCCTGGTATGTGGCGCGAGCTGGTGAACATGCCCTTGAAGTCCCAGATCGATTTCTGGGCCGAGGGGAAATGGTCGGTCAGGAAGCCGCCGCCATTGTTCTTGGAGAAAAAGCCGTTGAAGCCCCAGAGGCTGTCGGGCTTGGCGCCGATGTCCAGCAGGTCCACCACCAGCAGGTCGCCGGGCTGGGCGCCCTTCACGCCCACGGGTCCGGACAGGTAGTGCACCGTGGTCAGGTCGATGTCGCGCACATCGTCGGCGCTGTCGTTGTTCTTGATGAAGCCGCCGGTCCAGTCGTAGGTCTCCAGGATGAAGTCGTCGCCGGGCTGGACCCAGCAGGCCATGGGAATGTCCGGGTGCCAGCGGTTGTGGACCCTTTCGTTGTCGGTGGGCGGGCGGTTCAGGTCCACCTTGATCAGCGTATCCGTCATGTGCAAAAACCTCCTGGGTGGGTGGGGATCGACAGCGGAGAACGGGCCGGGGTGCGGCACGCCATTGCCGGCCTTCCTGTGGCGCCACGCTGTGCCAAAGCAGCGGCGCGCCCTCGGTGCACCGGCAGGCGGCGCAGGGCGGGTATGAAGAAAAGGCCGGGAATGCATAAACACCATAGCAGCCGTGCCCGCCGGCCCGCCTAGGCAGCAACCCTGGGTTGACAGCCGGACGCCGGCGCTGGTGAAGCCACCCTTCCAGATTGGCGAATTGAAGCGGCCCCGCGATGCGGGCATGCTGGCGGACAGCCGCTGCCCTGCATGCCGCCGGGCGCAGCGCCAAGAACACAAAGAATGGAAACACCGCCCATGCACCTGAGCGCACAGACCCACTACCAGGCCGAACTCGATGCCGGCCGTTTCTGCATACAGCAGTGCACGCAATGCACTCGCCATGTCTTCACCCCGCGCGAGCTGTGCCCGCACTGCGGTGCCAGCCCGCTGCGCTGGGTGCGCGCCAGCGGCCAGGGCACGGTCTACTCCACCTCCACCGTCGCACGCAAGAGCGATGCCGGCGGCGACTACAACGTGGCCCTGATCGACCTGGACGAAGGCGTGCGCATGATGGGCCGCGTCGAAGGCATTGCGCCGGCCGACGTGCGCATAGGCCAGCGCGTGAGCGCCCATGTGGCGAGCAAGGACGGACGCGGCCTGGTGCTGTTCCAGCCCGCGCTCGGACAGGCGGCACAGGGATCGCAGGGAGGTGCAGCATGAACACCCGCATCCCCCAATCCACCCTGGACGCCGCCGCCGTGAACCGCCCGCTGCGCGGGCGCGTGGCCATTGCCGGCGCCGCCACCTATGGCTGCGGCGAGGCACCCGGCATGGACGACATGACCCTGCTGGTGCGCGCCGCCCATGCGGCCGTGGCCGATGCGGGCCTGACCATGCAGGACATCGACGGCCTGGCCACCTGCAGCGTTAACGCCAGCATGTGGACCATGCCCGTGATCGAGCACCTGGGCATCAACCCGACCTATGTGGACGGCACGATGATCGGCGGCAGCAGCTTCATCGCCCATCTGCTGCCCGCCATCCGCGCGCTGGAGGCCGGCCAGTGCAAGGCCGTGCTGGTGTGCTACGGCAGCGCCCAGCGCTCGGCCACCTTCGGCCGCAAGGAAGGCCAGGCGGCGCGGCGTTTCCTGGACCCGCAGCCCTATGAGTTCCCCTACGAGCCCGTGCTGCCCGTGACCGCCTATGCGCTGGCGGCCGCGCGCCACATGCACGAGTTCGGCACCACGCGCGAGCAACTGGCCGAGGTGGCCGTGGCCGCGCGTGCCTGGGCCCAGCTCAACCCCGAAGCCTTCATGCGCGACCCGCTGACCATCGAGGACGTGCTCTCGGCCCGCCCCATCGCCAGCCCCTTGAGCGTGCGCGACTGCTGCCTGGTGACGGACGGCGCAGGCGCCATCGTGCTGGTGCGCGGCGAGCGCGCCCGCGACCTGCCGCGCCCCCCCGTCTACGTGCTGGGCAATGCCACGGCCATCTGGAACCGCCAGATCTCCTGCATGCCCGACCTGACCACCACGGCTGCCGCGCAGTCGGGCGCCCAGGCCTTTGCCATGGCCGGGCTCACCGCTGCCGACATGGACATGGCCCAGGTCTACGACGCGTTCACCATCAACACCCTGCTGTTCCTGGAGGACCTGGGCTTTTGCGCCAAGGGCGAGGGCGGCGCCTTCGTGTCCGGGGGCGGCATCGCGCCCGGCGGGCGGCTGGCCGTCAACACCAACGGCGGCGGCCTGTCCTGCGTGCACCCGGGCATGTACGGCATCTTTGCGCTGATCGAGGCCGTGCGCCAGCTGCGCGGCGAGGCCGGCCAGCGCCAGCTGGGACGCCACCGCACGGCCGTGGTGCACGGCAACGGCGGCACGCTGTCAAGCCAATCCACGGCGGTGCTGGGAACCGCCGAAACCCTCTGAACCGCACAGGAAGCACACCGCAATGATCCGCGACCAAGAAACCCTCGAAGCCCTGCTGGACAGCGTGCGCCGCTTTGTGCGCGAGCGCCTGGTGCCCGCCGAGAACGAAGTGGCCGAGACCGACGAGATCCCCGAGTCCATCGTGCAGGAGATGCGCAACCTGGGCCTGTTCGGCATGACCATCCCCGAGCAGTTCGGCGGGCTGGAGCTGACCATGGAGGAAGAGGTGCGCGTGCTCTTCGAGCTGTGCCAGACCGCGCCGGCCTTCCGCTCGGTGATCGGCACGACCGTGGGCATAGGCTCGCAGGGCATCCTCATCGACGGCACGCCCGAGCAGCAGGCGGCCTGGCTGCCCAAGCTGGCCACGGGCGAGATCATGGCCTCGTTCGCGCTGACCGAGCCCGAGGCGGGCTCGGACGCGGCCTCGCTGCGCACCACCGCCATCAGGGACGGGGACCACTATGTGGTCAACGGCAACAAGCGCTTCATCACCAACGCGCCGCATGCGGGCATGTTCACGCTGATGGCGCGCACCGACCCGGCCAACAAGGGCGCGGGCGGCGTCTCGGCCTTCATCGTGGATGCGAAGTCGCCGGGCATCAGCTTCGGCAAGAACGACGTGAAGATGGGCCAGAAGGGCGCGCACACCTGCGACGTATTCTTCGACAACGTGCGCGTGCCGGCGGCCAACCTCATCGGCCTGAAGGAAGGCCAGGGCTTCAAGACCGCCATGAAGGTGCTGGACAAGGGCCGCATCCACATCGCGGCCGTGAGCGTGGGCGTGGCGCAGCGCATCCTGCGCGACGCGCTGAACTATGCGCTGGAGCGCAAGCAGTTCGGCCAGCCCATCTGCGAGTTCCAGCTGGTGCAGGCCATGCTGGCCGACAGCCAGGCCGAGCTGTATGCGGCCGAGTGCATGGTGATCGACGCCGCGCGCCGCCGTGACGAGGGCCGCAACGTCTCCACCGAGGCCTCGTGCTGCAAGATGTTCGCCACCGAGATGGTGGGCCGCGTGGCCGACCGCGCCGTGCAGATCCTGGGCGGCTCGGGCTACCTGGCCGAGTTCGGCATCGAGCGCTTCTACCGCGACGTGCGGCTGTTCCGCCTGTACGAAGGCACGACCCAGATCCAGCAGGTCATCATCGCGCGCAACATGGTGCGCGAGGCGCGCGCCGCATGAGCCGTATGAGTGCACCGCCCCCCGACCGCAATGCCTTCATGCGGCTGATCGGCGCCTCGCAGGTGCCCGCGCCGCCCGGCAAGGTCCATGTGCGCCTGCCCCACATGCGCGAGGAACTGCTCAACCAGCTGCCCGCCGCGCACGGCGGCGTCCTCATGACGCTGCTGGACTCCGTGATGTCGCGCGCCGCCGGCGAGCTGCCCGGTGCGCCATCGCAGACCGCCGTGACGGTGGAGATGAGCAGCCGCTTCCACCGCCCGGGCAAGGGCGCGCTGCTGGCCGAAGGCTGGGTGGTGCACGCCAGCCGCAGCCTGTGCAGCTGCGCGGCGCAGTTGCTCGATGAAGACGGAAAGCTGGTGGCCACGGCCACCGGCACTTTCAAATACTGGCTGGCACCGACCACGCTGGACCGGGGCACGGCCCAGGCCGACTGAACGGGCGGCGGTCGGCGGGCAGCCGTCGGTGGGCCGCTACTCCAGCGTGAGCCGGCCCTGTGCGTCGGCCACCAGCAGCTCCACCAGCTCCTGGGCGAAGGACGGCAGGGCCTCCAGGCTGCGCACGCAGATCTGCATCTCGCGCACCGACCAGGCATCGGACAGCGGCACGATGGCGATGTCCATGGAATGCGCGTGGCGGCTGGCGGCCGACTCGGGCAGCACGCCCACGCCCACGCCGGACTCGATCATGCGGCAGGCCGTCTCGAAGTTGCCCACCTGGATGCGCTGCTTGATGGGCCGGTGCAGCTGGTCGCTGGCCTGGCGCAGGAAGGCGTGGATGGCGCTGGATTCGTGCAGGCCCACATGGTCCAGGTCCAGCGTGTCGGCAAAGGCCATCTGCATCTCGCCATCGAGCGCATGGCCGCGCGGCACCACCAGTACCAGGCGGTCGCGGCGGTAGGGCAGGGTCTCCAGGTTCTCGGTGCGCACCAGGCCGGCGACGATGCCGATATCGGTCTGCCCCTCGGTCACGGCACGCACGATGTCGTGCGACAGGCGCTCGCGCAGGTCGATGTTCACGTCGGGATTGCGGCGCAGGTAGTGGCGCAGCACGGGCGGCAGGAACTCGCCCAGCGAGGTGGTGTTGGCAAACACCCGCACATGCCCCTTGATGCCGCGCACGTACTCCTGCATGTCGCCGCGCAGGTGCTCGATCTGGCCCAGCACCATGCGCGCATGGGTGACGAAGGCCTGGCCCGGCGGCGTCAGCGTCACGCCCTGGCTGGTGCGGTACAGCAGCTTGGTGCCGATGCTCTCCTCCAGGTTCTTGATGCGGGTGCTGGCCGCCGGCAGGGAGATGAAGGAAAGTTCCGCGCCACGCGTCATGCTGTTGGCGTCGGCGATGTGCACCATGAGGCGCAGATCCACAAGATCGAAATGCATGGCCATCCGGCATTGTAGAAAGCCGCAGCGGCCCCGGCTGAGCCCTGCGCGTCAGTACAAACCGCAGTGCCGGCCGGGCGCGAACGCGCGCTTTCACAAATGCGAAGCCACGGCGGGCCGCCGCGCCGTAGCATGGCCCATCTGCCCGGGATAGCCGCCTCAGCCCATGAACCACACAGCAACCCCCTCCCCCAGCCCCATCAACAACGCGGCCACCCAGACCGCAGGAGCGCTGGGCCATCTGCGCGTGCTCGACCTCTCGCGCGTGCTGGCCGGCCCCTGGTGCACCCAGAACCTGGCCGACATGGGGGCCGACGTGATCAAGATCGAAAAACCCGGCGAGGGCGACGACACGCGCCACTGGGGCCCGCCCTTCTTTCCCGATGCGCAAGGCAATCCCTCGGACAACGCCGTGTACTTCGCGGCCTGCAACCGCAACAAGCGATCGGTCACCGTGGACATGGCCACGGCCGAGGGCCAGCGGCTGATCCGCGAGCTGGCCATGCAAAGCGATGTGGTGGTGGAGAACTTCAAGACCGGGGGCCTCAAGCGCTACGGCCTGGACTACGCCTCGCTGAGCGCGCTGAACCCGCGCCTGATCTATTGCTCGGTCACGGGCTTCGGCCAGACCGGGCCCTATGCGCCGCGCGCCGGCTACGACCTGCTGGTGCAGGCCATGAGCGGCCTCATGAGCATCACGGGCCGCGCCGACAGCGAGCCCGGCGGCGGCCCGCTGCGCGTGGGCGTGGCCGTGATCGACCTGTTCACGGGCATGTATGCCACCACGGCCATCCTGGGCGCACTGGAGGCCCGCCACCGCACGGGACGCGGCCAGCACATCGACATGGCCCTGCTGGACGTGGCCATGGCCGTGCTGGCCAACCAGGGCGCGGGTTTCCTGAACACCGGCCATGTGCCGGGCCGCCAGGGCAACACCCATCCCAGCGTCGTGCCCTACCAGGACTTCCCCACGGCCGACGGCCGCATGCTGCTGGCCATCGGCAACGACGGCCAGTTCGCGCGCTTTTGCGAGGCGGCCAGCACGGACTGGGCGAGCGACGAGCGCTTTGCCACCAATGCCGGCCGCGTCACCCACCGCGACGCGCTGATCCCGCTGATGGCCGATCTCACGCGCGGCCGGCCCACGGCCGAATGGATCGCGCTGCTGGAGGACAAGGCCGTGCCCTGCGGCCCCATCAACCACATCGGCCAGGCCTTCGACGATGCGCAGGTGCGTGCACGCGGCCTGCGCGTGGAGCAGGAACGCTACCCGGGCGCCACGCCGCCTGCCGGCGAGACCATCAACCGCGTGGTGACCACGGCCAGCCCGCTGCGCCTGTCGGACACGCCCACCACGCTGCGCCATGCGCCGCCGGCCCTGGGCCAGCACACGGACGAGGTGCTGCGCCAGCGCCTGGGCCTGGATGCACAGCAGCTGCAGGCCTTGCGCGACCAGGGCGTGGTCTGAACGACCAGGCACCTGGCACACGCTGTCACGCGGCTGTCCTGACGTCCTGAAAGCTGGGGGCCGGCCCGTCGCACCGGCGCACATGACGGCACACATGACGGCACAAATGACGGAGCGAAAGCCGGTGCGAAGACGGTGCGGACGGCCGTGTCGCGCGCCCGCAAACCGCTTTTAGGACACGTCCTATCGAAAATCAGATAGGAAGCATTCTCATCATCTGGCGGTGCGGAAATAATCCCCACCACAGATGCACATAGCCAATTCTTTCCTGTCCGAAATCCCTAG
Organism: Delftia sp. WSY_10; assembly: GCF_043104705.1. NCBI lineage: Bacteria > Pseudomonadati > Pseudomonadota > Betaproteobacteria > Burkholderiales > Comamonadaceae > Delftia > Delftia sp. WSY_10. Next base: position 267,445 of record NZ_JBICKY010000019.1, on the reverse strand, counting down.
GACACCCATCCGCAGCACCTGGGCGCAGAAGGCGGCAGCCGCCGCCAAGCACCGGGCCGCAGCTGGCGTCCGGGCGCCAAAAGGTGTAGGCGGACGGCTCGGCATCTTCCGCATCCACCGCCCCTGCCCTGCATCAGGCCAGCGCATGGCCAGCGCATGGCCAGCCGCAGTCCTGCCGCCCTGGAAGGGCCTGCGCCATGAGACCCCGCATCAAGGGCCGCATCTGCCGGACCTCGGGCTGGTTCCCCCCCTGAGCGCACGCGCCGGCCCTCGTCATTGCCTTCGTTGATCCCTTTCCACCTTGCTCTGCACCGCAGGCCAGGTGTGCCCTGCTGCACGCCTTTTTTTGCTCCCTTGCCGTTCAAGGGATACGACTTCAGAACTTCGCCATGCAAGCCTTTCGCAACCTCAAGATCTCCTCCAAGCTGCTGCTGGCCTTCCTGGCCGTGCTGGCGCTGACCACCTTCGTGGGCCTGTATGCCGTGATGCGGCTCAGCCAGATCAACCAGGCGTCCGTCGACATCGCCACACGCTGGATGCCCTCGTCGCGCATGCTGCTCACCATCCGCGCCACCACGGCGCGCTACCGCGCCAACGAGCTTCAGTACCTGATCTCCACCAGCGACCAGGATATCAAGGCCTTCGACGCCATCATGAGCGACCTGTGGAGCAAGATCCAGACGAACTACGACAACTACGCCAGCTTCATCCAAACCGAGCAGGAAAGGGCGTCCTACGACGAGCTGGGCCGGCTGCGCAGCGCATATGCCAGGGAGCACGCCATGATCATGACCCTGGCACGCAACGGCCGAAAGGACGAAGCCTTGGTGCTGGCGCAGGGTGAATCGCTGGAGCTGAGCCGGCGCCTGTACGACCAGATCGACCGCATGGTGCAGATCGACCACGATGCCGGCCAGGAGGCCAACAGGCACGCCAATGATCTGTACCGCAGCGCGCGCGCCTGGGTGGTGGGGCTGCTGGCCGCCAGCATCGCGCTGGGACTGGCGCTGGCGCTGGCGCTGGCGCGCATCGTGGCGCGGCCGCTGATCGAGGCCGTGGGCGTGGCTCAGGCCGTGGCCGAAGGCGACCTGACGCGCCGCATCCAGGCCACTACCACCGACGAAACAGGCCAGCTGCTGCACGCGCTGCACCGCATGGACCAGAGCCTCATCCACATCGTCAGGCAGGTGCGCAACGGCACGGACTCGATCGCCACGGCCTCCAGCCAGATCGCCTCGGGCAACAACGACCTGTCGCTGCGCACCGAGCACCAGGCCAGCTCTTTGCAGGAGACGGCTGCCTCCATGGAGCAGCTCACCGTTACCGTGCGCCAGAACACCGACAACGCGCGCCAGGCCAACCAGCTGGCAGCCTCGGCCTCGACCGTCGCCCAGCAAGGCGGCGAGGTGGTGTCCCAGGTGGTGGACACCATGGACGCCATCCATGCCTCCTCGCGCAAGATCGCCGACATCATCGGCGTGATCGACGCCATCGCCTTCCAGACCAACATCCTCGCGCTCAACGCCGCCGTCGAGGCGGCGCGCGCGGGCGAGCAGGGCCGGGGCTTTGCCGTGGTGGCGGCCGAGGTGCGCGCACTGGCGCGGCGCTGCGCCGATGCGGCCAAGGAGATCAAGCTCCTCATCGAGGACTCCAACGGCAAGGTCAGCACCGGCTCTGCCCTGGTCGCCCAGGCCGGGCAGACCATGCAGAACATCGTCAGCAGCGTGCGCAACGTGACCGACATCATGGGAGAGATCACCGCTGCCAGCGTGGAGCAGACGGCGGGCCTGGAGCAGATCAACCAGGCCATCTCCCAGATGGACCAGGTCACCCAGCAGAACGCGGCCCTGGTCGAGCAAGCCGCCGCAGCAGCACAGTCCCTGCAGGAACAGGCCTACGGCCTGCAGCAGGCCGTGAGCGTCTTCAAGCTGGAGCGCGGCATGGAACTCACCGCCCTGCCCGCCACCCCTCAGCCCATGCCGGCTCCAGACCTGGCCAGGATCACCAGCGCAGCCCAGTCAGGCCGCTGGGAAGCGCATTGATCAGAACGAATGGGCCATGCCCACGCCGAAGGCCGTGCGCGAGCTCTGGTTCTCGTAGCGCTGATGGCCCAGGCTGGTGTAGAGCATGGTGCGCTTGGACAGCGCGTACTCGGCGCCCAGCGACAGCATGTTGTTGGTGTCTCGGTCCAGGCGCTGGCGCGCATAGCTGGCCTTGAGCGTGGTCGCGCCCATGCCGTAGGTGGCGCCCAGCGACACCATGCGCGACTTGTCGGGCCCCGTGCCGGGCGTGCCCGACTTGCTGCGGTCATAGGCCAGCATCACCGCTGCCGTGCCGATGCGGTACTTGCCGCCCATGTACAGGTCGGTGTCGCCGCTGCCGTTGCGCTCGTGCGCCACCATGGCCGCCACCGCGCCCTGGTCGTAGTTGACCGATACCGAGCGCGCACGGCCCTGGCGGCCGGGCGCCTGGGTGCGTTCGGGCGAGGCGCTCAGGTGCAGGGAAAAGCCGCCGAACTTGGGCGAGTCGTAGAACACGCCGTTGGACATGCGGCCGTATTCGGGCGAGCCGTTGTTGCTGGCGCGGTCGGTGGGCGTCAGGTAGTGGGCCATGTGCCAGGCCGGCGAGGCGATGCGGTTGAAGTTGCCCCAGGGATCGAACTGCCACTCCTGGCTCCACATGGCGCTGAGCGCACGGCCCAGTCGCAGGTGGCCCCAGTTGCCCTGCAGGCCCACGGTGGACTCGTCATGCCAGAAGGGCTTCTTCGGATAGTCCTCGGTCAGGCCCGTGTCCAGGTCGAAGCGCGTGCTCAGGCGGAAGGTGGCCTTCAGGCCGCCGCCCAGGTCCTCGAAGCCGGCAATGGCCAGGTTGCTGCGCTGAATCGTTCCCAGCTTGCTGGTCTTGTCGAAATCCCGGAACACACCCGCGTCCAGATAGCCACTGATGGTGACGTTGGAGCCGGCGCCAGATGACTGGGCGGCCACCGGCAGGGCGGCAGCGATGGCGAGAGAGGCAAGGGTCAAGCGGGAGGTACAACGCATCCTGAACGGGTTCCTGAAATGAAAGATGGCACAACACCGGCGCGGCCCGGGGGCATGCGCGAACGGCGACGGGGGCTGCCACAACGGGGGTGGCTGGAAAGGTGCGCGGCGGGCTGGTGGCCAGCCGCGACTTGGAGGCAGCCAGGATGCAGATCGCAGCATGATCGCTGCACATTCGTCAAACATCCCGGCCAAAGACGTCAACCGCGCAGGTGGCGGGCAACAGGCGGCATTATGAAAGCAGGGGCCGGCGATGACCACGCCACCGTCAGGCCCGGTCAGTTTCGCAAGGCCGGTCTCAGCGGCTGCGCTCGGTGCGCGACACGTCCCAGAGCCGGTTCATCTCGCTGCAAAAGGGCTGGGCACAGGGCGCGCGGCCCTCGTACTGGCAGCCTTCGGTGGTACAGAAATGCGACTGGTGCTCGAAGGCCCGGCGCTCGCGCGGCAGGGCGCCCGAAGCCTGGGCCGCCGCCATGTGCAGCCAGGGATCATTGCGCTGCTGCAGCATCTGCTGCACCTCCTGCGCGAACGCGGGCGACAGCGACGCCACCGAGGCCAGCCCGGCCGGCGATGCCATGGCGCCACCGGGCTGGCGCAGCGGCTGCAACTCCAGCAGCAGCAGGGCGCTGGTGCGCAGCGCATCGGCGCCGCGCGGCTGCACCACCACGGCCACCGGCCCCGAGGCCAGCGATTGCAGCGATGCATCCAGCGGCAGGCGCAGGCCCGGCTCCGTGGCCTGCGCGCCCGCCAAGGGCAGCGCAGCGCCCGCAGGCAGGGCCGCCGCCGTGAAAGGGGCCGCACCCGGCGCGCAAGCCGATGCGGCCGCCAGCGCCATGGCCGCGCCCTGCGCCTGGGCCCAGGCCTGGGGCACCTGCAGGCTCAGCGTGAAGCCGCGCTCGCCCTGCGGCGTCAGCAGCGTGCCCTGCTGCACCCACCAGCTTTGCAGGGCGGGCAGGGTCTGTGTGGCCCCCCCGGCAGCGCCGCCTGCAATGCCCCCTGCTGGGCGCGCCCCGGCCTGCGGCGCCAGCCCGGATCCGGCCAGCAGCGCATCCATCACCTTGCCCTTGGCAGCCGCCACGGCCAGCGTCACTGCGGCAGCGGCGGGCGGCATGGAGGCCGCAGGCGTTGTCGATGCAGACGGGATGGGCGGTCCGGCCTGGGCCGATGGAGCGCTCCGGGGATCCTGCCCGCCAGGCGCCGTCGTGCCTGCCGCCAGCGCCTGGAGCAATGCCGCCGAGCCCGGCTGGGCCGCCAGCAATTGCAGGGCCTGGCCCTGCTGGGTGCCCACCTGGGCCAGCAGGGCCTGCAGCAGCCGGCCCAGCGCCTCGGACACGCCGCTGGCCGGCCACTGCGGCGCAGGCGCGCCGGGGCTGGCCTGCACCTGGCGCGCCAGCTGGGCCACCAATTGCTCGAAGGCCTGCAGGCGCAGGCTTTGCAGCATCTCGGGCGACCAGCGCACGGCCGTGGCCGCCGGCGGCGTGACGGGAACGGATGGCGAGGCGGATGACGCGGGTGAAGCCGGCGCCACCGGCGCACCAGCGGCCGGGCCGGGCACAGGCGCCGCCACGGGCTGCGGCAGCCCTGCGGCTGGAGACGGAACGGGCGGCAGCGGCGAACTCATGTCAGAGGCTCCGCCCGCGCGATCAGGCCGATTCCGGGTAGAACAGGCGGCGCGTGGGCGTGCTGCCCACGGCCTTGGCGATGGCGCCGATGTGGTCCGGCGTGGTGCCGCAGCAGCCGCCCACGATGTTGACCAGGCCTTCGGCCGCGAACTCATGCACCAGGCGGCTGGTGACTTCGGGCGTTTCGTCAAAGCCCGTGTCGCTCATGGGATTGGGCAGGCCGGCGTTGGGGTAGCAGCTGATGAAGGTCTCGGGCGCGGCCTTGTTCAGTTCCTGGACGTAGGGGCGCATCAGCGCCGCGCCCAGCGCGCAGTTCAGGCCGATGGACAGCGGGTTGGCATGGCGCACGCTGTGCCAGAAGGCCGTCACCGTCTGCCCGGACAGGATGCGGCCCGAGGCATCGGTCACCGTGCCGCTGATCATGATGGGCAGGCATTCGCCGCTTTGCTCGAAGGCCTCGTCCACCGCGAACAGCGCGGCCTTGGCGTTGAGCGTGTCGAAGATGGTCTCGACCAGGATGACGTCGGCGCCGCCCTCGATCAGCGCCAGCGTCTGCTCCAGGTAGGCCTGGCGCAGCTGCTCGAAATTCACGTTGCGCGCGCCCGGATCGTTCACGTCGGGGCTGATGCTGGCCGTCTTGGGCGTGGGGCCCAGGGCGCCGGCCACGTAGCGCGGATGGCCGGGCGTGCTGTACTTGTCGCAGGCCGCGCGGGCCAGCCGGGCGCTCTCGAGATTCATCTCGCGCGCCAGATCGGCCATGTGGTAGTCGTCCTGCGCGATGGTGGTCGCGCCGAAGGTATTGGTCTCGATCAGGTCGGCGCCGGCGGCCAGGTACTTCTCATGGATGTCGCGGATCACGTCGGGGCGGGTGAGCGACAGCAGCTCGTTGTTGCCCTTGACGTCATGCGGGAAGTCCTTGAAGCGGTCGCCCACGCTGCCCGGGCCCGTGTAGCCCTGGCCCCGGTACTGGGCCTCCCCCAGCTTGAAGCGCTGGATCATGGTGCCCATGGCGCCGTCAAGAATGACGAGGCGCTTGGCAAGGATGGCGGGAAGCTCTTTGGCGCGGGTGTACTGGGGCAGGCTCATGGGCAGCGATTGTAGGAATTCCGGGGCGGCCGTGCCGGGCACGAGGATTCCCCCAGAAAAACGGCCTGCGCCCCAAACAAGAGGCGCGACCTATGAAACTAGCGCACCCCCACGCCAGAGACACCGAGGAAGGGCCTATGCCGGCCGCGCCGCCCCGCACCGAGGGTGTCGTCCCCCTCCCGCGTAGCGAGAGAGGGCGCCGTGCACACGGGGGAAGCGGCGCAGCCGCTCAGGGGGTGCTAACCATTTCAGCTGCAGACAGAGACGACTTGAGCCGGCTGGCGGCTCAGGCTCACATACACATGGCCCACGCCGCTGTCGAAATACGCGGCCTCATGGCGGCCCAGCTCCACCGATTCGCCGTTCTCGAACAGGATGCGCACCCGGCCCGAGAGCACCATCACGAACTCCTGGCCCGCATGGCGGATGGTCTCCGAGAATTCCCCGGCCTCGCGCGCATTGATCACGGCCACCAGGGGCTGCATCTTCTTGCCCGGGAAGGCGCCGCACAGCACGCTGTAGAGGTACTGGTCGGTCTCGTAGCGCTGCACGTCCTCGAAACGGTCCTTGACCACGGTGGGCGTGTCGCCGGCCGCCTGCTGGGCGTCCCCGACCATGAACAGCCGTGTCATGTCGATGTCCAGCGCATTGCCCAGCATGAGCACCTTCTCGTAGCTCAGCGCGATCTGGCCGCGCTCGGCCTTGGAGATGGTGGACACGGCCAGGCCGCTGCTTTCGGCCACCTGCTGCAGCGTCAGGCCGCGCTCCTTGCGGGCCTTGCGCAGCTTGGCCCCCACTTCGTGCTTGCCTGCGGGCAGGGCGGCGGCCGTGCGGGCGCCCGGCAGCACGGCGGCAAGGACCTGGTCTGCCGTGGGAAGCGGACTGGAACGAGGGCTGGGGCCGGGACCAGGGGCGGGACTGGTGCGAGGACGGGGGCTGGGCATGAAGCGGGCGATCGGGGCTGGCGACCGCCCGATTCTAGGGTCAGGCCCGGCCCCTCAGGTGCCGCGCAGATCGGCCTGGGGCGCCGGCCTGCGGCCCATGCGCAGCCAGCCTGCCAGCGCGCAGGCCATGAGCGCGAAGCCGATGTAGCCATAGACCGGGTACACCATGCCCACCAGCGTGATGAAACCCGCGAAGCTGCCGCCCAGTGCCACCACGCCCGCCACGCCCGTGCCCCAGCGAAAACGCGGCGTGCCGGCCGGCAGGATGCGGGCCACGAAGGCATAGAGCATGCCCACGGCGGTGTTGAGGATCATGCCGAAGATGACCAGCGACATCAGGTGCCCCAGCCAGGGCGAGATCTGCGTGGCCAGCGCCAGCATGGGCATGGACAGGCCGCCCAGCGTGTCCATGCGCCAGACCATGGCGGCCGCGATCAGCAGCATCAGCAGGCCCAGCAGCAGCCCGCCGGCCACGCCGCCCCACAGCGCCACGCGGCGCGAGCTGGCCTGGCCGCCCATGATCACCAGGAAGGGCATGCCCGCCACCACGTTGTAGGAGACATAGAGCAGCGCGGCCACCAGCCAGTGCCCCGCACCCCGGGGCTGGGCGGCGGTGGCGGCCTCCAGCGCGGCCGGCTCGCCCTGGGGCGTCACCAGCACGTAGCCTGCGACCACCACGGTCATGAACACCAGCAGCGGCGTGACCGCGCCGATGAAGGCGATCACCCGGCCCACGTCCAGGCAGACGATGAGCACCGTGGCCACGGTGGCCAGCACGCTGCCCCAGACCTCGGGCAGGCCCAGCCACTGGTGCAGCAGCGAGCCTGCGCCCGCCAGCATGACCACCGTGATGGCGAAGAGGAAGAAGGTGATCAGCACATCGAACACCATGCCCACATGCCGGCCCAGCAGGGCCTGCACCACCTCCTTGTGCGAGCCGGCCTGCAGGCGCTGGCCCATGGTGGAGAACGCCATGGACAGGAAGACGAAGGCCAGGGCCGCCACCAGGCAGCCCGCCAGGCCGATGGCGCCAAAGCCCGCGAAGAACTGCAGTATCTCCTGCCCCGAGGCGAAGCCCGCCCCGACGATGACGCCGACGAAGGCGCCGGCAATCCTGCTCACTTCCTTGAATGCACCCATGCCTGTCTCCTTGGATTGTTGTGTGTTGCGGGGGCTGAAAAAGCGAAAAGGCAGGCGTCTCAGGCCGCGAAGCGCTCCGGGCTCAGCCGCCGGGCATCGACGCCCTGGGCCAGCAGCTCGGCGGGCAGCGGCTCGCGCATCAGCAGCGCGGCAGCGGCGGCCGAGGCGCCGGCGGCCGTCTGTATGCCGTAGCCGCCCTGCCCTGCCAGCCAGAAGAATCCTTCACGGTGCGCGTCCCAGCCGATCACGAAGTCGTCGTCGGGCGCAAAGCTGCGCAGCCCGGCCCAGACATGGCGCGGCCGGCGTATGCGCAGGCGGGTCAGTGTCTCGATGCGGTCTATGCCCATGGCCACGTCCAGTTCCTCGGCCACCACGTCATGCGGCGGCACGGGATCGGCATTGGCGGGCGAGCCCAGCAGCTGGCCGGCATCGGGCTTGAAGTAGAAACTCTCGTCCACGCCGATCACGGCAGGCCAGCCGTGGATGTCCTCGCCCTCGGGTGCGGCAAAGGTGAAGGCCGAGCGGCGCCGGGGCTCGATGCCCAGCGGCCGCGCGCCGCACAGCCGGGCCACGGCATCGGCCCAGGCGCCTGCGGCATTGACCACGGCGCGGGCACGGACCTGCGACCCGTCCTGCAGCACCAGGGTCCACAGGCCCTGGCCATCACCATCCACCTCGCGCTCGGCGCCGGACAGTTCGGCGCCGCAGCGCAGCCGCGCACCGGCACGCGCCATGCCGCGCAGAAAGCCCTGGTGCAGTTCGGCCACGTCGATGTCCATGGCGTCCAGGTCATGCACGGCACCCACCAGCTGGCTCTCGTCCAGGCAGGGCACGAGGGTGCAGGCCTGGCGCGCGTCGAGGCGCTCGGCGCGCAGGCCGTCGCGCCGGTACATGGCCAGGGCATCGCCGAGTAGGGGCTCCTGGCCGGCCGTGCCTATGTAGAGCACGCTGCGCGGCTGCAGCAGCGCGTGCTCGCAAAAACCTTCGGGCGGCGCGCTGTAGAAGGCGCGGCTGGCGCGTGTCAGCGCGCGTATCTGCGCGGTGCCGTAGCTTTCCATGAACATGGCGGCCGAGCGGCCCGTGGCGTGGTAGCCGGGCTGCGGCTCGCGCTCGAGCACCAGCACCGAGGCGCCCGCACCGGCCAGCCGCCAGGCCACGGAGGCGCCGGCCATGCCGGCACCGATCACGGCGAAATCCAGAACCTGGCTTTCCATCATCCATCGCTCCATTTTTTTCCAATGAGAAAATTATCCGATAAGAAAAAAATGAGGCAAGCCCCTGGTCCTCGTGGTTTTCACCGGGTGCGCCGGACAAGAAAAAAAGGGACGGCGCCTAGCCGTCCCTTTTTGCAACGCACGCCTTGTGCTCAGGCTGGCGGCAGCTTCCCGTCCCAGCCACCGGCCAGGGCCTGGTACAGCGCCACGGCAGCGCGCAGGCCGCGTGCGCGGCTGTCGGCGGCGGCGTCCTGGGCCGCGTAGAGGTCGCGCTGCGCATCCAGCACTTCGTACAGGCCCACGCTGCCCAGGTGGTAGCGGCGCAGCGCCAGCTGTTCTGCGCGCTGGCGCTGCTCGGCGGCCTGGGCCAGGTGGGCATCCTCGGTGCGCGTGCGCTGCAGGCGCACCAGGGCGTTCTCGGCGTCCTCCAGCGCCAGCAGCACGGTCTGCTGGTACTGGGCCAGCGCGGCCTGGGCGCCGGCCTCGCTGGCCGCGATGCGCGCCCGCACGCGGCCCACGTCGAGGAAGGACCAGTCCACGCCCAGGAACACGCTGCTGGTGGCGCTACCGCCCTCGAACAGCGCGCCGCCGTGCAGCGCCGTGCTGCCCAGCAGCCCGCCCAGCGACAGGCGCGGGAACAGGTCGGCCGTGGCCACGCCGATGCGCGCCGTGGCCGCATGCAGCCGTGCCTCGGCCACGGCCACGTCCGGACGGCGGCGCAGCAGGCCGGCCGGCGTGCCGGGGTCGATGGCCGGCGGCAGCTGCGGCAGGGCGGCAGGCACATCCAGCGCGGCGATCAGCGCCTCGGGCACCTGGCCCGTGAGCACGGCCAGCCGGTGCTGGGCCATGGCGATCTGCGCCTGCAGTGCCGGGATGCGCGAGCGCGTGGCCTCCAACTGGGCCTGGGCGCGCGCCAGGTCGAACTCGGTGCCGCTGCCGTGTGTGAGGCGCAGCTGCACCAGGCGCAGCGTGTCCTGCTGGTTGGCCGCGTTGGCCCGGGCCAGGGCCAGGCGCTGCTGCCAGCCGCGCAGGTCGGCATAGCTGCCCGCAACCTGGGCCGCGATGGCCACCTGCAGCGCCGCGAGATCGGCCGCGTCGGCGCGCAGGTCGGCACGCCGCGCCTCGATGTTGCGCCGCACGCGGCCGAACACGTCGATCTCCCAGCTGGCCGACAGCCCGGCCGTGTAGCTGCGCTGGCTGCGCGGCCCGTAGAAGGCCTCGCTCTCGCTGCGCTTTTGCTGCGTGGCCTGGCCCGACATCGTGACCGTGGGGAACTGGTCGAAGCGGCTTTCGCTCAGCAGCGCCTGGGCGCCGTCCAGCCGTGCCAGCGCCACCTGCAGGTCCTGGTTGCCGCCCAGCGCCTGCTCCACCAGCCGCGTCAGCTGCGGGTCCTGGAACTGGCGCCAGAAGGCGGCATCGGGCTCGGCCTGCGGGGTGGCCGGTGCAGGCTCGGCCCGCGCGAACTGTGCTCCGGCCTGCGGCGCCGCAGGCGCCTTGAAGTCGGGGCCGACCGCGCAGCCGGCCACAAGCCCGGCAGACGCCAGCGCCAGCGCGTGTCGGCTCAGGGATTTGCGGATTTCAGACATGGTGGGGCTCCAGGGGTGCGGCTTTGTCGGAGGGTGGGGAGGCAGGCGCGGCATGTGCAGGCGCATGCCCCGTCAGCGCCCGGCCCGAGAGCCGGCGCAGCGTGACGTAGAACACCGGCGTGAGGAACAGGCCGAACAGGGTCACGCCCAGCATTCCGGAGAACACCGTCACCCCCGTGGCCGCGCGCACCTCGCTGCCCGCGCCGCCGCCGATGAGCAGGGGCACGGCACCGGCGATGAAGGCGATGGAGGTCATGACGATGGGCCGCAGCCGCAGGCGGCAGGCCTGCAGCGCGGCATCGACGATGCCCACGCCGCGCAGCTCCAGCTCGCGCGCGAACTCCACGATCAGGATGGCGTTCTTGCAGGCCAGCCCCATCAGCACCACCAGCCCCACTTGCACGAAGACGTTGTTGTCGCCGCCGGCCAGCCAGACGCCGAACAGCGCCGCGCAGATGCATACGGGCACGATGAGGATGACGGCCAGCGGCAGCGTCCAGCTCTCGTAGAGCGCGGCCAGCACCAGGAAGACCAGCATCACGGCGATGGCGAAGACCACGGCCGCGGCGTTGCTCTGCTCCACCTGCTGGTAGCTGAGGTCGGTCCAGGCCAGCTCGATGCCGCGCGGCAGCGTGCGCTGCGCGATCTCCTGGAGCTTGGTCAGCACCTCGCCCGAGGACAGCACGCGCGGGTCGGAGTCGCCGATCAGGTCGGCCGCCGGGAAGCCGTTGTAGCGCAGCACCGGGTCGGGCCCGAAGCTGGGCACCACGGTGACCATGGAGCCTATGGGCACCATCTCGCCGCGCGCATTGCGCGTGCGCAGCCGCGCGATGTCCTCCACGGCCTGGCGGTGGTCGGCATCGGCCTGCAGCATCACGCGCCAGACGCGGCCGAAGGCGTTGAAGTCGTTGACGTAGACCGAGCCCAGGTAGGCCTGCAGCGTCTGGAACAGGTCGGTCAGCGCCACACCCTGCGCCTTGGCCTTGGTACGGTCCACCTTGACTTCGAGCTGCGGGATGTTGGACTGGTAGCTGCTGACCGGATAGGTCATGCCCGGCGTTTTGGCGATCTCGGCCTGGAAGGCCTGCAGCGCCTGCTGCAGCGCCGCGTAGCCCAGGCCCGCGCGATCCTGCAGGAACAGCGAGTAGCCCGAGCCGTTGCCCAGGCCCTGGATGGGCGGCGGCATCAGCGCGTAGGCGAAGCCGCCCTCGATCTGCGCGAACTTGGCGCCCAGCTCGGCATTGATCTCCTCGGCGCTGCGCGTGCGCTCGCCGAAGGGCTTGAGCATGATGTAGGAGCTGGTCAGGTTGGGCGTGGTCGTGGTCTGCAGCGCATTGAAGCCCGCGAAGGCAGCGACTTTGTCCACGCCCTCCACGCTGTGGGCCAGCTCCACGATCTGGCGCGTCACCTCGGAGGTGCGGCCCAGCGAGGCGCCCTCGGGCAGCTTGGCGCCGCCGAACAGGTACAGCTTGTCCTGCAGCGGGATGAAGCCGCCCGGCACGGCCTGGAACAGCACGGCCGTGCCCGCCAGCAGCGCCGCGTAGACCGCAAACACCAGGCCGCGGCGGCGCAGCGACTGCCCCACGGAGTTCTGGTAGCCGTGCGCGCTGCGGTCGAAGAAGCGGTTGAAGGGCCGGAAGAACCAGCCCAGGCTGCGGTCCAGCCCGCGCGACAGCAGATCGCGCGGCGCGCCGCGCGGCTGCAGCAGCTTGGCCGCCAGTGCAGGCGACAGCGTCAGCGAGTTGATGGCCGAGATCACCGTGGAGATGGCGATCGTCACGGCGAACTGCTTGTAGAACTGGCCCGTCACGCCGCTGAGGAAGGCCATGGGCACGAAGACCGCGCACAGCACCAGGGCGATGGCGATGATGGGGCCCGAGACCTCCTTCATCGCCAGGTGCGCCGCCTCCAGGGGCGTGTGGCCCTCCTCGATGTAGCGCTCCACGTTCTCCACCACGACGATGGCATCGTCCACCACGATGCCGATGGCCAGCACCAGGCCGAACAGGGTCAGCGTGTTGATGGAGTAGCCCAGCAGGTACAGCCCCGCGAAGGTTCCGACGATGGACACGGGCACGGCCAGCAGCGGAATGATGGAAGCGCGCCAGGTCTGCAGGAAGACGATGACCACCAGCACCACGAGGATCACCGCCTCGATCAGCGTGCTCTGCACCGCCTTGATGGAGTCGCGCACGAAGACCGTGGGGTCCCAGACGGTCTCGAAGTTCACGCCTTCGGGCAGATCCCTGGACAGGCGCTCCATGGTGGCGTAGACCTCCCGCGCCACGCCCAGCGCATTGGCGCCCGGCGACAGGAAGATGCCCACGGCCGCCATCTGCCGCGTGTCGCTGAGCGAGCGCATGCTGTAGTCGCTGGCGCCCAGTTCGATGCGCGCCACGTCGGACAGGCGCACGACCTGGCCGTCGGCACCACCCTTGAGCACGATGGAGCCGAACTCCTCGGCCGTCTTCAGGCGGCCGCGCACATTGATGGACAGCAGCTTGTCCGAGCCCTTGGGGCTGGGCTCGGCGCCCAGCTGGCCGGCCGATACCTGCACGTTCTGCTCGCGGATGGCGGCGATCACCTCGGCAGCGGTGAGCTGTCGTGCGGCCACCTTGCTGGGATCCAGCCAGACGCGCATCGCATAGTCGCCTGCGCCGTACAGCGCCACCTCGCCGATGCCGGGGATGCGCGCCAGCTCGTCCTTGATCTTGAGCGTGGCATGGTTGCGCAGGTACAGCGCATCATGGTTGCCGTCGCTGGAGGTCAGGCCCGCATACATCAGCGGCGTGGACGAGCGCTTTTGCGTGGTCACGCCGTACTGGCGCACTTCCTCGGGAAGGCGGCTCTGCGCCTGGCTCACGCGGTTTTGCACGCGCACGGCTGCCGTGTCGGGGTCCACGTCGGCGCGGAAGGTGGCCACCACCTGCAGGCTGCCGTCCGAGGCCGCGACCGACTTCAGGTAGATCAGGCCTTCGACGCCATTGATCGCCTCCTCCAGCGGCACGGCCACCGACTCGGCGATCTCCTTGGGATTGGCGCCCGGATAGGTGGCGCGCACCACCACGCTGGGCGGCACGACCTCGGGATACTCGCCCACGGGCAGCTGCGGAATCGCAACCAGGCCCACGGCGAACAGGATGATGGAGAGCACGACCGCGAAGATCGGGCGGTCTATGAAGAATTTGGAGAAATCCATGGTGCGTCCCGGTTCACTGCGCGGCCACGGCCGACGCCTGGGCCACCGCCGCCTGCCCATCGCCGGGCGCAGGCTTGGGGCTGACCGGCATGCCGGGGTAGTAGATGCGCTGCAGGCCGCCGACCACGAGGCGGTCGCCCGCCGCCAGGCCCTTTTGCACCACGCGCCGGCCATCGACCATGCGGCCCAGCTCCAAGTCGCGGCGCTCGGCCTTGTTGCCCTCGCCCACCACATACACGTACTTGCGGTCCTGGTCGGTGAGCACGGCCTTGTCGTCGATCAGCAGCGCCTGCTGCCCGCCGCCGCCCTGCTCGGACTGCCCTGACTGCAACTGCACGCGCGCGAACAGGCCCGGCGTCAGCAGGCGGTCGGGATTGGGCATGCGGGCGCGCATGCGCACCGTGCCCGTGCCGGCGTTGAGCTGGTTGTCGGTGAAATCCAGCGTGCCCTTGTGCGGGAAGCCCTCATCGCTGGCCAGGCCCATGCGCACGGGCCGGCCCTTGCCGCCATTGGCGGCGTTGGCGGCCTGCTGGTGGCGCAGGAAGCTGTGCTCGTCCGCATCGAAATACACATACACCGGGTCCTGCGAGACCACGGTGGTCAGCACGCTCTGGTCGGCCTGGGCCAGGTTGCCCACGGTGAGCAGGGCGCGGCCCGCGCGGCCGGAGACCGGCGCGCGCACCTCGGTGAAGTCCAGGTTGAGCCGCGCGGCCGCCAGCGCGGCCTCGGCGGCACGCACCTGGGCGGCGCTCTGGGCCATGGCGCCGGCACGCGTGTCGGCTTCCTCGCGCGAGACGGCATGCTCGGCCACCAGCTGGCGGGCACGCTGGTCCTGGGTGCGCGCCAGGGCGGCGCCGGCACGCGTGCGCTCCAGCTCGGCCTCGGCGCTGGCCAGGGCCGCGCGGTAGGGCCGCTGGTCGATCACGAACAGCAGCTGGCCCTTCCTGACCTCCTGCCCCTCGCTGAAGGCAATGCGCTCGATATAGCCCGACACGCGCGGGCGCAGCTGCACGGAGTCCACGGCATCGATGCGGCCGTTGAACTCGTCCCAGACACGCACGCTGGCCGGCACGACCTCGCTCACCAGCACCTCGGGCGCAGGCGGCGGGCCGTCGCTGGCATGGGCATCGCCCACGGCCTGCGGGCGGCAGCCGGCAAGCAGGGCCAGCGCCGCCAGGGCGCCTCCGAACAGGGCACGCCGCAACGGCGGCGGGGGAAGAACTGGCATGGATCGACTCTCCTTGAGGGGGATGGGCAAGGCCCTGCTGCCGGGGGCGGTGCAGGGCCGGAAAAAGGGGGCTGTACCGCAGGCTCTGAAGGCCTTGCCGGCGGCTGCTCACAATGGGTTGCATTCTTCAAGTTCAAGTGAACTTGAAGTCAAGATCCAGCCACAAAGACACCACGAAAATTGAGGACGGTTTGCCAGGGGAATCAATGGCCGGATCGGACAAGCGCAGCGGCCATCGGCACTGCGGCGGGCGGCGCCCGCAGGGCATCGAGGCACTACACTGCGATGCCATCTGACCCTGCGTTGGCCAGCGGGAAACGACGGCCGCGAACACTTTGCGGCCCCGGTTGTTCCCGCCAGCCAACCCCATATGGAAAAGCACTGGATGCCTGCCGCATGAACCTGCTTGCTCAAGCCGTACTGTCCCGCCCGCAGGGACGCAATGAACGCATCAGCACCGTGACGTTGGTGGCCCTGGACCCGCAGGGGCGCGACGCGGCGGCGCGCCATGTCGTGACCTTGCAGGTCACGCAATGGAAGGCCGGCGTCGTCGCGCAGGTCGACGACAGCACGCTGACCCCGTTGCCGCTGGCACTGGAGCCTGCACGCCAGCGCGCACTGGCCTATCTGCGCCAGCGCCTGGCGGCCGGCGATGTGCTGCAGTCCCAGCAAGGTTTTGCCGAGCTGGATGGCGTGCAAGCCTTGCCCTTGGCTGGCCACGCCCAGGAACCGGCGCCGCAGCCGCCACAGCTGCCGGAGTCACCCGTGCAGGCCGCCGCCATACCGGCCCTGTGCCGGCGCCTGGACGGCAATGCCTGGCGGCTGATGCCCGCAGGCCAGCAGGCGCGCCTGGTGTGGCGCCTGGCGGAATATGCGGATGCCGCGCGCGGCGGCGGCGCCCAGCGCCTGCTGCATGCGCAGGTGCCGCGCCTGGTGGCCCTGCTGGGCACGGGCGACGACCTGCTCGACTACTGCCTGGCCTATCTGGTGGGCCGCCTGGGCGATGGCGGCGCGGCGGTGGCCATGCAGGCGCTGTCGCAGCGCGGCGCCAGCGAGGCCACGCGCGACCTGGCGCACCAGGCCTGGCTGGCGCTGCTCGCGCCGCAGGAGCGCCAGGCGGCGCTGCAGGAGCACCGGGATCAGTGGGAGCAGTGGGTACAAGGGGAGCAAGGGGCACAGGGGGAACAAGAGACACGCACCGCCCCGCCGGAGGACGGCCCGCAGGCGCAGCAGGCCGTGTTCAACGCCCTCACGCCCCAGGCGCTGCTGGCGGCCGATACGCTGGGAGCGCACGATGGCGCCGTCCACCGGCAGCTGCTGGCCTGGATGGAGCGCATCCCTTTCACACGCCCCTGGTGGCCTGCCATACGGCGCATCCACAAGCGTGCCGAGTGGCGTCGCGACCACGCCCTGCTGGCCGTGCTGCATGCCCGCTTCGATGGCCCGCGCGACGAGGGTGCCGTCTTCAGCCGCGACACCTCCCTGTACCTGCGCCTGCGCGGCTGGCGCCAGCTGCGGCGCATGGTCTCGGCCGGGCACAGCGAAGGCGCCGCGCAGGCCACGGCCCTGCTCCAGGCCATGGACCGCCGCTGCGCGGGCCAGGCTGCCTCGCGCTCCGGCCGCCTGCCCGAATCGCGCTGGCTGCTTGCCGCCCGGCTGCTGCTGCCGCGCTGGCCGCAGCTGCATGCCTCGGCACGCGCCCATGGCTGGTACACCGACGAGCCGCTGGACCTGCAGCAGCTGCCCGCGCAGCGCGTGGAAGGGCTGTCGCCCCTGTGGGACGCCCACCCCGAGCGGCTGCTGCAGCTGGTGGGCCGCTCGCAGTCCACGCTGCTGCTGTGGTCGCTCACGCGCGCTCTGCAGGACCAGAAGGCCTTTCTGGACAGCCTGGATGCGGCGGCCGCCGCGCCGCTGCTGCACCAAACCTATGCGCCCGCCGCCGCCTTGGGCCTGGAGATTGCCCAGCAGCGCATGGTCGCTCTGACCGACGATGCGGCGCGCCGCCCCTGGCTGCTGGCGCTTGCGCAATGCGGCGAGGGGCCGGCCGCCCGCTACCTGGGCGCCTGGCTGTCGCGCGACCGCGCAGCCGCCGCGCGCGATGCCGAGCTGGTGGCGGCCCTGCTTCTGTCGCCCGCCGCCAGCTCGCGCACGCAGGCAC
This sequence comes from Delftia sp. WSY_10, assembly GCF_043104705.1. Lineage (NCBI taxonomy): Bacteria > Pseudomonadati > Pseudomonadota > Betaproteobacteria > Burkholderiales > Comamonadaceae > Delftia > Delftia sp. WSY_10. The sequence goes on along the minus strand of NZ_JBICKY010000019.1, from coordinate 250,227 downwards.
TGGCCCTGCTGCTCTATGCCGATGGCGCCGCCGTGGCCCTGGCCCTGCTGGCGGCGCTGCCCACGCTGGATGCGGACGGCGCTGCGCTGGCCGACATCCGCGATGCGGTGCAGGCCCTCTTCGCGGACAAGGCACCGCTGGTCGCGCACGCGCCCGGCGTTCCGGCCCCGCCGCTGCACCACCTGCTGGCGCATTCGGTGACGGCACTGGTGGAGATGGCGACCGCCTGGCTGCTGGCGCACCCGCAAGGCCTGCGCACCCTGCCTGCGGCGGCGCTGCGCGGGCTGCTGGAATCCGAGGAACCTGCGCGCATGGCCTGCGGCATACGGCTCATGGGCAGCCTGGCCGACGATCTGCTGTGCGAGCAGGCCGACATGCTGGCCGGGTTCGCGGTATCGCCCCATGCCGCCTTGCGCGCAGCGGCCGCGCCCCTGGTCGAGCGCCTGGCCGGCACCCCTCTGTACAACGCGCGCTGCAACGCCCAGATCGCCGAACGCCTGCACGAGGTGCTGTTCCGTGCGGAAAAGGCCGAAGGCGTCCACGACGCGGCGCTGCGCCTGCTCACCGGCCCGCTGGCCGCCGTGGCCCCGGCCCGCGATGCCTCGGGCATCTGGCGCGCCCTGCAGGCCCAGGCCACGGGTGCGCAACGCTACGGCGCCTGGGGCCTGAAGGCGCTGGACATCCAGGCCTACACCCTGCGCCAGTGGTCCACGCTGGCGCGGCATGCCGATGCCGATGTGCGCGCACTGAGCCGCCAGAGCATCGACACGCGCCTCACGCCCATGGAACAGACCCGGCCCGAGCAGGCGGAACAGCTGCTGCCGCTGGCCGACGCCCTGTTTGCCGACACCCAGCAGTACGCACGCGAGATGTTCGGCCAGCGGCTGCCGGCCAATGCGCTCACGCCCGAGCTGCTGATCGGCTGGGTGGACCATCCCCAGTCCTGGGTACAGGCCCTGGGCCGCCAGCGGCTCGAGCAGCACATGAGCGCGCCCGAGGCCAGCCTCTACCTCGCGCGCCTGGCCCAGCACCCGGCCCCCGGCGTGCAGCTGTTCGTCACGCAATGGCTGCTGGCCCTGCCCGACGAGCCCGCGCCCCAGCGCGCCACGCGCCTGCAGGAGCTGCAGCCCTACTTCCTGGCCGTGCTCAGCCAGGTGCACCGCGCGCGCGCCAGCAAGACGCGCGTGCTGCATTTCCTGCGCGGCCAGGTCGATGCGCCCGAGACAGCGGCCGTGGTCGCGGCCATCTTCGCGCGGCAGGTGGTCAGCGCCAGCCAGGCCGACCAGCCCGACTATGTGGCCGGGCTGTGCGACATCGTGCAGCGCCATCCCCATCTGGCGCAAAGCTTCATGCAGCCCCTGGCGGCGGAGCGGCGCGGCCAGGCCCCGTCTTCCACCTGAGCGCCTGTTCACAGCACGGAGTCGAACGGACATGGAATTTCGCTATCAGTACTACGGCAGCACGCAGGTCAGCGACACGGCCACGCAACAGGCGTTTTCCTTCGCGCCCGACCTGCTGCGGCCTCCCACGCGCTTCGACGGCCTGCTCAGGCGCGACGGCCCGGCCTTCCTGCAGGTGCGCGAAGGCCTCAGCGCGCTGCACAGCGTGGTGGTCAGCGACATGCGCACGCGCGGCCGCGACAAGACGGCCTACCGCGAATGGCTGCAGGAGCATGAGTCCCAGCTGCTGGCCGGCTTCATGGCCGACACCGGCGGCGCCCAGGCGCGCGCCAAGGAAATCAGCGCCGAACTCAAGGACCTGCGCGAGACCCGCAACCAGGTGCTCGCGCCCTTCTACAAGGCGCAGCGCAAATACTTCGACTGGCTGTACCAGGCCAACCGCGATGCCTGGTACGTGCTCGACCCCGTGATCACCGTGCACCCGGACCGGCTGCTGTTCGAGGCCTTCAGCCAGGACGAGTCCAGCTACTGCGCGGTCAGCATCCGGCACGAGGCCTTCGAGCATGCGGGCGAGCGCATCTGCGGCACCACCAACATCGACTACTCGGCCAGCCTCTACGAAGAGTTCCAGAAGATCCGCAGCTACCGGGACACACGGCTGACGCTGGACCCGGCCGGCTTTGCCGTGCAGGTGGGCGGCGACCCCGCGCTGCGCGAGGAAAAGATCGACCTGCCCGACAGCTGGCTGCGCGGCTTCGTGCAGGTCTCCAGCGCCATGGCCCTGCCCGCCACCGTGCTGGAGCTGCACCCCATGGACCTGTTCAACATCTGCGCGCGGCTGCGTGCCCGGCGCGAGCGCCACGGCCCGCGCGCGCTGCGCTTCGAGCTGGCGCCGGGACAGCCGCCCACCGTGGTCTTCGAGCCCTGGGAGGAACGCCTGGCCACCCGGCGCTCGCACGTCGTCAGCGATGCCTTGGGCACGGGCGGCGGCACCATCCGCCTGTGGGGGCGCCGGCGCCTGCTCACGCTGGAACGGCTGATCCCGCAGGCCACGCGCGTGCGCGTGCACCTGCTGGGCAGCGGCATGCCCAGCTTCTGGGTGGTGGAGCTGGGCCAGGTCACGGTCACGCTGGGCCTGTCGGGCTGGAGCGCCAACGACTGGGCCGCCAGCGCGCGCTTTCACCTGATGGCGCCGCAGGCCGAGGTCACGCCCGCCCAGGTCGAGGCCGTGGGCCGGCAACTGCAGTCGTGCTGGCAGGCCGGCGCGCAGGAACTGGCCCAGGCCACGGGCCTGGCCCCGGCCCAGGTGCACACGGCCATGACGCGCTGGATGCAGGCCGGGCGCGCGGTCTACGACCTGGACGCCGGGCGCTACGCCTGGCGCGAGCTGCTGCGCGAGCCGCTGACGGCGCAGCAATTGCAGCCCGCCAACCCCGAGGAGGACAAGGCGCTGGCCCTGGTGCGCGGCAAGGCCATTGCCCCGCCGCGCATCGACCGCAAGGACGGCTTCAGCCGCATCACCGGCCAGATACCGCGCGCCGACGGCAAGCGCCTGTTCGACACCCAGCTCGAACTCAACGCGGACGAGCGCCTGACCGATGCGCGCTGCAGCTGCAACCACTACCAGCAGCACCGGCTGCGCCAGGGGCCCTGCGAGCACATGATTGCGCTGCGCCTGGTGGCGCAGGCCCAGCTCGATGCCGCACGCCAGCCGGCAGGCCCGCAGCAGGCGGCCGCAGCAGGACAAGGAGAAATCGCGTGAACCGCCTCAATTGCTCTACACTGCCACGCGGAGCGACGCGCAGGCTCTTGCAACCCGGGTGGTGTTTCGCCACCCTTGTGAACTGCCGTTTCATGCACCACGGGCGCCGTTTTCACTGTGCCACCCCAGCGACGGTATGCGTTTTCCTGAGTGGCTTGCCACAAGCGAAACACGCATACCGTCGCGGGGTGGCGTCGAGCGAACAGCTCCCGTCCCGTGAGCCCTGCGGGCTCTTCGACGAGAAGCGCGTCGCTCCACCTTCTTGCCCGCCTCGCACCGGCCGGGCCCGCCTTGCAGGGGTTGCCGCATGAGCCAGCCGCAACCCACGCGCGCCGAGATCTACGAGCGCATCAAGGCCTCCAGCAAACAGGAAGTCATCCTCGAGGAAATGCAGCGCCTGGGCTTCTGGCCCAAGGACGAGGGACAGCCGCAGCTGGCCGCCGCCCACATCCAGCGCGAAGGCGAGCTGCAGCGCGAGCTGGCCGAGCTGCGCCAGCAGATCGCCGTGCGCCAGAACCCCGAGCGCGCATTGCGCCAGATGCGCAAGGAGCGCATGCAAAAGGCGCTGGCCCAGCGCGAGGAAACCAAACGCCGCCAGGCCCAGGAACGCCATGACAAGGCGCTGGCCTGGCATGCCAGGCGGTCCACGCACGTGGGCTATCTGGGCCCCGGCGTCTCCGCGGCCCTGCAGGATGCCGCCCGGGATGGCACGGAGCGCCGGCAGGCCGATCCGCAGCGGCTCGCCCGGCACGGCCTGCCGCAGCTGGCCGATGCCGCCCAGCTGGCCCAGGCCATGGGCATCACGGTGGCCGAGCTGCGTTTCCTGGGCTTTCACCGCGAGGTGGCCCGCACCCACCACTACCACTCGTTCACCCTGCCCAAGAAGACCGGCGGCGAGCGGCTGATCTCCGCGCCCATGCCGCGCCTCAAGCGCGCGCAGTACTGGGTACTGGACAACATCCTCGCCAAGGTGCCCGCGCACGATGCCGCGCACGGCTTCCTGGCCGGCCGCTCCATCGTGAGCAATGCCGCGCCGCATGCGGGCCACGACGTGGTCATCAACCTGGACGTGAAGGACTTCTTTCCCAGCATTGCCTTCGGCCGCATCAAGGGCGTGTTCCGGCATCTGGGCTATGGCGAGGCCATGGCCACCCTCCTGGCCCTGCTGTGCAGCGAAAACCGCGCCCAGGCCTGGCAGGTGGATGGCGAGAAGCTCTTCGTTGGCGGCAAGGCGCGCGAGCGCGTGCTGCCCCAGGGCGCGCCCACCAGCCCCATGCTCACCAACCTGCTGTGCCGCCGCCTGGACCGCCGCCTGCTGGGCCTGGCCAGGCAGCTGGGCTTTGTGTACACGCGCTATGCGGACGACCTGACCTTCTCGGCCTCGGGCGAGGCCGCGCGCGACAACGTGGGGCGGCTGCTGGGCCGCGTGCGCTGGATACTGCGCGACGAAGGCTTCACGCCCCACCCCGACAAGGAGCGCGTGATGCGCAAGGGCCGCCGCCAGGAGGTCACGGGGCTGGTGGTGAACGCGGACAAGCCCGGCGTATCGCGCCAGACGCGCAGGCGCCTGCGCGCCGCCCTGCACCGCGCCACGCAGGCCGGGACAGGCCTGCCAGGCCAATCTGTCCAGCCTGCCCAGGCGCCCCACTGGCAAGGCCAGCCGGCCCATGCCTCGCAGTTGCTGGGAATGGCGCAGTTCGTCCACCAGATCGATCCCGTGCAGGGCGGGCCGCTGCTGGCACAGGCCCGGCAGCTCACGCGCAGCCCTGTGGACCGGGCGAACGACGCCCTGCTCGAGGCCAGCCGGCAGGACCGCGCCGCCGCGCGCGCCAAGCCCCCCGCAAACGCCACGTTCCGGCGCCTGGCAGCCGGCGGGCAGGCACCTGCGCTGGCCAGCGGCAAGCCATGGTGGCAGCCGGCCGCACCCGCAGCGCCCGTGCTGGAGAAGACCGACCAGCAGCGGCGCGAGCAGCGCCAGGAGGAACGGCAGGCCGCCCGGCAGGCGGCTGGCCCTGCCCCCGGCGCCGCAAGCACCCTGCCCGCGGCATCGACCTCTCCATCGCCATCGCCATCACCGGCCGCACCGGACCCGAATCCGCCCGCATCGAAAAGGCCGCCGATGGCCGGCCTGCTCACCTACTGGGCGCAGATCGTGATCTGCTTCCTGCTGGGCACCGTGTTCCAGGCCCGGCTGATCACGCTGATCGGCATCGTCCTGGTCGTCATCCTCAGGTACCGGCGCATCCAGCGCTGGGATGTCTTCGGGGCGGCGATGGTGGTGGCCGTGCTGGTCGGCCTGGGATTGCGGCTTTCGTAGCGATCAGCGCACCGCGCTGCGCAGTGCCAGAAAGCGGCGCGGCGAGGTGCCCACGGCCTTGCGGAACATGGTCACGAAGGCCGGTGCGCTTTCGTATCCCAGGGCATCGGCCACGGTCTGGATGCGCAGCCCCTGGGACAGCTGCTGCAGCGCGGTGAGCACATGCAGCTGGCGGCGCCACTGGTTGACGGTGAGGCCGGTCTCGGCCAGGAACAGCCGCGTCATGCTGCGCTCGCTCATGCCGATGCGCTGGGCCCAGTCGGCCAGCCGCGCCTGCAGCTGGGGCTGCTCGCACAGGGCGCCGGTCATGCGACGCAGGCGGCGGTCGCGCGGCAGGGGCAGGTGCAGGCCCTCGGGCTGCGCGTTCTGGATTTCATCGAGCAGGACCTGCATGAGCCGGCCATCGCCGCTGTCGGGCTCGTAGTCCTGCGGCAGGCCCTGCACGCGCTCCAGCAGGGCATGCAGAAAGGGCGAGACGGCCAGCGCATGGCAGGGGCCGGGCGCGGGGCGCGCCGCGCCGGATTCCACAAAGACGATATGGCCGCTGGCCGCACCGCTGCAGCTGACGCGGTGCAGCGTGCCGCCCGGAATCCAGGCGGCGCTGCGCGGCGGCACCACGCAGACGCCGGCCTCGGTCTCCAGCGTGATCAGGCCCGCATTGGTGACCATGAGCTGGCTCTTGCGGTGGGCATGGAAGTCCATTGCCCAGTCACCCGGGCCCGAGCGCATCGGCAGGACGATCACGGGACGGTCCACATGGTCGGGATCCCACCTCTCGGGCAGGACTTTGAGCAGGGCGGAATCCACGGCATTCATGGTGTTTCTCTCAGTTCATGTCAATCGGTCATCAATCGGACCCGAGCAGCTCCCGTGCACGCTGCTGCGCCTCCTCGGGGGAGGCCACCAGCAGCATGGGATAGCCCCAGGCCTTGCCGAACATCTGTGCGAAGGCCTCGGCCTCGGCGCGCTTGTGCGCATCGGGCTCGGCGTGGACAAGGGCGCGCACCAGGCTTTTGAGCTCGGGGCGGCGGGCCTTCATCCACAGCACGACCTGCTTGCGCTCCTCGGGCGAGCGCTCCTCCTGGGACATGTCGCCGTCGCTGAAGAAGACAAAGGCCTGGCCGCGGGCCAGCAGGGCCGAGAAGTCCTCCAGCAAGCGGTCCACGGGCACGGCCTTGTCGCGCTCGTAGCCCATGCGGACCAGGGGAAAGCTGCTGCTGTCGATGTACATGGAAACCTCCGGCCGATGCCATTCAATACAAATGAGACCCATTACTGTATGAATGAACGGCAGCTGCGTCATTGCAGCACTCGGCCAAAGAATTTCGCAGTCCGGCCAGGACGCCTGCAGGGGCGGTACAAGCCCCGGTTGCCCTGCTCCTGCGCTTTCGCTCAGAATGGCCGCATTCTTCGAGTTCAAGTGAACTTGAAGTCAAGCCACGAAGGAAAGCCACCATGAAAACCGAGGATGATCCGCTGCTCAGCATCGGCGACGTGGCGCAGCGCAGCGGGGTCAAGGCCTCGGCGCTGCGCTTTTACGAGTCGCTGAACCTGATCGAGTCCGTGCGCAGCGCCAGCGGCCACCGGCGCTACCACCGCTCGTCGCTGCGGCGCATCGCCTTCGTGGTGTTCGCCCAGCGCATCGGCTTCACGCTGGAGGAGATCGCCGAGCAGCTGGCCAAGCTGCCCAGCCGCCATGTCCCCACGGGCGGGGACTGGCAGAAGATGTCGCGGGTCTGGAAGCAGCGGCTGGACGACCGCATAGGCGAGCTGCAGCGGCTCAGCGAGAGCCTGGACCAGTGCATTGGCTGCGGTTGCCTCTCACTGCGCCACTGCGTGCTGCACAACCCCGGCGACCTGTGCGCACAGAACGGCCCCGGGCCGCGCCGCTGGCTGGGCGACCCGCCGCCCGTGGCCATGGGCGGGCCCTGCCCGGGCCACTGCCACGACGAAGGCTGATCAGGACACGCGCCGTGTCGTGACGAAGTCCAGTACCGCCTGCAGCATGCGCTGCAGCGTGGGCTGGATCTGTTCGGCGCGCTCGGGCAGGTAGTCGAAGGGCAGGGCTTCCTGCATGTAGCTGCACTGCGTCATCTCCAGCTGCACGGCGTGGATGCCGGCCTCGGGCTGGCCGTAGTGGCGCGTGATGTAGCCGCCCGTGAAGCGGCCGTTGAGTATGGCGGTGTGGCCCGGCGCGGTCTGCGCAATGGCCAGCAGATGCTCGGCCAGCTCCAGCGCGCAGCTCGTGCCCTTGCCGGTGCCCAGGTTCAGGTCGGGCAGCTTGCCTTCGAAGAAACGCGGCAGCACCGAGCGGATGGAGTGCGCGTCCCACAGCGCCACGGTGCCGTGCACGGCCTTGAGGCGGTCCAGTTCGGCGCGCAGCTGTGCGTGGTACGGGCCCCAGATGGCCTCGCGGCGCGCGGCGATCTCGGCGTCCGCGGGCACATCGGCCGGGTCGGCGTACAGCGGCGTGTCGTCGAAGGTGTCCACGGGGCACAGGCCGGTGACGCTCTGGCCCGGGTAGAGGCTGGCGCCATCGGGCGGACGGTTCAGGTCCACCACATAGCGCGAATGCGTGGCCACGAGGATGGAGGCGCCCATGGCCCTGGCGAACTCGTACAGGCGCGGCAGGTGCCAGTCGGTGTCGGGCACGTGGCGGGCTTCCTCGGTCAGGCGCGCGGCGATGTCGGGCGGCACATGGGTGCCCGCATGCGGCATGGAGATCAGCAGCGGCGCCGTGCCCTGGTGGAAGACGAAGGGAGAGGGAGCGGTATCGGTCATGGCGTGATTCTGGAACGTTTCTGGCGGTTTTGCGGGCCCATGGCATGCGGGGGCCTCAGGATTGCAGGGTGGCCGCGCGGGCTGCGACAAAGCCATGGGCTGCCGCCTCGTGCAGCGCATGCCGTCCGGCCTGCACGCGGCGCTCGCCGCACACCCACAGGCTGTGCAGGGCGCTGCTGCGGTGGCTGCCGAAGACATGGGCCGAGACCATGGCCTGCACCGGCAGGCCGGCCAGCGCCACATGGTCTGCATCCAGCGCCAGGAAGTCGGCCTGCTGGCCCACGGCCAGCCCGGCCACGGGGCGGCCTGCGGCCTGGGCACCGCCCTGCACGGCAGCGGTCCACAGCGCGGTGCCCACCTGCGGGTCGGGGCCGGCCAGCACATTGCGCTGGCGCAGCGACAGGCGCTGGCTGTATTCGAGCATCAGCAGTTCCTCGGCCGCGTTGACGCAGGCATGGCTGTCCGAGCCCACGCCCCAGGCGCCGCCGTGGCCCAGCCATTGCGGCATGTCGAAGATGCCATCGCCCAGGTTGGCCTCGGTGGTGGGGCAGATGCCGGCCACGGCGCCGCTGCGTGCGGCGCCCGCGTATTCACCGGGCGTCATGTGGGTGGCGTGGACCAGGCACCAGCGTGCGTCCACGGGGGCATGCTCCAGCAGCCATTGCACGGGGCGCTGGCCGCTCCAGACCAGGCAGTCGTCTACCTCCTGGGTCTGCTCGGCAATGTGGATGTGGACGGGCGCGCGCGCGTCCAGCGCCGTCAGGCCCTCCACGGCCACGCGCAGGCTGTCGGGCGGCACGGCGCGCAGCGAGTGGGGCGCCAGGCCCAGGGCCGCGCCTTGTGCGCGCGCCTCGGGCAGCAGGCGCTGCAGCAGGGCCAGCATGCTGTCGGTGCTGCGGATGAAGCGCGCCTGGTCGGCGCGCGGCGGCTTGCCGCCGAAGCCGCTGGTCTGGTAGAGCACGGGCAGCAGGGTGATGCCCATGCCGGCCTTGCGCGCGGCGCGCAGCAGGGCCAGGGACAGCGTGGCGTCGTCGGCATAGGGCCGGCCATCCCGGTCGTGGTGCACGTAGTGGAATTCGCAGACCGAGGTGTAGCCGGCCTCCAGCATCTCCACGTACAGCCAGGTGGCGATGGCCTCCAGCGACTCGGGCGTGATGCGCGCGGCAAAGCGGTACATGAGGTCGCGCCAGCTCCAGAAGCTGTCCTGGGCCTCGGCGCGGTATTCGGTCAGGCCCGCAAAGGCGCGCTGGAAGGCATGCGAGTGCAGGTTGGGCATGCCGGGCAGCACGGGGCCGGGCGCGCGCGGCGCGCTGCCGGGCGGGGCGTCGGCCTGTACGGCCTGCAGGCGCCCTGCGCCATCCCAGCGCAGCAGTACATTGCGCGCCCAGCCCGTGGGCAGCAGCGCATGCTCGGCGAACAGCGTGCGGCTGTCGGGTGTCGGGTCGATGCCGCTCATTGCACGGCCTCCAGGATCTCGGCCAGCGCGCGCACGAAGCGTTCGTTGTCGGCCTCGGTGCCCACGGAGACGCGGATGAAGTGCTCGAAGCCCGGCTCCTTCCAGGGCTTGACGATCAGGCCCCGGGCCAGCAGCGCCTCGTTCACGGGGCCGTTGGGGCGGCCGATGTCGATGAACAGGAAGTTGGCGGCCGAAGGCGCTATCCGAAGTGCGGGCAGGGCAGGCAGGGCGGCCAGCCGCTGCGCCAGCACATCGCGCAGGCGCACGGTCTCGGCCACGCCGCGCTGCATGAAGTCCTCGTCGCCCCAGGCCGCCAGCGCCGCCGCCTGGGCGGCCTGGTTGACGTTGAAGGGCGTGCGCACGCGGTCCAGCAGTTGCACCAGGGCCGCGTCGCTGGCCAGGCCGTAGCCCACGCGCAGGCCTGCCAGGCCCCAGGCCTTGGAGAAGGTGCGCAGCACGATCCAGGGCATGGCGCGGGCGCGCAGCAGGGCCAGCACGTCGGGGTAACCGTCGGCGTGCAGGGCGTACTCGTAGTAGGCCTCGTCCACCACCAGCAGGGTCTGCGGCGGTGTGGCGTCCAGCAGGCGCACGAAATCGCCGGCGCTGAACATGCAGCCCACGGGATTGGAGGGATTGGCCAGCATGGCGATCTTGGGACCGCGCGCCAGCGCCTGGCACCAGGCATCGACGTCGAAGTCCAGCGCGGGCGTCAGCTCCAGCAGCTCGACGCGGGCGCCCATCATGCGCGGGTAGATCTCGTGCAGGCCGAAGGCCGGGCGCTGGGTGAGCACGCGGTCGCCGGGCGAGAGAAACGCCTGGCACAGCATCTGCAGGATGTCCTCGGAGCCGTTGCCCACGGCAATGGCCTCGGCCGGCACGCCGGTACGCGCTGCGATGGCCGCGCGCAGCGCCGTGCATTGCGCATCGGGATAGGTGCCCACATGCAGGGCCAGGTCGGCCAGGGCGCGGGCCACGGCAGGACTGGCGCCAAAGGGGTTCTCGTTGCTCGCCAGCCGCGCGATCTCGGTGGCGCCGTAGCGCGCCCGCACGGCCTCGGAGGACAGGCCTGCGTTGTACGGCGGCAGCGGCGGCACTTCGGGGCGTGCCAGGGTGTGGATCGCGTGGAGGGCGGGAGCGTTCATAGGTCGAATACCTTGCCGGGGTTGAACAGATGCAGGGGGTCCAGCGCCTGCTTGATGGCGCGCATGACGGCCAGTTCGGCCGGGGTGCGGCTGGCGCCGAGATAGGGCTTCTTGTGCAGGCCGATGCCGTGCTCGGCCGAGACGCTGCCGCCGAACTCGCCGACCAGGTGGTACAGCGCGGCCTCGACGCCTTCGCAGTCGCCGTTGGCGGTGGCACCGTCCACCGAGACATGCAGGTTGCCGTCGCCCACATGGCCGAAGAACAGCGTGTGGTGGCCGGGCCAGCGCGCGTCGAACGCGGCGCGGCAGGCATCGGCAAAGCGGCCGATGTCGGCCTGGGGCAGGCTGACGTCGAAGTTCACGGGCGGATGCATGTTCGTGTTGAGCTCGGCCGGCGCCTCGCGCAGCTTCCACAGCTGGCGCGCCTGTGCCACGGATTGGGCGATGACGGCATCGGCCACCTCGCCGGCCTCCATGGCCTCGCCCAGGGCCTCTTCCACGTCGGCGCGCAGCGTGGCCTCGTCCTTGCCGTCCACATCGATCAGGGCCAGCAGCGCATGCGCTTGGCCAAACGGCGGCTGCAGCTTCTGCCAGCGGATGGAGGCCTGGATGAAGCTGTCCCACATCAGCTCGAAGGCCGCCACGCCGTTGCCAAAGCGCGATTGCATGCGCGCGAGCACGGACAGCGCCGCATCGAAGTCCGGCACGGCCACCAGGGCCGTGGCGCGGGCCTGGGGCGCGGGGCGCAGGCGCAGCAGCACGCGCGTGACGATGCCCAGCGTGCCCTCCGAGCCGATGAAGAACTGCTTGAGGTCGTAGCCCGTGTTGTTCTTGAGCATGGGGCGCAGCATGGGCAGCACCGTGCCGTCGGCCAGCACCACCTCCAGGCCCAGCACCTGCTCGCGCATCATGCCGTGCTGCAGCACGCCGTTGCCGCCCGCATTGGTGGCCACGTTGCCGCCGATCTGGCAGCTGCCGCGCGCGCCCAGGTCCACGCCGAAGACCATGCCTGCGGCCACGGCCGCCTCCTGCACGGCCTGCAGCGTGGCGCCGGCCTGCACGGTCATCAGCGCGGTGCGCGCGTTCACGTCCTCGATGGCGTTCATTCGCTCCATGGAGACGGCCACGGCACCCGGCACGGGCACGGCCGCACCGGCCAGGCCCGTGAGCCCGCCCTGGGGCACGACAGGCACGCGGTGGGCCGTGCACAGGCGCATGAGCGCGCTGACCTCGTCGGTGCTGCGCGGGCGCACCAGGGCCAGCGGGCGCTGGGGCGGCGTGCCGCTCCAGTCGGTGTGGTAGCGCTCGGGCACATCGTCGCCGCGCTGCGCCACTTCGGCGCCCAGGGTGGAAATCAATTCATCGAGAAACAGTGCATGGGGCATGGGACAGGCTTTCAGTGGCTCCCCTGCCCGCGGGTCCGCACGATGCGGCCCTGGCGCACGATGGTGCAGTCAGGCTTGCTGCCGAACCAGTAGGCCAGCTCGGCCGCATGGCGCACGGGCCAGAGCACGAAGTGGGCGGGACGGCCGGCCGCGATCAGGCCATGCTCGTCCTGCAGGCCCAGGGCGCGCGCGGCATGGCGGGTGATGCCCGCCAGGGCCTCGGGCACGGTGAGCCGGAACAGGGTGCAGGCCATGTTGGCCATGAGCAAAAGGCTCAGGCAGGGGGAGGTGCCCGGATTGTGATCGGTAGAGACGGCCATGGGAACGCCCGCGGCACGCAGGCCCGCGATGGGCGGCATGTGGGTGTCGCGCAGCGTGTAGTAGGCGCCGGGCAGCAGCACGGCCACAGAACCCGCGTCGCGCATAGCGGCAATGCCGGATTCGGACAGGTGCTCGATGTGGTCGCACGACAGCGCGCCATAGCGGGCCGCGAGGGCCGCCCCCTCCATGTTCGACAGCTGCTCGGCATGCAGCTTGACGGGCAGGCCCAGGCGGCGTGCGGCCTGGAAGACCTGCTCGGTCTCGGCCAGCGAGAAGGCGATGCGCTCGCAGAACACATCGACCGCATCGACCAGGCCCTCGGCCGCCAGCGCGGGCAGCATGGTGCCGGCGACGAGGTCGATGTAGTCCTGGCTGCGCCCTGCGTACTCGGGCGGCAGCGCATGCGCGCCCAGGAAGGTGGTGCGCACGGTCACGCCCAGGGCCTGGCCCAGGCGCCGGGCCACGCGCAGCTGCTTGCGCTCGTGCTCCAGCGCCAGGCCGTAGCCCGACTTGATCTCGATGGCGCAGACGCCCTCGTCCAGCAGCTGCTGCAGGCGCGGCAAGGCCTGGGCGAACAGCTCGTCCTCGCTGGCCTCGCGCGTGGCACGCACGCTGGAGACGATGCCGCCGCCGGCGCGTGCCACTTCCTCGTAGCTGGCGCCGTCCAGGCGCATGGCGAATTCGTTGGCGCGCTCGCCGCCATAGACCAGGTGGGTGTGGCAATCGACCAGGCCCGGCGTGGCCAGCATGCCCTGGCCGTCATGGCGCGGCAGGGACGCATATGCGGGCGGCAGGGCCTGCTGCGGCCCCACCCAGGCCACGCGGCCCTGCTGCACCACGATGCAGGCATCCTCCCCGTCACCCACGGCCTGGCCGGCCTCGAACATGTCAGGCGCCAGGCGCAGGTTCTGCCAGCAGCCGTCGGCCGAAGAGGATGGAGCGAGTGCGGAAGCAGGTGCAGAAGCGGGTGCGTGGGGCTCGGTCATGGGGTGAGTCCTTGGATGTCGTGGGTCGTCAGCAGGCTTGCAGCAGCACCTGCACCAGCCGCGCGTCGTCGGTCTGCGGCACCAGCTGCTGCGGGTCGGGCTGCGGCGCGCTCCACCACAGGCCCTGGCCGGGGATGAGCGCAGCGCCATCCGCCTGCCAGTCGCCCTGCAGCACCATGCACAGGCCGGCGTCGGCGCGGCCGGCGTCGGCAGCGCTGTCCAGCACCTGGACCTGCGCCCGCCACCGGCCGCGCCGCGCCATCACGTTGAAGTCGGTGGAAGTGCCGCACAGCAGCGAGCAGCCCAGCGCCACATCGCCGGAGAAGGCAAACGGCTGCCAGCGCGCGTCCAGCACATGGTCGATGCCCTCGCCGCGCAGGTGCACGCCGTCGCCATCGAGCAGCATGATCTGCCGGTCCACACCCGCAAAGGCCGAGAACGGGCCGGGCTGGTCAATGGTGGCCACGCTGATGCGCCAGCCAAAGGCCTCCATGCCGGCCCCGGGCGGCCAGCAGGCGATCTCGCGCGTGCTGCCGCCCCCGTTCTTCCAGGGGCTGGCGGCGATCTGGTTCAGGTCGAAACGCTGCATGGCCGTGGTGTCCTGCAAGCGGCTCACTTGACCATGGGCAGGTTCAGCTGATGGCGCTTGGCGGCCGCCACGGCAATGTCGTAGCCCGCATCCGCATGGCGCATCACGCCGGAGGCCGGATCGTTCCAGAGCACGCGGCCCAGGCGGGCGGCGGCCTCGTCCGTACCGTCGGCCACGATGACCACGCCCGCATGCTGGGAGTAGCCCATGCCCACGCCGCCGCCGTGGTGCAGGCTGACCCAGGTGGCGCCGCCTGCGGTGTTGAGCAGGGCGTTGAGCAGCGGCCAGTCGCTGACGGCGTCCGTGCCGTCCTTCATGGATTCGGTCTCGCGATTGGGGCTGGCCACGGAGCCGCAGTCCAGGTGGTCGCGGCCGATCACGATGGGGGCCTTGAGTTCGCCGTTCTTCACCATCTCGTTGAAGGCCAGGGCCGCCTTGTGGCGCTCGCCCAGGCCCAGCCAGCAGATGCGCGCGGGCAGGCCCTGGAAGCTGATGCGCTCGCGCGCCATGTCCAGCCAGCGGTGGGTGTGCTTGTTGTCGGGGAACAGTTCCTTGATCTTGGCGTCGGTCTTGTAGATGTCCTCGGGGTCGCCGGACAGGGCCACCCAGCGGAACGGGCCCTTGCCCTCGCAAAACAGCGGCCGGATGTAGGCGGGCACGAAGCCGGGGAAGTCGAAGGCGTTCTTCACGCCCTGGTCCAGGGCCACCTGGCGGATGTTGTTGCCGTAGTCCACCGTGGGAATGCCCATGGCCTGGAAGTCCAGCATGGCCTGCACGTGCTGGGCGCAGCCCTGGGCGGCGGCGGCCTTGAGCTGGGCATGGCGCGACGGGTCGGCCGCGGCGGCACGCCACTCGTCCACGGTCCAGCCCACGGGCAGGTAGCCGTTGATCAGGTCATGGGCGGAGGTTTGGTCGGTCACGATGTCGGGGCGGGCGCCGCCGGCCTTTGCGCGGCGCACCAGCTCGGGCAGGATTTCGGCGGCATTGCCCAGCAGGCCGATGGAGATGGCCTCGCCCGCAGCCGTGTGCTGGGCGATGAGCTCCAGCGCGTGGTCGATGTCGCGCGCCTGCTTGTCCAGGTAGCGCGTGCGCAGGCGGAAGTCGATGCTGCTTTGCTGGCATTCGATGGCCAGCACGCAGGCACCGGCCAGCACGCCGGCCAGGGGCTGGGCACCGCCCATGCCGCCCAGGCCCGCCGTGAGGATCCACTTGCCCGTGAGGTCGTTGTTGTAGTGCTGGCGGCCGGCCTCGACGAAGGTCTCGAACGTGCCCTGCACGATGCCCTGGGCGCCGATGTAGATCCAGCTGCCGGCCGTCATCTGGCCGTACATGAACAGGCCCTTCTGGTCCAGCTCGTTGAAGTGCTCCCAGTTGGCCCACTGGGGCACGAGGTTGGAGTTGGCCAGCAGCACGCGCGGTGCGTTCTCGTGCGTCTTGAACACGCCCACGGGCTTGCCCGACTGGATCAGCAGCGACTCGTCGGCCTCCAGCTTTTTCAGCGACTCCAGGATCTGGTCATAGCACTCCCAGTTGCGCGCCGCGCGGCCGATGCCGCCGTAGACCACCAGGGCCTTGGGGTTCTCGGCCACGTCGGGGTCCAGGTTGTTCTGCAGCATGCGGTAGGCGGCCTCGGCCAGCCAGTTCTTGCAGTGCAGTTCGCTGCCGCGCGGGGCGCGGATGACGCGGCTGGCGTCATAGCGGGGATTGGTGGCAGCGGTGGCAGCGTTGGCGTTGAGGATGGCGTCGTTGGCGTTCATGGCGATCTCCTGGGTGCGTAGGGTGAGCGATTGCGAGGTTCAGGCAGCCTGGTGGCTGGGCAGGTGGCGGACGATGGCCTGGGGCCAGTCCGTGGCAAGCGCCCACTGGCGCATGGTTTCGATGTCGGGTGCCAGGTAGCGGTCACGGTCGAGATGGGGAACCTGGCTGCGGATCAGCGCGTACTGCGCCTCGATCAGCTCGGAGCTGCTCAGGCTGCGGTCGAAGTCCATGCCCTGGGCGGCGGCCATGGCCTCCACGCCCACGATGACGGCGGTGTTGCGCGCCATCTCGCCCAGGCGCCGCGCGCCGTAGGTGGCCATGGAGACATGGTCTTCCTGGTTGGCCGAGGTGGGCAGGCTGGTGACGCTGCTGGGATGAGCCAGGCACTGGTTCTCGGCAGCCAGGGCGGCGGCCGTGACCTGGGCGATCATGAAGCCCGAGTTCACGCCGCTGTCGGCAATCAGGAAGGCCGGCAGGCCCGACAGGCCGGTGTCCAGCAGCAGGGCCATGCGGCGCTCGGAGATGGCGCCGATCTCGGCCAGGGCCAGGGCGATGATGTCGGCCGCGAAGGCCACGGGCTCGGCATGGAAGTTGCCGCCCGAGATCACGTCGCCGTTGTCGAAGACCAGCGGGTTGTCCGAGGCGGCGTTGGCCTCGATCACCAGCACGCGGGCCGCATGGCTGAGGTTGTCCAGGCAGGCGCCCATGACCTGGGGCACGCAGCGGATGGAGTACGGGTCCTGCACGCGGCCGCAGTGGGGGTGGGAGGTGTCGATGGCGCTGCCGTCCAGCAGTTCGCGCACGGCGGCGGCCACGGCGATCTGGCCAAGCTGGCCGCGCGCCTCGTGGATGCGGGCGTCGAACGGCTTGACCGAGCCCTTGATGGCCTCCAGCGTCAGGCAGCCCGCCACCAGGCCGGCGGCGAACACGCTCTCGCCCTGGAACAGGCCCACCAGGGCCAGGGCCGTGGATACCTGGGTGCCGTTGAGCAGGGCCAGCCCTTCCTTGGGGCCGAGCACGAAGGGCTCCAGGCCCACGTGGCGCATGGCCTCGGCGCCGGACACCACCTGTCCATCGATCTTGGCCTGGCCTTCGCCGATCAGCACGCAGGCCAGGTGCGACAGCGGCGCCAGGTCGCCGGAGGCGCCCACCGAGCCCTTGGCGGGGATCACGGGCAGCACGTCGGCGTTGGCCAGGGCCAGCAGCGCGTCCACCAGCTCGGGGCGCACGCCCGAGTGGCCGCGCGCCAGGCTCACGGCCTTGGTGGCCAGCACCAGGCGCACCACGGCGTCGGGCAGCGGCTCGCCCGTGCCCACGCTGTGCGACAGCACCAGGTTGCGCTGCAGTTCGGCCAGGCGGTCATGGGCGATCTTGGTGGAGGCCAGCTTGCCGAAGCCGGTGTTGATGCCATAGACGACCTGGTCCTCATCCACGATGTGCTGCACATGGGCCTGGGCGGCGCGCATGCGCTCGTAGGCGGGCGCCGCCATGGACAGGCGCACGCCGCCCTGCTGTATGGCCCGCAGCTGGGCCAGGCTGACCTGGCCGGGCTGCAGCGTCAGCGCGGTGCCGGGACGGGAGGTGAGGCCGGGAGTCGTGATGGTGTTCATGGTGATGCCCTGTCGGTGTCTGGAAGGATGTGCCAGGATGGATGTCTATGCCTGTCTATACAATATCAATCGAAGCGGAACAGCGCAAGAGCGGGAAACCCGCCTTTCCGGCCTCAGCCGTCGTGCGATCCGCCGTCGGTGCGAAAGCGGCTGCCCAGCCGGTAGCGCATGCCCGGATGCACGCAGTGCACCCAGGTCACGGGCGTGCCCAGGTACCAGGTGCGGCGCGTCAGCGTCAGGCAGGGCTGGTCGGTCTCCATCTGCAGCCAGCGTGCCTGCTCGGGCGTGGGCAGCATGGCGTCCACCACATGCTCGATCTGGTCGAAGGGCACGTTGCGCACCAGGTACACCGAAGGCTGGATCAGCGAGAAGTCCTGCTCCATGAAGTCCGGCGCCATGCGCGGGTTCACATGGCGGTCTTCCAGCTGCACGGGCACGTCGTTCTCGAAATGCACGCCCTGCAGGTGGAACACCGAGCTGCCGGCGGACAGCTGCAGCGAAGCCGCCGCCTCGGGCGAGGCCGACTCGCGGCGCACGCTGATCAGCTCGAAGCGGTGGTCATGGCCGCGCTGGCGGATCTCTTCAGCGATGTTGGCGATGCGCAGCAGCGTGGACTGCGGCTTTTCCTCGGCCACGAACGAGCCCACGCCCGCCACCCGCACGATCACTCCCTGCTCGGCCAGCTCGCGCAGCGCGCGGTTGGCCGTCATGCGGGCCACGCCGAACTCCTGCACCAGCTCCTGCTCGGACGGCACGCGCTCGCCGGCCGACAGCGAGCCATCGGCGATCTTGCGCATCACATGGTCCTTGACCTGCTGGTACAGGGCCATGGGCACCTCCGCCGTCGTTGCGGAAAGACGAGAAGCCGTGGAGCGGGAAGACATGGTGTGGGCAGTGGTCATGGAAAAGCGTCAGTGTGCAGCAGCAGCCAGCGACTCTGCGCGAATCTCTTCGGTCAGCCGGGCTTTCAGCTCCATGAACTCGGGCGAGGTCTTGACCGTGTAGTGGCGCGGATGCGGCAGGTTCACGGGGATATCGGCCTTGATGCGGCCCGGGCGCGCGCTGAACACGGCCACGCGGTTGGCCATGAAGATGGCCTCGTCGATGTCGTGGGTGACGAACATCACGGTCTTGCGCTCGGCCTCCCAGATGCCCAGCAGCAGCTCCTGCATGAGCACGCGGGTCTGGTTGTCGAGTGCGCCGAAGGGCTCGTCCATGAGCAGGATCTTGGGATCGTTGGCCAGCGCGCGCGCAATGGCCGTGCGCTGCTGCATGCCGCCCGACAGCTGCTTGGGAAAGTGGTTCTCGAAGCCGCGCAGCCCCACCTTGGCGATGAAGTAGTCGCTGCGCTCCTTTTGCAGCGCCTCGCTCACGCCCTTCTCGCGCAGGCCGAAGCGGATGTTCTGGGCCACCGTCAGCCAGGGGAACAGCGTGTAGCTCTGGAACACCATGCCCCGGTCGGCGCCCGGCCCGTCCACGGCGCGGCCGTCCAGCAGCACCTGGCCCGTGGTCGGGAAATCCAGCCCCGCCGCAATGCGCAGCATGGTGGACTTGCCGCAGCCCGAGGGGCCGAGGATGGTGACGAAGTCGTTCTCGCGGACCTCGAAATCCACAGGCAGCAAGGCCTGCGTGCTCGTGCCCTTGTGGCTGGTGAAGGTGCGCGAAACACCTTGAATGGACAGCAGATTCATCACAGGGTGCTCCACTCGAACATGCGACGGTTGACGGTCTTGAAGATGAAATCGGACACCAGGCCGATGAGGCCGATCACGATGATGCCGAAGATGATCTGGCCCGTGTTCAGCAGCGCCTGGCTGTCGGTGATCATGTGGCCGATGCCCGAGGACGAGCCGATCAGCTCGGCCACGATCACATAGGTCCAGGCCCAGCCCAGCACCAGGCGCAGCGTCTCGGCAATGCCGGGCGCGGCGCCCGGGATCAGCACGCGGCGCACCACGCCGGTGTTGGAGGCGCCCAGCGTGTAGGCGGCCTCCACCAGGTCCTTGCGTGCGCCGCCCACGGTCACGGCCACCATCAGCGTGATCTGGAACACCGAGCCGATGAAGATGACCAGCAGCTTCTGCGTCTCGCCCACGCCGGCCCACAGGATCAGCAGCGGGATGAAGGCCGAGGCCGGCAGGTAGCGGCAGAACGAGACAAAGGGCTCGAAGAAGGCCTCGACCGGCTTCCAGGCGCCCATGGCGATGCCCAGGGGCACGGCCACGACCGAGGCCAGGATGAAGCCGCCCATCACGCGCCAGACCGTCATGCCGATGTCGTGCAGGAAGCCGTACTCGGTGAACAGCAGCACGCCCTCGCGCGCCATGGTCATGGGGCTGGCCAGGAAGGTCGGGGAGACGAAGCCGCCCAGCGTCACAGCCGCCCAGACGAGAAAGAACAGCACGAAGAAGGCCACACCCAGCACCCACTTGGCCGTGGGGCTGACGGGCTCCAGCGGCGCCATGCGGCGGCGGCGGACGGGGGCTGGCGCCGCGGCGGGCGCGGGAGCGTGCGGTGTGGCGTGGGTCATGGGCTTGTTAGCCGGCTGGACTGCGGAAGTGGATGCGGCTTGCATGGTCATCCCCTGGCGGGCTTACTGGATGAAGCTGGCGTCGTACATCACGCCATAGTTCTCGGGGATGGAGCGGATGATGCCGGCCTCCTTGAGGATCACGGCCGATTCCTTCATGAACGGCACCAGCTCGTTGGCGAAGAATTTCTGGTTGGCTTCCTTGTCGGACCACTTGAGGTAGGAGGCCGACTTGCCGAACTGCTCGCCGCTTTGCTTGACGGCCGTGCCCATGATCTCGAAGGACTTAGTCTTGTCGGCCTCGATCATGGCCACCGCATCGAAATACGACTGGGCCAGGGCCTTGGCGGCGGCGGCGTTGGCCTTGAGCCACTTGGGATCGCAGCCCACGGTGTCCATGACCATGGGGTAGTCGATGGTGGTGGCCAGGATCTTGCCCGCCGCCGGGTTGGCGCGGATGGTGGACAGGTAGGGCTCGTAGCTCATGGCCGCATCGTTCTGGCCGGCCACGAAGGCCTGGGCCGCAGGCTGGGGCTCCAGGGAGACGGTCTTCACATCCTTCATGGTCATGCCGTTCTTGTGCAGCATCCAGGCCAGGCCGAAGTACGGCGCCGTGCCCGGCGCGCTCACGGCCACGGTCTTGCCCTTGAGGTCGGCAAAGCCCTTGACGTCATTGCGCACGGCAATGCCGTCGGCGCCATAGGACTTGTCCATCTGGAAGATCTGCACGATGGGCACGCCGTTGGTGTTCCAGGCCACATGCGTCTCGATGGTGGTGGCCGCGCACTGGATGGCGCCAGAGGCCAGGGCCAGGTGGCGGTCCTTCTGCGGAATCATCTTCAGGTCCACCGCCAGGCCGTTCTTCTTGAAGATGCCGGCCTTGTCGGCCAGGGTCAGCGGCGCGAAGCCTGTCCAGCCCGACATGCCCAGGGTGATCTTGGTCTCCTGCGCGGCAGCGGGCTGCAGTGCGGCGGCAAGGCAGAGGGCGGCGGCCAGCGGCCCCAGGGGCAGGCGGCGGAACGTGGGGATCGAACTCATGTGGCACTCCTCGGTCGGGAAAGCAAGTTGGCAATGGCAGTTTCGGGGTCCGCGGGCAGACCGGTGCGGAAGCCCGAAGTGTGTTTTTGCCGACCAAACATGTATATACAGGATTACCCGGCAAACCTGGCAAGGGCGGAAACCTGCATCCATCTGCGGTCAACACAGAGAGCGAGAGCAAGCACCGTGCCAACCCATCTTGTCCATACAAGCTGGGGAAAGTCCCTGGTCGCGATTCACCACCGTGGTGCAGGCCACCGCACGGCGCGCCGCTACGGTGCAATCACAGCCCGCGCCACCTTCAAAAAAGGTGCAATCAGCGGCGAGGCATTGCCCGCCGACACAGCCAGCACCACGGGCTGGGGGGCCACACGGCCCCGGATGCGGCGGCAGGCCAGGCGCTGGCCATCGTGGGCGCGGTCCACCACCGGTCGCGTGGTCAGCACGCTCAGGCCGTGGCCATTGGCCACCATGGAACGCAGCATCTCGATGGAGGCGAACTCATGGGCCACCAGCGGCGTCACGCCGGCCTCGCGGAACAGCGACAGGAAATACTCGCGGCTGTGCGGCAGGTTGATCAGCACCAGCGGGTGGGCCGCCACTTCGGCCAGGCTCACGCTGGTCCTGGCCGCCAGCGCATGGCGATGCGGCAGCAGCACATAGGGCGGCAACGCCGCCACGGGCAGCAGCTCCATGCGGGGACGCGCCAAGCCCGTGTTGTACTGCAGGGCCGCATCGAGCTCGCCGCGCTCCACCTGCTGCGTGAGCGAGGCGATATCGCCCTCCACCAGCTCCAGTGCAATGCCGGGATGGCGGCGCTGCATCTGCGCCAGCAGCGCCGGCACCCAGCGCGCGCCCAGCGTGCTCAGAAAGCCCAGGCGCAGCACGCCCGCCACCGCCGCCGTGCGCGGCCCCTGCAGGCTGCGTGCGCCGTCCAGCAGCGCCTGGGCATCGCGGCTGCGCACCGCGCCGGCCGCCGTGAGATCCAGCCCCCTGGCATGGCGGCGCACGAACAGCGCCTCGCCCCACTGCGCCTCCAGGTCGGCAATCGCCTTGGAGATGGACGGCTGGGACACGCCGATGGCCTCGGCCGCGCGCGCCGTGCTGCCATGGCGTGCGGCGGCCACGAAATACTCCAGCTGGCGCAGGCTGATTTGGATCATCTTTTTGAATGCAGTGAATCAGGAATGAATATTTTCCATTGATTCAATCACGCGCCAGCATGCAGCCATAGACCACCCGTCCAAGGCTGCACCCATGACCGAGTCCACCCCCCTCACCGCCCGCCCGCTGGACGGCGTGCGCATCCTCGACTTCACGCGCGTGCTGGCCGGGCCGCTGTCCACGGCCCTGCTGGCCGACCTGGGCGCCGAGGTCGTCAAGATCGAGCCGCCGCAGGGCGACGACTACCGCGCCATCGGCCCCATGAACAACGGAGAAAGCGCGCTGTTCACGGTGATGAACCGCAACAAGCAAAGCCTGGTGCTGGACCTCAAGCACCCCGAGGCCGTGGCCCTGGTCCGCGAGATGGCCGCCCAGGCCGACGTGGTGGTGGAGAACTTCCGCCCCGGCGTGGCCGAGCGCCTGGGCATCGGGGCAAGCCAGTTGCGGGCGCTCAATCCGCGCCTGGTCTATGTCAGCGTCTCGGGCTTCGGCCAGACCGGGCCGCTGGCCCACCGGCCGGCCTACGACATCATCGTGCAGGCCATGAGCGGCCTCATGGAGGCCACGGGCGAGCCCGATGGCGCGCCCACCGTCGTGGGCGAGGCCGTCAGCGACGTGGTGGCCGGCCTGTTCGCCTCCTGGGCCACGCTGGCCGCGCTGCTGCAGGCGCGTGCCACGGGACAGGGCCAGCAGGTGGACGTGGCCATGTTCGACACCACGCTGAGCTTTCTGGCCACCTCGGTGGCGCGCTACCTGTTCACGGGCCGGCCCGCGCGCCGCGTGGGCAACCGCCATCCGCTGTCGGCCCCCTTCGGCGTGTACCGCGCAGGCGATGGCCACTTCGCGCTGGCCGTGCTCAACAACAAGCTGTTCGCCGCCGCCCTGCAGGCCATGGAACTGGGCAGCCTGGCCGGCGACCCGCGCTTTGCCAGCGACGAATCACGCTCGGCCCACGAACCCGCGCTGCGCGAGGCCATCGAGGCCTGGGCCGGCCGGCATGAAGTGGCGCAGGTGGTGGCCGCGCTGGATGCAGCGGGCGTGCCCGCCGCGCCCATCTGGAACATTGCCCAGGCGCTGGAGTCGCCCCAGAGCCAGGCACGCGGCCTGCTCGGCGCGGTGCAGGACCCTCGCCTGCCCGGCCTGCGCCTGCCCACCCAGCCCGTGCATTTCAGCGGCGCCGCACCCAACCGCGCCGAGCGCGCACCGGCCCTGGGCGAACACACCGACGCCCTGCTCTCGCAGTGGCTGGGCCGGGGCGCCGAAGCCATTGCCGCGCTGCGCGCATCCGGTGCCCTGGGCACCGCAGGCGCAGCCCCCTCTTCCCCATCACATTGAGCAACCGACATGAACTTCCAACGACTGGGCACTACCGCCGACGACCACGCCATTGCCGATGCCGTGGCCCGATTTGCCGACGACGCACTCGCCCCGCTGGCGCAGCGCATGGACGAAGAGGCGCTGTCCGCCACCTGCCATGTGCCGGGCCTGTCGGCCCTGGGCGTGATGGGCATGAACCTGCCCGAGGCCCTGGGCGGCCCCGGCGTCACGCCCACGGCCATGCTGCTGTCCCTGGTGGCCATCTCGCGCGCCTGCGCGGCCACCTCGTCCATGATCGGCGCCCACTACCTGGGCACGGACGCCGTGCTCATCGGCGGCGACGACGCCCAGCGCCAGCAGTGGCTGCCGCGCTGCGCCAGCGGCCAATGGCTGGCGGCCTTTGCGCTGACCGAGCCGCGCGGCGGCTCCCACCCGGCCGACATGCGCACGCGCGCCGTGCGCGATGGGGACGACTATCTGATCACGGGCGTCAAGCACTTCATCTCCAACGCCGCCGAGGCGCGCTTCATGGTCGTCTTCGCCAAGACCGACATGGAGGCCGGTGCACGCGGCGTCAGCGCCTTCATCGTGCCGCGTGACCTGCCCGGCATCCAGGTCTCGGCGCCCGAAAAGCTCATGGGCATCCGCGGCGGCCATGCCTTCGAGGTCTCGCTGGACGGCGTGCGCGTGCCTGCCAGCCACCGGCTGGGCGCCGAGGGCACGGGCTTCAAGACGGCCATGAAGGTGCTGGACAACAGCCGCCTGGACGTGGCGGCCACCGCCCTGGGCGTGGCCGAGGCCGCCCTGGCCGCCGCCGCGCAATGGGCCAACCAGCGCCTGGTCGGCGGCGAGCCACTGGCCACGAAACAGGGCATCCAGTGGAAGCTGGCCGACATGAAGCTGCGGCTGGAGTCCTCATGGGCGCTGACCATGCAGGCCCTGGCCTTGCGCCAGGCAGGCCAGCCCTTCACCCAGCACTCGGCCATGGCCAAGCTGCATGCGTCCGAAATGGTGGGCTTCGTCACCGACGAGGCCCTGCAGATCCACGGCGGCTACGGCTACACGCGCGAAATGCCGCTGGAGCGCCTGGTGCGCGATGCGCGCATCCTGCGCATCTACGAAGGCTCGTCCGAAGTGCAGCGCAACATCATTGCGCGCGGGGTGCTGGGCGGCAGCTGAATGCAGCAGCGGGTGGCTAGGAGAAATCTGAAAATGGCACCCTCGCGCCCGGAAAAGGCCGTTGATGCAGAGCGGCTCAAACCCCAGGTCTTCCCTGGACCTTGCGAGGGGGCGCAAAATGGCGGCTGTTGCGGCCTTCGGGCCGCAGCGCATTTGTTGCGGGAAGCGCCCGCATCCCGCCCCCTCCCGCGCCAGCCGCCCCTGCCGAAAGAAGCCTCCGTTGTCCGCCGCGCATTCCGTCCTGCAAGCCGTGTTCGGCTACGAACAATTCCGCGGTCCGCAGGAAGCCATCGTCTCGCACGTGGTCGCCGGCGGCGATGCGCTGGTGCTCATGCCCACGGGCGGCGGCAAAAGCCTGTGCTACCAGGTGCCGGCCATCGTGCGCCAGCAGCAGGGCCACGGCGTGGCGGTGGTGGTGTCGCCGCTGATCGCGCTCATGCACGACCAGGTGGGCGCGCTGCACGAGGCCGGTGTCAGCGCCGCCTACCTGAACTCCACGCTGTCCTATGACGAGACGCAGGAAGTCGAATGGCGCCTGCAAAGCGGCGACATCACCCTGCTGTATGCCGCGCCCGAGCGCCTGAACACGCCGCGCTTCCTGGGCCTGCTCGACGACCTGCATGCCCAGGGCAAGCTGTCGCTGTTCGCCATCGACGAGGCCCACTGCGTGAGCCAGTGGGGCCATGACTTCCGGCCAGAGTACCGCGCGCTGAGCGTGCTGCACGAACGCTATGCGGGCGTGCCGCGCATCGCGCTCACGGCCACGGCCGATGCGCTGACGCGCGCCGACATCGTCGAGCGGCTGCAGCTGGAGAGCGCGCGGCACTTCGTCAGCAGCTTCGACCGCCCCAACATCCGCTACCGCATCGCCGAGAAGAAGGACGTCAGCAACCAGCTGCTGCGCTTCATCGAGCGCGAGCACGAGGGCGAGGCCGGCGTGGTCTATTGCCAGTCGCGCAAGCGCGTGGAGGAGCTGGCCCAGACGCTGAGCCAGGCCGGCGTGCCCGCCCTGCCCTACCACGCGGGCCTGCCCTTCGAGACGCGCCAGCTGCACCAGGACCGCTTCCTGCGCGAGGACGGCATCGTCATCGTGGCCACCATCGCCTTCGGCATGGGCATCAACAAGCCCGATGTGCGCTTCGTGGCCCACGTGGACATGCCCAAGAACATCGAGGGCTACTACCAGGAAACCGGCCGCGCAGGCCGCGACGGGCTGCCCGCCGATGCCTGGATGGCCTACGGCCTGTCCGACGTGGTCAACCAGCGCCGCATGATCGACGAAAGCCCGGCCGAGGACACCTTCAAGCAGGTCATGCGCGGCAAGCTCGATGCCCTGCTGGGCCTGGCCGAGGCCACGGACTGCCGCCGCGTGCGGCTGCTGGCCTACTTCGGCGAGCAGTACGGCCTGGGCGCACCGGGAGAAGACGCAGAGACGGACATTGAAGGCCGGCCGCTGCAGCGCGTGGCAAAGACCGCCTGCGGCAACTGCGACAACTGCCTGGAGCCCCCGGCCCTGTGGGATGGAACGGACGCCGCGCGCAAGCTGCTGTCCACCATCTACCGCGTGCACGAGGCCAGCCAGCTGACCTTTGGCGCGGGCCACATCATGGACGTGCTGCGCGGCAAGGACACCGAGAAGGTGCGCCAGTACGGGCACGAGAAGATCTCCACCTTCGGCCTGGGCAAGGACTACAGCGAGCCCCAGCTGCGCGGCGTGATGCGCCAGCTGCTGGCCACGGGCGCCCTGGGCCTGCACAAGATCACCAGCGAGAACAGCGGCCACAGCTTCGACACCCTGTGCCTGGCCGAAGGCTCGCGCGAAGTGCTGCGCGGCAATGTCCAGGTGCAGCTGCGCGAGGCCGTGGCCGCGCCACGCACGCGCACCTCCAAGCGCGCCACCCAGCCCAACGCGGCCGCCGCCAGCCTGGGGCCTGATGCCCAGGTGCGCTTCATCAACCTCAAGGCCTGGCGCGCCGAAGTCGCGCGCGAGCACAACCTGCCGGCCTACGTGATCTTCCACGACGCCACGCTGGCCGCCATTGCCGAGCGCAACCCGGCCTCGCTGGACGACCTGCAGGGCATCAGCGGCATGGGCGCCAAGAAGCTGGACGCCTATGGCGCCGAGGTGCTGCGGGTGGTGGCCACGGGCTGAGGCGCATAGCCCTCATGCACATCGTCTGGGGCTGGGCTTCACCATGAGAAAAGGCCTGCACCTCCATGGCGTCAGGCCTTTTTCGTGAAGCCGGAACCCCTTACTGCGCCAGCACCCTGAACGTCAGCGTGTAGTTGTTGCCGTACTGCGGCGCGGCGGCGCCGGCGGGGGCGTCGGCGCGGTAGCGCACCAGGGCCAGGTAGATGCCTGACTTGGGCAGGGCGTAGGAGATGCGGCCCTGGCCATCGGTGGTCAGTGCATCCACGCTGTGCTGGCTGGCCAGGTCCATGGCCGAGCGGAAGATTTCCACCTTCTGCGCGGCCAGCGGCCTGCCGTCGTATTGCACGGTGAAGTCGAACTTCTCGCCCGCGAACAGGTCGGCCGGATGCGTGACGGGCACGATCTCCAGGCCCTTGCCTGAGGGCGCGAGCGCAGCCCGGCTGGGCTTGCCCACCGTGATGTAGGTCTCGGAGACCGACAGCGACTGGTAGTGGCTCAGCAGCCTGGCATCGGCCGGCGTGGGCGTGGCGGGATCACGCGCGGTCTCGACCTTGCCGTTGCGCTCCCACGAACGGAAGATGGCGCCCAGGCGCGGGCCGGTGCTCACGCGGTAGGTGCCTTTCTCGTCGGGCAATTGGTGCTCGGCCACGGTGCGGGTCTTGAACTGGCGCACATCGGCCATGGGCGTGACCGAGCCATCGGGCGCCGTCACGGTGAAGCGCGTTTCGCCAAAAGCCACTTCGGGGATGAAGAACTTGTCGGCAAAGCTGGCGTCCACGCTGATGACGGCCCGGGGCTGGGCCTCGAAGCTGGTGGGCAGCAGGTAGGGCGTGTGGGCCTGGGCGGAGATGCACACGGCCGATAGCAGCGGCAGCCACCAGGCCAATCGCTTGGATAGGGTTCCAGCCATGTCCGCTCAGGGCTTCTTGACGTCGTTCTTGTCCACGACGCCGTCGGCATTGACGTCGGCTTCCTTGAAGCTGCGATCGGCGATGGCCATGTCTTCTTCCACGGTGTATTTGCCGTCGCGGTTCCTGTCCACGATGCCGAAGCGCACATGGGCCTGCTTCATGGACTGGGCATAGCGCTCGTCGGGCTGGCGGCCCGCGTACTGCTGCTTGAGGCGGGCCTCGAACTCGTCCACGTACTCCTTCTCGCTGAGCCAGCCGTCGCCATTGGTGTCGCCGGCCAGGAAGCGCTGCTTGCGCACGGTGTCGTACTCCTGGCGCGTGACCACGCCATCACGGTTGGCGTCGTAGCTGCCCATGAAGGCAGACTGGCCATGCCCGCCCGCAGGCTGGGCCGGGCCGCTGGCGGACGGTGCCGTGGGCGATGCGCAGGCGGTGAGCAGGGCCGCCAGGCCGGCAGCGGCCAGCATGCGGTGGGACAGAGAGAACTCGATCATGAAACGACTCCTGAAGTAGGCAGATACAGCGGCGGCTGCGATGGTGGTGGAGGCTTTCCGGCCGACACCGCCGCTGTAGGGAAGGCCGGCCGGCCCCTGGAGAAACTCCTCGGATCCGCGCCACGCGGCAAGTGAAGGTGGCGTGGATGCAATGGCATGGTGCGCAGGGTGCTCAGAACGCAACGTTCATGGACACGGCGAAGGTGCGGCCCGGGTTGCTCAGCAGCTCGATGTCGCGGCGGTCGCGCGCCACGCCGGGCTGCAGGCTGCGGGTGCTGGAATAGTCCCAGTAGCGCTTGTCGCCCAGGTTGTAGATGCCGGCGTTCAGGCGCACGTTCTTTGCGACCTGCCAGTAGCCGGCCAGGTCGAAGATGGCATAGCCGGGCACGCGGAACAGCTCGGTGGTCGAGTCGGTCAGGCCGGTGCCCGCGTTCTGGTAGCTGTCGCGGTTGGTGGCCACGGCCTGCTTGCCCGCGACGAAGGTGCCGGTCAGGTTCAGGCCCCATTGCCGGGCCGGTGCGTCATAGCCCACGCCGACGATGGCCTTGCGCGGCAGCACGCTGTCCAGCGGCACATCCTTGTCGCCTGCGTAGTAGGACTTGGAGGTGCCGCGGCTGATGCCCAGCGCCCAGGTGGAGTACAGGCCCCTGGCGGCGGGCATCCACTGGCCGTGGTCCAGGCGCGCGCTGGCCTCGAAGCCGTAGATCTTTGCGCTGTCGCGGTTCTCGGCCTGGTAGATGGTGCCGATGTGGGCGGGCACGTTGACGAACAGGTCGGGACGGCCCGCGCGCAGGTAGCGCGTGTAGGCGATGAAGTCGGAGTACCTGGTATAGAAGACCGAGCTGTTGAAGGTCACGCCCGGCGTGGGCGAACCCTTGAGGCCGAAGTCGAAGGCATTGCTGCTTTCCTCCTTCAGGTTGGGGTTGCCGACCAGCGCGTACTGGCCTGCCGCGTTGTAGTTGCTGGCCATGTTCCACGAGCCGAAGATCTCGCCGGCCGAGGGCGCTCGCCCGCTGCGCTTGAACTGGGCATAGGCGCTGAACGTGGGCGTGAGGTCATAGACCAGGGCCAGGCTGGGGCTGAGGATGGTGTTGTCGCGCGTGCCGCCGTAAATCTTTTCCACATCGGCGGCCGTGAGCACGCCCGAGACGAAGTTGTCCAGGTCGCGCGTCTTGATCTCCACGCGGTCCACGCGCAGCGCGGGAATCAGCGCCAGGCGGCGGCCACCGGCCTGGAAGCTGATCTCGTCCTGCAGGAAGGCGCCGTAGCGGCGGGTGGTGGTATCGGGCTGGGGCTTCATGCTGCCGGACACGGCCCAGGGGCGCTCCGTGTCCTGGGTCGAGGCATTGACGCCAAAGCTCAGGCGGTGGCGGTCGATGCGCTTGTCGCCCGTGCTCGAGAAACCCCAGGTGCGCGTCTCGTTGCCCGAGACGTTGTGCACCTTGGCGCCCGTGGCCAGCGTGGTGGTGTCGGTGACGTCGTTGGTGTCCGTGTTCTGGAAGTACAGCCGCGTGTCCAGCTGGTCCACCCAGGCGCCGGCCGGTGTCCACAGGTGCTGCAGCTGCAGCGTGTTGCGGCTGGTGTCGCTGTTCTGGCGCGAGCTTTCGGTGATGCTGGTGTTGGTGGTGTCCCAGCCGTGGAAGGAGGTGTCGTTCTTGCGGCGATACAGGTCGGCCGACAGCACCAGGCGGTGGGCCGGGTTGATGCGCAGGCCGCCCTTGAGCAGCAGGGCTTTGGAGTTCCAGTCGTCGGGATAGCTGTTGACGATGGCGCTGTGGTTGCGCGTCTCGTGGCCGTCGCGGCGCGAGTAGGCGATCAGGCCGTCGAGGTCGCCCGAGCGGCCAGCGGCCGTGAAGCTCTCGTTCCAGGAGCGGTCGGCCGTGTCGTGGCCGATCTTGCCGCCCAGGTAGGAGGTCTTGCCGCCCACCAGGTAGTCCTCGGCGGACTTGGTGCGAAAGCCCACCGAGCCGCCGATGCCACCGGCCGCGCGCCGCGCCGTGGTGGTGCCGGAGAGGATGTCCACGGCCGAGAACATCTCGGGGTCGATGAAGTCACGGCCCACGCCGAAGGTGTTGGCGCCGACACGGCTCACATAGGGGCGCGTGGTGGCGTCGGGCATCTCGACGCCGTCCACATCCATGCCGATGCGGTTGCCCTCGATGCCGCGGATGTTGTAGCCCGTGGTGCCCGAGCGGTCGAAGCTGCTGCGGTTGCGGCTGGTGCCCGAGGCTGTGCCCGGCGCGGAGACCAGGGGCTGGTAGCGCACCACGTCGGCCATGCTGCCGGCCTGCTCCAGCGCCGGGCCGCTGACGGTGGTGGAGGCGCCCGGGGTTCGCTGCGCGGGCTCGGCCGTGTCGACCACGTCGACCTGGGCCAGTGCCTTGGTGGGAGCCTGTGCCATCAGCCGGGCCTCATCGTCCAGGGCCTGAGGCCGGGGCTGGGCCCAGGCGCCGGACGTGGCCAGGCCGATCACGGCGGCCTGCACGGCCACGGCCAGCAGGCTGGGCCGCAAGGCCGGCGCAGCGCAGGGATTCCAGAAAAGGGAGACAGGGGCGCAGGAGCGTGAAGATGGAGCCATGGCAGGAATCGGGGAACGAGGGTTGCTGGCTAGCTGCCGACCTCTTCGCGGAGTGCTCTTGCGAGACCATTGATTCCCCCCGGGTGTGATTTCTTCCTGCTGGCTTTCCGCGATTCTCCCACCAATTGATAATGATTATCATTTGTTTTGTATCATTTACGTCACAGGGACAGATCACGGTCCCGCGCGGACCTCCTCCACAAACCCCACACAAAGACTCGACAGCGCAGCAAGATTGCCCGCTCACACTGCGGCGGCTGAATATCTGGAGCCCTTTGCTGTGACCAATAACGCCCAACTCCTGGCCGACGAAGCCAAGTACTGCTCGTTCGGGGATACCGTCCACTACGTCAATCCCCCCAAGATCTTTTCGGGCTGCGAAGGCAGCTACATGTACGACGAGGCCGGCACGCCCTACCTCGATCTGCAGATGTGGTATTCGGCCGTGAACTTCGGCTACAAGAACAAGCGCCTCGAGCAGAAGATGATCGAGCAGCTGCAGACCCTGCCCCAGGTCGCCAGCCAGTACCTGCACCCGACCAAGATCGAGCTGGCCAAGTTCATCGCCCAGGATGCGGAGCGCAAGTGGGGCCATGCCGGCCGCGTGCACTTCAACGTGGGCGGCGCCCAGGCCATCGAGGACTCGCTCAAGGTCGTGCGCAATGCCAGCGGTGGCAAGAGCCTGATGTTCGCCTTCGAGGGCGGCTACCATGGCCGCACGCTGGGCGCCTCCAGCATCACCTCCAGCTACCGCTACCGCCGCCGCTACGGCCACTTCGGCGACCGCGCGCAGTTCATCCCCTTCCCCTACCCGTTCCGCCGCCCCAAGGGCATGACGTCCGAGGAATACGCGGACTCCATCGTCCGGGAATTCGCGCGCAAGTTCGAGAACGAATACCACGCCATCTGGGACCCCAAGACCAACCAGTGCGAGTACGCGGCCTTCTACGTGGAGCCCATCCAGGGCACGGGCGGCTACGTCGTGCCGCCGCCCAACTTCTTCAAGGGCCTCAAGAAGGTGCTGGACGACCACGGCGTGCTGATGGTGGTCGATGAAATCCAGATGGGTTTCTGGCGCACCGGCACGCTGTGGTCGGTGGAGAACTTCGGCGTCAAGCCCGATGTGCTGGTCTTCGCCAAGGCGCTGACCAACGGCCTCAACGCCCTGTCGGGCCTGTGGGCGCGCGAGGAACTGATCAACCCCACCATCTTCCCGCCGGGATCGACCCACTCTACCTTCGCCTCCAACCCGCTGGGCACGGCCCTGGGCCTGGAAGTCATGAAGATGACCCACGAGATGGACTTCGGCCGCCAGGTGCGCGAATCGGGCGCCTACTTCCTCGAAGGCCTCAAGGAGCTGCAAAAGCGCCACAAGGAAATCGGCGATGTGGACGGCCTGGGCCTGGCGCTGCGCGCCGAGATCTGTACCGAGGACGGCTTCACGCCCAACAAGGCGCTGCTGGACAAGATGGTGGACATCGGCCTCGAAGGCGGCCTGGAATACAAGGGCAGCAAGCGCGGCCTGGTGCTGGACGTGGGCGGCTACTACAAGAACGTGATCACCTTCGCGCCCTCGCTGATGATCTCGCGCCCCGAGATCGACGAGGCCATGGTCCTGCTGGACCAGTTGCTCACGAAAGCCAAGGCGGCCTGAAGGCGCGATGCCCGCAGAGCGCCTGCACAACCAGCTCGAACCCCCAGGCCTGCTCGCGCAGTTCGCGGCCCATCCTCCCGAGGGCTTCGCACTGCTGCAGGACTGGCCGGCGCCGGCCTTCACGGCGCCCTTCGATCTTCTGACCACGGCGGACGACGCGCTCAAGGCGCGTCTTTTGTCGTTGCCCGGTGGCGGCTGGCTGTCGCGCCGGCTGCGCCTGTCCACCGACTTCGTGGGCACCACGGTCAGCGAGTACGCCGTGCTGCCCATGGGCACCCCTGCCGCCCAGCAGGCTGCCGCGCTGCGCGCGCGCGCAGGCCGGCGCTTGCTGACCATCGTCAAGGACCTGCCCCAGGATTCACCGCTGCTGCCGGACGCCGACAACGCCCACGCACGGGCGCTGGCGCAGGCCCTGGCCGATGCGGGCTTCATCCTGGTCGAAGGCCAGGCCCTGGCCCATGTGCCCATCGACTTCTCCAGCCTGGACGAGTACCTTGCGCGCCTGTCCAGGAGCCGCCGCCAGAACCTGCGGCGCAAGCTCAAAAGCCGCGCGCAGCTGCAGGTGCAGCGCATTCCCACGGGCGCGGCCTTTGCCGATGACGCCCGGGTCGATGCCTACTACGCGCTGTTCGATGCGGTGTATGCGCAAAGCGAGATCCACTTCGACAAACTCACGCGCGATTTCTTCGCGGCCGTGCTGCGCGACGCGGACAACGGCGGCCTCGTCTTCGAGTACCGCGCGCTGCAGGACGACGGCGCGCCCGGCGCGCTGCTGGGCTGGAACCTGTGCTTCGAGCACGGCGGCAAGCTGATCGACAAGTACATCGGCCTGTCCTACCCGGCCGCACGCGAGGCCAACCTCTACTTCGTGAGCTGGATGGTCAACCTCGAATACGCCATCGAACGCGGCCTGAGCCACTACGTGGCCGGCTGGACCGATCCCGAGGTCAAGGCCCAGCTGGGCGCCAGCTTCACCTTCACGCAGCATGCGGTCTTCATCCGCAACCCGCTGCTGCGCGCACTGGGCCGGCGCTTTGCCGGCCACTTCGAAAGCGATCGCCAATGGAGCGAACAGAACTGAATGCCCAGCCGGTCGTGCTGGATGTGGATGGCTCGGTGGGGTCCTTGCCCGGCGAGCTGCGCCTGCCGCTGCAGCACTGGCAGGAGCAGGTGCGCTTCGGCTGCGGCCTGCGGCGCTTCGCGCGGTTCCGCGCGGCGCTCGATGCACAGCTGCCCGCCGCGCATGGCACGGCCCTCATGGGCAGCGGCGACTTCCACCATCTGAGCTGGCCGCTGATCGAGCGCTGCATCGCGGCGCGGGCCCTGTCCTCAGGCCGGCCGCTGCGCGTGGTCGTGCTGGACAACCACCCCGACAACATGCGCTTTCCCTGGGGCGTGCACTGCGGCTCCTGGGTGCGCCGCGTGGCCCTGCATCCGGCCGTCTCGCATGTGCACGTGGCCGGCATCACTTCCGGCGACATCGGCCGCGCACACGCCTGGGAGAACTACCTCACGCCGCTGCGCGCGGGCCGCCTGAGCTACTGGAGCGCGGGCGTGGACACGGGCTGGGCGCGCCGCCTGGGCGTGGACTCGGCCTTTCGCAGCTTTGCCAGCGTGGCCGAGCTGTCGCGCACGCTGGCGCGCATGCTGCGCGAGCAGGCCCAGCCCACCTACCTGAGCATCGACAAGGACGTGTTCGCGCCCGAGGTGGTGCGCACCAACTGGGACCAGGGCCGCATGCTGGAGAGCGAAGCCATGGACATCATTGGCGCGCTGTCCGGCCAGATCGTGGGCAGCGACATCACGGGCGATGTGTCTTCCTGGCGCTACGCGACCTGGTGGAAGCGCTGGATGAGCGCGGGTGACGGCCAGGACACGCAGATCGGCGCGCAGACGCTGGCCACCTGGCAACTGGGCCAGCATGCGTTCAACGAGCGCCTGGTGGAGCGTCTGCAGCAGGCCGGCTGAGGCCCCACCGGAGCTGCGGCGACCGGTGCTGCGAGGTCAGGCGGCGGCCTGCTTCATGGCGCTTTCCAGCACCTGGACCAGATCGCCAAAGCGCGCGTCGTCGAACCACAGGCTGTTGCCCACCGCCACCAGGCGCTGCGCCCAGTCGCGCCCCTGGTCCACCACGTCCTGGCGTGCCAGGCCCAGCACATGGTCGTAGCGGCCATAGTCGGGCAGCACATGGACGAAGGGCAGCGACAAACCCCAGCCCCGCCCCCATTGCGCGCGCAGCAGCGCATCGCGCGTGGCGGCATCGCGCAGGCGCAGCAGCAGCACGGGCCAGACGCCTTGCGCACCCGGCACGGTGTCGCCCACCACCTCGATGCCATCGATGGCCGACAGCCAGGCGCCGCGCTCACGCGCCTGGCGCTGCAGTTGCTGCTGGAAGTCCGCCAGCCGCGCCAGTGCGCGCCGGCCCACGCGGCGGCGCCAGGCGCCCAGTTCATGGCGGGCAATGGCGTCGTCGAAATCATCGCCGGCGGCCTGCACCCAGTCGCTGCGCGACAGCGCATCGCGCAGGGGGCGGCCATAGGCCAGGTCCAGCCCGGCGGGGCGGTACAGCGCCGCATAGCCCAGCAGCTCCAGGCTGCGGCGCAACTCCCAGCCTCGGTCCTGGCGCACGCTGGCTGCATGTGTCTCGCGCAGTGCCTCGCGCAGCGCGGGGTCGCGCGCCAGCAGCACGCCGCCCTCGAAGGTGGTCAGGCCCTTGCCCACGGCCAGGCTGTAGAAGCCCACATCGCCCTGCCAGCCCACGGGCTCGCCGCGCAGGCGCGCGCCCAGGGCCTGGGCCGCGTCCTCCACCACCCAGGCACCCACGGCGCGCGCGCAGTCCAGGGCCGTGTCCACGTCGGCCACGCGGCCGCACAGATGCGTGGGCAGCACGGCCAGGGTGCGTTCGCTGCACAGGGCGCGCAGGCGCGCGGGGTCCATGTCCAGCGTGTCGGCATGCAGATCGCACAGGCGCAGCTGCAGGCCGCAGTGCGCCACGGCCAGGGCCACCAGCGGGCAGGTATAGGCGGGTGCGATGACTTCGCTGCGGCCCGGCGCCAGGCGGCGCAGGGTCTGCAGCGCCACCATCAGCGCCGAGGTGCCAGAGCATTCAAGCTGCACGGCGGGCACGCCCAGCCACTGCGCCAGCGCCGTCGCCAGGTCCGCGTCGCCCCAGGGCAGCAGGTCGGCCGCGCGCAGTGGCAGGCCCGCCGTGGGCGGCAGCATGCGTTCAGCCACGGTGCGTGCCGTGCTCGGCCGAGGCCGCCAGATGCGCGGCGCCCGCGCTGGCCGAACCCGCGCCCGGGTTGCCGCCCGCATGGCCCGGAGTGTCGTCGTCTGCGCCGGGCCCCTCGGCCTCCTGCGTCTCGCTGACCGCCAGGCAGGCGATGCCGGCCACGATGAACAGGCAGCCGATGATCTGGGGCATGCCTATGCGCTCGTCGAACAGCCAGTACGACAGCGCCAGCACGGAAAGAATCTCCAGGTGCGATGCCGCAAAGGCCGGGCCGATGGGCGCGCGCTTGAGCAAGGTCATCCACGAGAAAAAGGCGCCGATGTAGCCCACGAAGGCGCCATAGATCCAGGGCTGGCCGAACACGCGCGCCAGCCAGGCCGTGGAGAACTCCAGCGGCAGCGCCGCATTGCCGGCCTGCTTGAAGCTCAGCTGGGCCAGCGTGTCGAAGGCCATGAGCACCAGAAAGCCAATGAAATAGAAACGTTTCATCTCAGTTATTCACGGGGCTGCGCGCCGCCCGCATCGTATGAAACTGGCGAGCCCCAAAGCCTGGGACACCGAGGAAGGGCCGCCCCGCCCCGAGGGTGTCGTCCCCCTCCCGCGAAGCGAGAGAGGGCGCCGTGCACACGGGGGAAGGCGCGAAGCGACTCAGGGGGTGCTGTTTCATCTCAATGCAGGCCCACGATGGCGACGCCTATGGACACGAGGACAATTCCGGCGACCCGCATGGGTGCCAGCTTCTCGGCAAACAGCAGCCGGCCCGCGATCATGATGGCCACGATATTGATGGAGCCCAGCAGCACGCCTTCGGACAGCGGCACCAGCGAGAGAAAGGCCAGCCACAGCACGAACTCGGCCACATAGCAGCCCACGCCCAGCCACAGCCAGGGCCTGGAGGCCATGAAGCGCCAGCGCGCCAGGCCGTCGAGGTCACCGGGCTGGCTGGCAGCGGCCTTGAAGGCCAGCTGGCCGCCGCTGTCCACCAGCACGTTCAGCACCCACAGCGTGATGACCAGCGGCGAGAGATCACTGCCCATGCGGCGCAGCCTCCACAGCCCGGCCTTCGCGGGGGGCGGCACCGCTGGCGATGCGCGCCACGAACTCGGTGGTGCGCGCGATCACGGTGCGGCGGTCGCGGTCGATGGTGACCATGTGGTAGCTGTTGTCCAGCAGCACCAGCTCGACATGGGCCTGGCTGGCGCCGTGCACGATGTCGTGGGCGTTGGCCACCGACGAGATGTCGTCGTTGCGCGCATGGATGACCAGGCAGGGCGAGCGCAGCTGGGGCAGGCGCGCCAGCACGTGGGCCGAGAGGCGGCGCAGTTCGATGATGGACCACCAGGGATTGCCCGGCAGGCCGGCCGCCGCGCTGTCGCCCGAGTGCATCTGCTCGACCACGCGTGCGCGCAGGGCCTCGTCCTTGATGCCGTAGGGCGGCTGCTCCATGAACACGCTGCGGCGGCCAATGCCCAGCGCGCGGAACAGCGGCAGCAAAAAGGCCAGGCGCGTGTAGAAGGGGATGCTCCAGCCGTCGTAGCGGAAGGTGGTGGACAGGGCGCAGACGCCGTCCACCTTGTCGGGATGACGCTGGGCCACGGCCAGCGAGAGCACGGCGCCCATGGACAGGCCGCCGACCACCACATGGTCCACATGCTGCGACAGCCGCTGCAGGCCGCCTTCCACGCTGGCCAGCCAGTCGGTCCAGCGCGTGTCCACGAGATCTTCCATGCTGCCGCAATGGCCGGCCAGCTGGACCGCATAGACGGTGAAGCCCTGCTTGTTCAGCCCCTTGGCCAGCAGGCGCATCTCGGCCGGCGTGCCCGTGAGCCCGTGCACCAGCAGCACGCCGGTGCGCGCGGCAGCGCCCGTGCCGGGCATGACGAATTCATGCTCGGTCACGCAGACGCTGTCCAGCCCCGTGGCAGGCTCGCTGCGCTGAACCAGGGAGAGCCCATCACTCAAATTCATGTCAATTTTCCATGACGCTGCGCGTCGCCCTCTGTCCATGAAAATGGCGTGCCCCGAAGCCAGAGACACCAAGGAAGGGCCTTGGCCGGCCGCGCCGCCCCGCACCGAAGGTGTCGTCCCCCTTGGGGGGCGCCGTGCAACGGGAAGGAGCGAAGCGACTCAGGGGGTGGTATGTCATGCCAGCGCCTCCAGGCCCAGGACCACCTTGTCGAGCAAGGCCGTGGCCTGCTCGAAATGCTCGAAGGGCGCATGGGCGATGCCCCGGCTTTCGCAGTGGGCGATCAGCTTGTACTTGGCCAGCACGAAGTCGGCGCGGCCCGAGACGCAGAAGTCCGAGGTGCTGTCGCCCACATAGAGCACGCGGCCATGCTGGGCCTGCTGCTCGGCCAGGCGCTCGCACTTGCAGTTGCCGCTGGCGCGCGCGCACTGCGCGCTGGCCCAGGGCGAGTCCAGGCGCCAGCTGCGCTCGCCGGTCGGCACCAGACGGTTGGCGATGACCTGCAGATGGCCCAGGCCATGGCGCTCCAGCACATGGCGTATGGCGTAGTCGATGCCGTCGCTGACCACCTGCACCACCATGCCGTGGGCCTGGGCGGCTGCCGCGAAGCCGGCAAAGCCGGGGTCGATCTCGATGGTGTCCAGATGGGCGCGCAGCTCGGCCTCGTCCATGTCCAGCAGCGCGACCTGGCCCTTCATGCATTCGCGCGAGCCGATCTCGCCGCGCTCCCAGGCGTCTTCCAGTTCCTGCCAGCCGGGCTTGCCGAAGCGGTTGAGCAGGGTGTCGGTCACGTCCAGCAGGCTGATCGTGCCGTCGAAGTCGCTTTGCACCATCCAGCCGGGGGCGGCGGTGTCCAGATACAGGGGAATGCGCTTATTCATGAAACTGCACCCTTACGTTTTGACCCACGCGCACGACGGCGGCGGGAGCTTGCTCGAAGACCAGCACGCACTCGATGACACGCACCGGCCCGCGCTGCTGGTCGTCCTGCAGCCGCGCCGTGCCATAGACGGGGCTGATGCGCAGCACGCGTGCCGAGGGCAGCTGCTGCTGTGCGGAGCCATCGGCATCCAGCGTCACCGTGGCCTGCATGCCTTCGCGCACGGCGGCGGCGAAGCTTTCGTTGATTTCGGCGCGCACCTGCAGCGGGCGCTGCGGCAGCAGCACCACGGCCGGCGTGCCGGGCACGGCCTGGCTGCCCGCGTGGGTGGCCAGGCGCACCACGGTGCCGGCCTCGGGCGCGCGCAGTTCCTGGCGCTTGTGCTGGGCGCGCAATTGTTCGAGCTTGCGCTGCGCCACCTGGGCCTCGGCCGCGGCCACGTCGATCTCGGCCTGCGCATCGCGCAGTGCCTGCGCGGCCTCGTCCACGTTCTGCGCGTCGGCCGCGCCC
The DNA here is from genome assembly GCF_043104705.1 of Delftia sp. WSY_10. Lineage (NCBI taxonomy): Bacteria > Pseudomonadati > Pseudomonadota > Betaproteobacteria > Burkholderiales > Comamonadaceae > Delftia > Delftia sp. WSY_10. Next base: position 211,115 of record NZ_JBICKY010000019.1, on the reverse strand, counting down.
TCGCGGGCCGCTGCCTGCCAGCGCGCCAGGGTCTGCTTGAGCTGGGGCAGGCGCGCGGCGCGTGCCTTCTGGCGGGCCTTGGCCAGCTGGGCCTCGGACTCGGCCACGGCCAGGTCGGCCTGGCCCGTCTCGTCGGCCAGCCTCAGCAGCAACTGGCCGCGCTGCACGGACTGGCCTTCCTTGACGGACAGCTGCTGCACCACGCCGGCCACGGCGGGCGACAGGTCCAGCAGCCCGCCTTCCACCTCGATCTTGCCGCGCGCCACGGCCACGGCCGCCGGGCCGCTTTGCTGCGCCCTGGAGCTGGCCTGGCCCGCATTGGCGGGCGCATCGTGCGAAGGACCGCAGCCCGCCAGCAGCGCGGCGGCGGCCAGCGCCGCAGCCAGTCCGGCAGTGGAAGCGGCAAGGCCGCTCAGGGGGTGCTTCATTGTTTTTCCTTCAACGGGGAGGTCTGGCGCCAGTCGCTGCGGATGGCGCCGTCCTCCATGCCGAGCACGCGGTCGGCATGGCGCACCAGGCGCGGGTCATGGCTCACGCACAGCACGGTCGTGCCATGGTTGCGCGCCGCGCGGTGCAGGATGTCGATGACGCGCTGGCCGCTTTCGGCATCCAGCGCACTCGTGGGTTCGTCGGCGAACAGCAGCTGCGGCGCCTTGGCCATGGCGCGCGCAATGGCCACGCGCTGCTTTTCGCCGCCCGACAGTTCGGCCGGGCGCATGTGGGCGCGGTGGGACAGGCCGACCTCGTCCAGCGCCTGCTGCGCGCGGCGCAGGGCCTCGTCGCTGCGCAGGCCCATGTAGCCCAGGGGCAGCTGCACCTGCTCGATGGCCGTCAGCGCCGGGAACAGGTTGAAGCCCTGGAAGACGAAGCCCGTGTGGCGCAGGCGAAACTTCTCCAGCGCCCGCGTGCCCAGCTTGCCCAGGTCCTCGCCCAGCGCCATGGCGTAGCCGCTGTCCGGCGCCTGCAGGCCCGACATCAGCGACAGCAGGGTGCTCTTGCCGCAGCCCGAAGGGCCAGAGATCAGGCTCAGTTCGCCCGCGTACAGCGATACCGACAGGCCCTGCAGCACCTGCACGCTGACCATGCCCGACAGGAAGGACTTGCACAGCCGCACGGCCTCCAGGCTGGGCGCCGTGCGGGGCACCGCCGTGGGCGCGGGGGAAGAGGCATTCATCACGTTCATGGTGTCTGGAAGTCTTCAGCGCAGCAGCGTGGCCGGGTCGGCGCGCAGCAGGCTGCGCATGGCGCCCAGGCCCGACAGCAGGGACAGCACGGCCACCAGCACGGCACAGGCCAGCACGGCCGATGCGTTCAGCGCCACGGGCACGCGGTAGGCCGTGGCCACGGCCAGCAGCACGGCGCTGGCCAGCGCGGCCATCACGAAGCCCAGGCCGCCGATCCAGCAGGCCTGCTCCACCACCACGCGGCCCAGGGCCGCGCGGCTCACGCCCAGCGCGTTGAGCACGGCGTACTCGCGCGACGAGGCAGCCACCACGGCCTTGAGCGACTGGCTGGTGACCACCGAGCCCACCAGGCAGACGATGACGGCCATGAACAGCACGCCCGCGCCGGCGCCCGTGTCGAACATCCAGTAGCGCTGCGAGCGCCGCGCGAATTCCTTGGCTGTCCATGCCTCGTAGGGGCCGAAGCTGGGCGTGGACTGGTTCAGGCGCTGCTGGACGGCCTTGGCCGAGGCGCCGGGGCGCACGCGCGCCACGAAGTAGGTGCTGCCCTGGCCCGGGTCACCGGCAATCTCGCGCGCCGTGGCCAGCGAGGCCAGCACGTTCACGCCGCCCAGGCCGCGCAGCCCGTCCACGGCGGCCACCACCTGCACGCGGTGGTTGTTGACCCAGGCCACGCCGCCCTCGCTGGCGCCCAGCGTCTGCAGGTCGGCCCGGTCCACGATCACGGCGCCGGGTTCGCGCAGGCGCTGCCGCTGCCAGGGCTGGAGCACGCGGGAAAACAGCATGGAGGCATCATCGGTGGCAATGCCGGACAGGTAGACCGACACGCCGCCGCCGTGTTCGCTGGCCGCGCCGCCGGCCGGCGTGCTGGAGCGCCAGTCGCCATCGACCCAGACGTAGGGCTCGACGGCAGTGATGTCCGGGTCCATGCGCAGGCGCATGTCCACGTCGCGGCCGATGGTGCGGCCGAAATTCACGCTCTGCGTGCCCGGGTAGCCGATCCACAGATCGGCCGAGGACGCCGTCACATACAGCGCGGCCGATCCGAAGATGCCCAGCACCAGCGCGGCCTGCATGGCCAGCAGCACGCCGGAGAAGCCCACCGCGAAGACGGAGGGAATGAACCGGCGCCACTCGTGCACCAGCGTCTTGCGCGCCAGCGCGATCATGAGGATGCCCCCTGAGCCACGGGCGCAGGGCCGTTGCCGGAATCGTCCTCCGGCCTGTCCTCGGCAGGCAGCGGCGCGCCGCCCAGGGCCTTGTACAGCGCCACATAGGCCAGGGCATGGGCGGCCAGGGCGGTGGTCTGCTCGCTGCGCGCCTGCAATGCGGCGCGCCGGGACGCCAGACCACCGAACTCGCTGTCCAGGCCCAGCTTCTGGCGCTGGTGCTGCACGCGTTCGCGCTCGGCCAGCACCTGCTGCGAGTCCTGCAGCGCGGCGATGCGCTGGCGCTGGGCACCGATGGCGGCCAGGGCGGATTCGACCTCGGCCACGCCGTCCAGCACGCTCTGGCGGTAGCCCTGGATGGCAGCCTGCAGCGCCAGCTCGCTGGCATCGGCCTGCGAGCGGCGGCGGCCCCAGTCGAACAGGGGAATGTCGATCTGCGGCCCGAAGGTGGGCGCGTTGTCCTGCGTGGTGCGCAGGTTCTGGGTGATGTTGAACGAATACAGCAGCGAGCCGCCGATCACGAAGCGCGGGTACAGCGCCGCTTGCGCAATGCCCTGCTCGGCTGCGGCGCGTTCCACGCCGGCCTGCGCCACCTGGATGTCGGGGCGCGTGCGCAGCAGGTCGGCCGGAAGGACCGCCACGCCCAGCGCCTGCGGGCCAGGCAGCGGCGCTGTCGCATCGGCCTGCAGCCATTGCGCATCGGGCCGCGTGCGGCCCAGCAGTGCGGCCAGCATGTGGGCGCTGCGGGCCTGGGTTTCACGCAGGCCCGCACGCAGGGCAGCGCTCTGGCCGGCCTGCAGCTGCAGCTGGCGCACGGCCTCGGCCGTGCCCAGGCGCTGCTGCTGGCGCAGCTGGGCCAGTTGCAGGGCACGCGCATCCAGCTGCGCCTGCTCGTCGATCAGGGCCAGCTGGCGCTGGGCCATGCGGATGTCCAGGTAGCGGTGCACCACGTCGGCCACCAGGGCCACGCGCGCTGCCTGCAGGCGGCCCCGTGCATCGAGCACGGCAGCTGCGGCATTGCGCTCGCCGGCCTCGCGGGCGCCGAACAGGCCCAGGTCCCAGCTCACGTCGATGCTGGCGTGGAAATACGAGTCGATGGCTGCGATGTCCTGCAGCGTGCGCGCACCGGCCGTGAACACGGGCCGGAAGGCAGCGCCGGCCGTGCCCGCCAGCAGCCGCTGCTGGCGCAGGCGCGACTGGGCCTGGGACAGATCGAGGTTGGCGGCCAGCGCCTCCTCGACCAGGGTGTTGAGGGATTCATCGCCCCAGGCCTTCCACCAGCCCTGCAGGTCGGGTGCGGCGGTCGAGCCAGATGCGCCCGGCGCGGCGGCGGGCAGGGGCTGTGTCCACTGCGCAGGCACCGAGCCGTCGAGCTGTGCCGGGGGCGGCGATGAGCAGCCGGCCAGCGCCAGGGCGGCGCCCAGGCACAGGCTGGAGAGGCGTTGCGTCGCGGCGGCGTGGTTCACGGGATGGACAGGCGGGAGGGGATGATCGAGGGGGAGGACCGGGAAAACGAGGCCAGGGAACCATGTCCCCGGATAGCCATTGGACGCGGCCAAGCTTGCGCGAGGTTGCAGGCTTTATGGAGGAAACATGGAGAACGCGGCGCCGTGCGCAAGCCTCTCTTGCCCATCCCGGGCGGGAGTCAGTCGCGGACCGCGCCAGATTACCGCGGACTCGGATGATTCCGAGTTTATTTTCAGAACACTCCGATTCCAATGCCGCATACAGGTCGGTATATTGACCGGATATCGCGCCCGGTGCCGCCTGTCCCAAGGACATTGATCCATATCTTCCTGGCTGGAGTCCACAGCATGCCTTTCACAGCCATCTTGCGCCATGCATTGGCCATGCCGCTCCTCTTGATTTTCTTCATGGCCCCTATTTCATCCTGGGCCCGTTGTTCCTCCCAGGGCTGGAATGCCCAGTTTCCGGGTTCGGCCAACACCCCCACCATCGTCAACGAAAATTATCCGATTGGCAGCGTTGTCTATTCCAGGACAATGGCTTTGCAAAATACCGGGGCCGGCAGCTACCACATTTCTTGCGACAATGATTTTTATTACATAGAAGGCATTGGAACGGAAAGCAGTGGAATATATTCCACCTCCATTCCCAACCTTGGCATGAGAATCACGTGGGAAAGAGCCGCGCCTTATTCCGGGTCCATGCTGAAACAGGGCATATTCCATTCACTGCCAAGCAACAACATGACCATCGAGCTCGTGAAAACCGGGGAACTCACATCTGGCGGTTTCCTGAATGGCAGCTTCGCACGAATCTACTCTGGGACCAGCAATGCCCGTGACTTGCTGGCCACGGTATTCTTTTCGAGTGGCATCACCGTCAACGTCAGCAGCCGCCCCAGGCCGCCGACCTGCCGGGTGTCCACGGGCAAGATCGACGTGACCATGGCCCCCGCCCCGTTCGCCGATTTCAAGGGAATCGGGACCGTCACGGCAGCCAAGGACTTCAGCATCGAGTTGACCTGCGCGGGAGGCGAAGCCAATACACGCCTGACCGCCTTCGTCACGCTGACGGATGCCACCCAGGCGACCAACCGATCGAGCACGCTGACGCTGGCCCAAAACTCCAAGGCCCGGGGTGTCGGCATACAGGTACTGAGAAACAACGTGCCCGTGAGCTTCGGCCCCGACTCCGGCAGCCTGGGCAATGCCAACCAATGGAATGCGGGCCAGGTCGCACAGGGGCAGAACAGCCTGAAGATTCCGCTGAGCGCGCGTCTGGTGCAGACAGCCGGCAGCGTGACACCTGGCGTGGCCTATGGCAGGGCGACCTTCACGATGAGCTACCAATAGCCGCTGATGGGCCTGCAGGAAATGAACAGCGCCAGCCTTGCGCGCGATTGCAGACTTCGTGGAGCCAATATGGAGGGCTGCGGCTCGCAGGGCATCGCACCATAATGTGCGCTTGGCCCTGCCAGCTTTCCCATGAACTCCACAGCACAGCCAACGGCAACCACCCCCCTCGTGCTCGTCGTCGAAGACGAGCCCGCCATCGCCAGCATCCTGACGGCCTATCTCGAGCGGGACGGGCTGCGTTCGCGCATGGCCTCGGACGGGCAGGAGGCGCTGCAGCTGTTCCGCCAGCTGCGGCCCGACCTGGTGCTGCTGGACATCCACCTGCCCGGCATGGATGGCATCGACGTGCTGCGCGCCATCCGCGATGACAGCCAGACGCCCGTGATCATGGTCACGGCCCTGGCCGACGATGTGGACAAGCTGCTGGCCCTGCGCCTGGGCGCCGACGACTACGTGGTCAAGCCCTTCAATCCGCCCGAGGTCGTGGCCCGCGTGCGCGCCGTGCTGCGCCGCACCCAGGCGCGCAAGAACCCGGCGCCCGCGCCCATCCGCGTGGGCCCCATCGAGATCGATACCGAGGCGCACAGCGCCGTGGTCTACGACAACGAGGGCCGCGCCCTGCCGCTGCCCCTGACGCTGACCGAGTTCCGCCTGCTGGCCTGCCTGGCGGCCCAGCCTCGGCGCTGCTTCTCGCGCTCCCACCTGATCGAGCACTGCCTGCCCGAGAGCGATGCGCTGGAGCGCGTCATCGACTCGCACCTGTCCAAGCTGCGCCGCAAGCTGCAGCTGGCCGGCCAGGAAGGCCTGATCGAAACCGTGCGTGGCATCGGCTACCGGCTATGGCCCTGGGACTGAGGCCCAACCGCATCTGGGTGCGCTTCGGCCTGTGGATCACGGCCACCGTGCTCAGCACCATCGCCCTGCTGGCCATCGGCGTGCTGGTGTTCTCCGAGATCCAGTACCGCGACTTCTACAACAGCCTGCCGCCGGCCGTGCAGATCGAGCTGGACGAACTCAACGCCCAGTCGCTGGAGGACAGCCCGCGCGCCATGCAGATCTATGGCCAGTACTGGACGGGCGATCTGCTGTTCGGCGAGAAATGGTCGCTGGTCATCGGCCTGCTGGTGTGCCTGCCCTTCGGACTGGCCGTGGGCTTTTGGGTGTCTCGCCTGGTGACGCGGCCCCTGGCGTCCATGGTCGAGGTGGCCAAGCGCGTGGAGCTGGGCGACTTCAGCGCGCGCGCCCTGCCCGGCAAGGCCCACGGCGAGATGGCCGAGATGGTGGAGGCCTTCAACCGCATGATCGATTCGCTGGAGACGCTGGAGACCGAGCGCCGCGCCACGGCGGCCTCGATCTCGCATGAGCTGCGCACGCCGCTGACGGTGCTGCAGGCGCGACTGCATGCCATCTGCGATGGCGTCATCGCGGCGGACGACACCGAATTGAACACCCTGCTGTCCCAGGTCGAGCACCTGGGCCGGCTGGTGGACGACCTGCACACGCTGTCCATGGCCGATGCAGGCCAGCTCTCGCTGCAAAAGCAGCGCATGGACCTGACCCTGCTGGTGGCCGAGACGCTGGACCAGCTCCACCCCCAGCTGCAGCAGCACGGCATGCAGCTGGACCTGTTCCTGCCCGGCCCCACCGACGAAGGCATGACCGACATCCGCGCCGATGCCGACCGCATGCGCCAGATCCTCTCCAACCTGGTCAGCAACGCCATGCGCCATGCGGCCAGCGGCGCCTGGCTGGGCGTGGCGCTCACGGTGGAGTCCGATATCGAAGGCCGCGCCTGGACCGTGCTGCGCATCAGCGATGCAGGCCCCGGCCTGCCCAGCGAGCTGCGCGCCCATCCCTTCCAGCGCTTTGCCCAGGTGCCCGGCAAGCGCCGCCGCGAGGGTTCTGGCCTGGGCCTGTCCATCGTCAAGGCGCTGACCCTGTCCCAGGGCGGCAGCGTGGAGGCCGACGATTCCGAGCGGGGCGGCGCCCGCTTCACGCTGCGCTTTCCGCGCATCTGAGTCTCGGGCCCCTGGGCCCTGAGGGACTACGCAGCCTGCGCCTTGCGCAGCAGCGCATGAATGGCCCAGCCCAGCGGCTCGCGCAGTTGCTGCGGCGTCTGCTGCGGCCCCAGCGCCAGCAGCGACTGCGACACCCAGCCATAGGTCATCGTGTGCAGCAGCCGCGCCAGGGGCTGGGCCGGCTCGGGCAGCGGCGGATCGCAGTCCTGCAGCGCCATGGCCCACAGCTGCACATAGGCCTGGTAGTGGCGCCGGAAGGGCTCGGGCGCGGACACCTTGCGCTCGAGCATGAACAGCGCAGCCCACATCGGCGCCTCGCGCGCAATGCCGTCCACCAAGGTGTCCAGCAGCCGGTCCACGCGCGTGGCCGGCGCCATGCCGGCGCATCCCTGCAGCGTCTGCAGTCCCTGGGCATGCAGGGCCTGCACCTGGCGGTGGATGCACATGGCCGCCAGCGTGTCCATGTTGCCGAAGTATTCGTAGAAGGTGCCCAGGCCCACGCCGGCCACGGCCGCCACCTCCCGCACCTTGGTGCGCTCGTAGCCCTGCTCGATCACAAGCCGAACAAAGGCGTCCTGCAGCGCCTGCGAGGTGGCCTGCGCGCGCGATTGCAGGGGGCGGCGCCGCACTTTGGGCGGCTGCGGCTGCTGCCGTGAAACCCGAACACCTTTGCTGGGCATTTTTCCTAGACTTTTGCGTTGAGACCCACGATCACGGAGACACGCATGAGCACCGGCCAGACATTGCAGACAGGGCACACCTGGAACACGCACGACGTCCTGAACCAGGTCGACGAACTCACCGACTTCAACCTGCTGGAGGCCGACCCTGCCCTGGCCGAGGCCCTGCAGCGCAGCGGCGCTGCGCGCCACATCCCTTCGCTGTCGCGCTATGCGCAGCAGCTGGGCGAGCGCGCCACCTGGGAGCTGGCCGAGCAGGCCAACCGCCACACGCCCGAGCTGCACCGCTTCGACGCACGCGGCCGCATCATCGACGCCGTGGAGTTCCACCCGAGCTGGCACACGCTGCTGGGACTATACCGGCAGCAGGGGCTGATCTCCCTGCCCTTCGAGGACAGCAGCGCGTGCCGCTGGAGCGCCTGGGCCGCAGGTTTCTACCTGCACGGCCAGGTCGAACAGGGCACGCTGTGCCCGGCCACCATGACCACGGCCGCCATCCCGCTGCTGCAAAAGGAACCGGCGCTGTGGCAGCAGCTGCAGGGCAAGCTGTTCAGCCACGAATACGATCCGCGTGACCTGCCCGTGGCCGACAAGGCATCGATGTGGCTGGGCATGGGCATGACCGAGAAGCAGGGCGGCTCCGACGTGCGCGCCAACACCACGGTGGCCATGCCGGTGCACGCCGGCGGGCGCGGCGGCGAGTACCTGCTGCGCGGCCACAAGTGGTTCTTCTCGGCCCCCATGTGCGATGCCCACCTGGTGGTGGCGCGCATGGGGGAAGGCGGTGGGCAGGCCTGCTTCTACGTACCGCGCTGGCGCCCGGACGGCAGCAGGAATGCCGTGCGCGTGCAGCGCCTGAAGGACAAGGTGGGCAACCGCAGCAACTCCAGCAGCGAGGTGGAGTTCGAGGACGCCTGGGGCATCCTGATGGGCGAGGAAGGCCGGGGCATTCCCACCATCATCGAGATGGCCACCTACACCCGCCTGAACTGCGTGCTGGGCAGCGCCGCCATCCTGCGCTCGGCCACGGTGCAGGCCCTGGCCTATGCGCGCCGGCGCAGCGTCTTCGGCAAGCGGCTGGCCGAGCAGCCGCTGATGCGCAGCGTGCTGGCCGACCTGGCGCTGGAAAGCGAGGCCGCGCTGCAGATCGCCATGCGCCTGGCCCAGGCCTATGAGCGTGGAGGCGACGAGGGAGATCCGCTGGAACGCGCCTGGAAACGCATCATGACGCCAGCGGCCAAGTTCTGGGTCTGCAAGCGCGGCGTGGAGCTGACGGGCGAGGCCATGGAGGTGCTGGGCGGCAACGGCTATGTGGACACGGGCGTGATGGCGCGCCTGTTCCGCGAGGCGCCCGTGAACTCGATCTGGGAAGGCTCGGGCAACGTCATGTGCCTGGACGTGCTGCGCGCCATCTCGCGCGAGCCCGACGGCGCGCAGCTGCTGCTGCAGGACCTGATCGACACGGCGGCGGGCGAGCCCGCGCTGCTGCAGCAGGCGCAGTCGCTGGCCCGGCGCCTGTCCGGCCCGCCTGACCAGCTCGAGGCCCAGGCACGCCGCCTGGTGCAGGACCTGGTGCTGCTGGCCCAGGCCTGCCTGCTGCGCCGCCATGCGCCGCCCGCCATGGCCGACGGCTTCATCGCCACGCGCCTGGGCGCGCAGCAGGGCGCCATGGTGGCGGGCGCCTTCGATCCCGCAGGCCTGGACATTGCCGCCATCCTGCAGCGCGCGCTGCCCGCCTGAAGTGGCCGCCGGCCCACCACACAACAAAGCACAAGGAGACAAGACATGAACCTGCTCGATGCCTTCGACAGCGCCGTGCGCAAGACGCCAGCCAAGGCCTTTCTGCGCGACCGGGGCGCCTCCATCAGCTATGCCGACATGCAGCGGCGCTCGCAGCGCGCAGCCGCCGTGCTCCAGGCCCAGGGCGTGGGCCGGGGCGACACCGTGGCCCTGATGTGCCTGAACACGCCGGGCTTTGTAGAGGCCCTGTTCGGCGCCTGGCGCCTGGGCGCCGCGCTGGTGCCCGTCAACCACAAGCTGCAGGCGCCCGAGCTGCAGTACATCCTCGACCACGCGCAGTGCAAGGCCGTGGTGTTTGACGCCGCACTCGCGCCGGTGGTCGCCGCCGCGCAGCACCCCTGCGCCCGCCTTGTGACCGAGGCGCAAGAGGCCGTCCCGGGTGTCCAGGACTGGGACACGCTGGTGGCGGCCGCCAGGCCCATGGAAGGCACGCGGCCCGCCGATGGCGACATCGCCCAGGTGCTCTACACCTCGGGCACCACGGGCCGGCCCAAGGGCTGCCTGCTGAGCCATCGCGCCGTCACGCTGGCGGCGATCACGGCCGCGCTGGGCCTGTCCATCACGCGCGAGGAACGCACGCTGATGGCCATGCCCATCTGGCATTCCTCGCCGCTCAACAACTGGTTTGGCGGCACGCTGTACATGGGCGGCACCGTGGTGCTGCTGCGCGAGTACCACCCGCAGCATTTCCTGCAGGCCGTGCAGGACGAGGGCGTGACGCTGTACTTCGGCGCGCCGGTCTCCTACTTCGCGCCGCTGCAGATGCTGCCCGACTTTGCCCACTACGACCTGAGCAGCGTGCGCGCCTGGGTCTACGGCGGCGGCCCCATCGGCGCCGAGATGGCACGCAAGCTGGCCACGGCCTACCGCAGCGACCGCTTCTACCAGGTCTACGGCATGACCGAGACCGGCCCCACGGGCACCACGCTCTACCCCGAGGAGCAGGTGGAGCGGGCAGGCTCCATAGGCCGCGTGGCCTTGCCCGGCGTGGACATGCGCGTGGTGCGCGACGACGGCGAGGATGCCGGCCCCGGCGACACCGGCGAGATCTGGCTGCGCACCGGCAGCGTGATGGACGGCTACCTGCACGACGCCCAGGCCACGGCCGCCGCCTTCGCGCCCGGCGGCTGGTACCGCACGGGCGATCTTGCGCGCCTGGACGACGCGGGCTATCTCTTCATCGTGGACCGGACCAAGGACATGGTCATCACAGGGGGCGAGAACGTTTATTCCAAGGAGGTGGAGGATGCGATCTCGGCCCATCCCCAGGTCGCCGACGTCGCCGTCGTGGGCCGGCCCCACCCCGAATGGGGCGAGACCGTCATCGCCCATGTGGTGCTGCGCGGCGAGACCGCGCCCGATACCGAGGCGCTGCAGCAATTCCTGGCCGACAGGCTGGCACGCTACAAGATCCCGCGTGAATTCGTCTTTGCGGCCAGCCTGCCGCGCACGCCCACAGGCAAGCTGCAGAAGTTTCTGCTGCGTCAGGAGCGCAGCGCCCCCTGAGGCGCCGGCCTCCTGCGTGGCCTGCTTCGCGGCCTACTTGGCGGCCTACTTCGCGGCCTTGAAATCCGACTCGCTCATGCCGCGCCGCCAATAGGCCACGACCAGCTGCTCGTGCTTTTCCAGACCGCGCTCCTCGCGCGCCCACTGGCGCACGGCCTGGGCGGTGTCGAACTCGCCAGCGGCCCAGACGAAGCGGCTGGCGGGATGACCGGCCAACGCATCCGGCCAGCGCACGGCGCGCAGCGCGTCGATCAGCAGCGTGGTGGTCCCGGCCTCGGCAGCGCCGCGGTGCAGCCAGTGCCATTGCAGGCCTGCGGGCGCCTGCACGGGCTGCTCGTCCTGCGGGCCCTGGACTTCGGCGAAGACATGGCCGCGCGTGTGCGCGGGCAGGGCGGCCGCAATGCGCAGCATGGCCGGCAGGCCGGTGTCGTCGCCGGCCAGCAGCATCCAGTCGGCCGGGGTGGCCGTGCGCCCGCCGGGGCCGGTCATGCCGATGCGCTGGCCCGGCTGGGCGCGCGCGGCCCAGGCCGACCCGGGGCCGGCGTCCTCGTGCAGCACGAAGTCCACGTCGATCCATCCGTTGGCGCCGCCCGCCTCGCTGTCCACGCCATCCACACCCATCGCACGCATGGTGTACGTGCGCATGTCCAGGCGCATGTCACCCTCGGGCAGGCGCAGCAGGCCGCTGGCCGACAGCGTGGGCCATTCGGGCTCGGTCACGCCGGGCTGGGGGAACAGCAGCTTGACGTGGATGTGGGTGTCCTGCGCATAGCGCGCCATGTCGTCGCAGGCAAAGCGCACGCGGCGCATGTGCGGCGTGAGATCGCGCACGGCCAGCACCCGCAGCTCGCGGAAGGCCGGCGGGCGCTGCAGCGCGGCGCCGTCACCCTCCCAGGCCAGGGAGCCGTCGGCGGCGCCCGTGGCCTCCAGCAGCAGGTGGGCCAGCATGAGCTTCATGTCCTGCAGCAGTTCCACGCCGGGCGCGGCCACCTCGGCATGCACCTGCCGGCCCTCCAGCCACAGCTGGCCCCGGCCGCCTTCGTAGTCGGCCACCCAGCGCGAGCCTTCGCGGCGCACGGTGATGTCGTGCTCCTGCATGTGCCCGACGATGGCGGCAATGGCTTCGTCGGGCCTGTCCATGTGCACCGAGGTGCGCGCCTGCAGCTGTGTCATTCGCGTATGTCCTTTCTTTTGCCAGATTGCAGCACCGCCTGGCGCAAGCAGGCTTTGCGGCAGGCCTGCCGATGTTTGCGCCACGCGCCAAAGACGCCCGCCGGGCGTCAGACCCGGGCACGCACCAGCTTGGGAGAGATGCCGAAGCGGCGCTTGAAGGCCGTGGAAAAGTTGGCCGCGCTGGAATAGCCGGCCCCATGTGCGACCTCGGCCACGCTGCAGCCCGTCTGCTCCAGCGCGGCCCAGGCGCGCGCCAGCCGCTGCTCGCGCCGGTACTCGTCGATGCTGGAGCCATAGGCCAGGCGGAACTGGCGCTGCAGCGCACTGGCGCTCAGGCCCACTTCGCGTGCGATCTCGGCCAGCGTGCGGCAGCCGTCGCCGCCGCTGTCCAGCAGGGCCTTGAGGCGCGCCATGCGCCGGTGCTCGCGTACGCCCAGCACGCCCGGCACGGTCTGCGCCGGATCGGGCTCGGGCGCCTCGAGGGACTGCACGGCCTCGTGCACCAGCTCCAGCGTGCGGCTGGCCAGCAGCAAGGGCGCCGAGCCCTCGCGTGCCAGCTGGATGATCTGCTCGGCCACCGCCACGGCGCGCGGCGAGGGCTGCCAGGGCCGTATGGCCAGCAATTGCTGCTCCATCCAGCGCTGCAGCAGCGGCGGCGCCGCCATGGGCAGGGTCTGCGCAGCAAACCACTGCGGCTGCACGGTGATACTGAGCTTGCGCTCGAACTTTCCGCGCCGCCACTGCCGCATGAACATGTCGCCGGGCCGCGTGTGGATGACGGCCCCGCAGGCCTGCACATGGGCACCGGCGGCGCTGGCGGGCGCCACCTGCAGCTGCAGGCCCTGGTTGCCGAAGGCCACGTCCACGCACCCCTCCAGCAGCACGACCATGTGCAGGCCCGGCACGGCCGGCGAACGCGTGCTCATGGTGCGCAGGTCGCGGGCTTCCACGCCATGCAGCCACAGGCCGGGCTGGACCTGCCAGGCCTGCAGGTGCCCGGCCAGCAGCGCATCCTGCGCCGTGACCTCGGCATCGAGGATGCGGTAGTCGGGCCCGCTGAAGTCACAGGCACGCAGCGTGCCCCGCCCCAGCCAGCGCGGAGGGCGTGCAGGTGTTTGGACAGAGGAGAAAGCCATGGCCAGCCGGAGCGGTGCGCGCCCCACAGACAAGAATGATTCTTATTTTATGAAAGCCCCCTGCACCACGCTGGCTGCGGGGAATCCATTGCATGGCCTGGCGCGGGCAGGCCCGCGTGTGCGCCACAATGCGCCATGCTCAGCCTCCAAGACATCCAGAACGCCGCCGGCCGCCTGCGCGGCGCCGTGCTCGAAACGCCCTGCGTGGAATCGCGCACGCTGTCCCAGATCACGGGCGCGCAGGTGTATCTCAAGTTCGAGAACCTGCAGTTCACGGCCTCGTTCAAGGAACGCGGCGCCCTCAACAAGCTGGCCCAGCTCTCGCCCGAGGAGCGCGCACGCGGCGTGGTCGCCATGAGCGCCGGCAACCATGCCCAGGGCGTGGCCTACCACGCGCAGCGCCTGGGGGTGCGTGCCGTCATCGTCATGCCGCGCTTCACGCCGGGGGTGAAGGTGGAGCGCACGCGCGGCTTCGGCGCCGAGGTCGTGCTGCACGGCGACTCCCTGGCCGAGGCGCGCCAGCACGCCTACGCGCTGGCCGAGCAGCAGGGCCTGTGCTTTGTCCATCCCTATGACGACGAGCAGATCGCGGCGGGCCAGGGCACCCTGGCGCTGGAAATGCTGGCCGAACAGCCGGATCTGGACCTGCTGGTCGTGGCCATTGGCGGCGGCGGCCTGATCGCGGGCGTGGCCACGGCGGCCAAGGGGCTGAACCCGGACATCGAAATCATCGGCGTGCAGACCCAGCGCTTTCCGTCCATGTTCAATGCCGTGCGCCAGGCCGAGCTGCCGATGGGCACCTCGACCATCGCCGAAGGCATTGCCGTCACCCAGCCCGGCGCGATCACGCAGGAAGTCGTGGCACGCCTGGTGGACGACATGCTGCTGGTCGATGAGGGCGACATCGAGCAGGCCGTGCTCATGCTGCTGGAGATCGAGAAGACCCTGGTCGAGGGCGCGGGCGCCGCAGGCCTGGCCGCGCTGCTGCGCCATCCGCAGCGCTTTGCGGGCAAGAAGGTGGGAATGATCCTGTCGGGCGGCAATATCGATCCGCTGCTGCTGGCGGCCATCATCGGGCGCGGAATGGTGCGCTCCGGGCGGCTGGCGCGCATCAAGGTCAGCGCGCGCGACGTGCCCGGCGTGCTGGCGCGCATCACGGCCACGGTGGCTGCAGCGGGCGCCAATATCGAGGAAGTCCACCACCAGCGCGCCTTCACCATGCTGGCCGCGCAGAGCGTGGAAATCGAGCTGGTGCTGCAGACGCGCAACAAGGCCCATATCGACGAGGTCATAGCCGCCCTTCAGGCCGAAGGCATGCAGGTCAATGCCGTCTAGCAGGCCCGGTGTCATGGCTTTCCCCGAAGGCGCCAGGGGACAGGCCTGCCTAGAATCAGGCATCCCCATTGGCAAGCCAGGAGCTTTTGCATGACGCACGATCCCGCAGCGCACCACGGCGAGCAGCCGGCCCCCGAAGACGCCACCGAGGCCGTCGTCCCCTACATGCCTGTCATCCTGCCCCTGGCAGGCGCCGTGCTGATGTTTCTGCTGGCCTTCATTGCCGTCAACATGGCCTGATTCCGGCCCTCCTGCCCCTGCACCAGGCCCCGCTTTGCGGGGCTTTTTGCTTGCCTTTTCAACAGGCAATTTCATCGTTCATATTGCATACTTCAATGCATAGAATGCATAGTTTTTGCCATTCGTTTGCTGACAAATTCGTGACCGCTCCCTAGAATCGAATCCCCAGCCGGTGCGCCGCCAGCTTCCGCCAGCGCCGCTTCGCCGCCCAGAGAAGAGCTTCCTTCGCGCGCCGACTGAACGAGAGCCCGTTTCTCAAAGTTGGCGCGGTGCAGCAGGCGCGTCCCCTTTGAAAAACTGGTTTTTTCAATTGAAGGAAGCTCCGCGATGAACGCACCCGTCATGCAAGGCCTGAACATCCAGGCCCCCGCCTATGTCAAGAACAGCCGCCTGATCGCCTGGGTGGCCGAGATGGCCGCACTGTGCAAGCCCGCCAAAATCCATTGGTGCGATGGCTCGCAGGAGGAATACGAGCAGCTGTGCCAGCAGCTCGTCGATGCCGGCACCTTCAAGAAGCTCGATCCCGTCAAGCGCCCCGGCAGCTACCTGGCTTGGTCCGATCCGTCCGATGTGGCGCGCGTCGAGGACCGCACCTACATCTGCTCGGCCAACAAGGAAGACGCAGGCCCAACCAACAACTGGATGGCCCCGAACGAGATGCGCGCCACGCTGCAGCCGCTGTTCGACGGCTGCATGGCCGGCCGCACCATGTATGTGGTGCCTTTCTCCATGGGCCCGCTGGGCTCGCCCATCGCCCACGTGGGCGTGGAGCTGTCCGACAGCGCCTATGTGGCCGTCAACATGAAGATCATGACCCGCATGGGCCGTGCCGTGTATGACGTGATCGGCGTGGAAGGCGAGTTCGTTCCCTGCGTGCACACCGTGGGCGCGCCCCTGGCCGAAGGCGAGAAGGACCAGACCAGCTGGCCCTGCAACAAGACCAAGTACATCGTCCACTACCCCGAGACGCGCGAAATCTGGAGCTATGGCTCGGGCTACGGCGGCAACGCCCTGCTGGGCAAGAAGTGCTTTGCGCTGCGCATCGCCTCCACCATGGGCCGCGACCAGGGCTGGCTGGCCGAGCACATGCTCATCCTGGGCGTGACCAACCCCGAAGGCAAGAAGTACCACGTGGCTGCGGCCTTCCCCAGCGCCTGCGGCAAGACCAACTTCTCGATGCTGGTGCCGCCCAAGGTCTTCGAAGGCTGGAAGGTCACCACCATCGGCGACGACATCGCCTGGATCAAGCCCCAGGCCGACGGCTCGCTGCGCGCGATCAACCCCGAAGCCGGCTATTTCGGCGTGGCCCCGGGCACGAACTACCACACCAACCCCAACTGCATGGCCAGCCTCGACAAGAACGTGATCTTCACGAACGTCGCGCTGACCGACGACAACGACGTGTGGTGGGAAGGCATGGACAAGGACACCGGCAAGCTGCCCGATCACCTGATCGACTGGCAAGGCAAGGACTGGACGCCCCAGATCGCCCGCGAGACCGGCGCCAAGGCCGCCCACCCCAACGCCCGCTTCACCGTGGCCGCGACCAACAACCCCGCGCTGGATGAAGCCTGGGACGATCCCAAGGGCGTGAAGATCGACGCCATCATCTTCGGCGGCCGCCGCTCCACCACCGTGCCGCTGGTGACCGAGGCCCGCAACTGGACCGAAGGCGTCTACATGGCCGCCACCATGGGCTCGGAAACCACGGCCGCCGCCTTCGGCGCCCAGGGCGTGGTGCGCCGCGACCCCTTCGCCATGCTGCCGTTTGCCGGCTACAACATGAGCGACTACTTCCAGCACTGGCTCACGCTGGGCGCCAAGATCCAGGCCCAGGGCGCGGCACTGCCCAAGATCTTCACCACCAACTGGTTCCGCAAGAATGCCGACGGCAAGTTCGTCTGGCCCGGCTACGGCGAGAACATGCGCGTGCTCAAGTGGATGATCGACCGCCTCGAAGGCCAGGCACAGGGCGAGCAGACCGCCTTCGGCATTGCGCCCCAGTACGCCGAGATCAACTGGACCGGCCTGGACTTCTCCGCCGACCAGTTCGCCAGCGTGACCAGCATCGACAAGGCCGCCTGGGCCGAGGAAATGCAGCTGCACACCGAGCACTTCGACAAGCTGGCCCACAAGCTGCCCCAGGAGCTGCTGGTGACCAAGGCCGAACTGGAAAAGCGCCTGGGGACATAAAGCTCCCCCTGAGCGGCTACGCCGCTTCCCCCTCTCGCTTCGCGGGGGGGGGACGGCACCCTCGGTGCGGGGCGGCCCTTCCTCGGTGCCCCTTGCTTTGGGCAGCGCCCGTTTCATGGACTGTGGAAGATGCACAGAACAATGAATCCCTGAGTAGCTCTCGACCCATGGAAAAAGCCTCGCACTGCGAGGCCTTTTTTGTGGCGTTTCAACGACGCCCCCAGACAACAAAAAAGCCGCGCCTTGTGGGCAGCGGCTTTTTTTGGAGGAGCGCCGCAAGGCGCCCCAGGCAGAGATCAGCTACCTTGCCTATCCATGGCGCGGGCCAGGTCGGCCATCAGGCGGGCGTCCTGCAGGGCGGCGTTCCAGATGCGCTCGTCAGCGGCGGCCTGCTGGCGGCTCTCGGTCCAGGCGCGGTAGCCGGCACGGGCCATCATGGCGGCGCGGCGGGCGGGGGCGGAGAACAGGGCCAGGCCCATGAAGGCGGCAACCCACAGCACGACCCAGGCGCCCAGCATGTGGCCGTCGGTCCAGTTGTGGGCGACCTCGTTGACCACCACCATCAGCGCGGCCACCAGGGCAGCGAGCAGCAGGGCGCTGGCGCCGCGCTTGCCGGAGAAACGCTTGACGGCGCTCTTGCGGTCGTCGGCGGCTTGATAGACATGCACCACACCAGGGTGCTCGACACAGTAGGAGTTGTAAATGAAGTTGCTCATGGCAGATAAACCCAGTTAAATGGCCGCTTTTGACGGCGTGGCGGGCGACTAGGGGTAACTATAGGGTTTACCCTAGAGTTCTTCAAATTTATATCTTGAATCTGTAGCATTCACGTCAGTGATGACTCAGCGCTCGCTGCCACGGCCATGTCCGCCCTGAACTTCCGCACACTGGATCTGAACCTGCTGCGCGTCTTCGACGAGGTGATGGCGGAGCGCAGCCTCACGCGGGCGGCCCACAAGCTGGCCATCACCCAGCCGGCCGTGAGCAATGCGCTGCGCCGCCTGCGCGAGGCGCTGGGCGACGAGCTCCTGGTGCGCCAGGGCCAGGGCGTGGAGCCCACGCCGCGCGCGCTGGCGCTGTGGCCCGTGATCCGCGAGGCGCTGCAGCAGCTGCAGGACACGCTGACGCCAGGCGAATTCCACCCATCCACCGCCACCGCCACCTTTGTGCTGGCCATGGCCGACGCCACGGCCGCCACGCTGATTCCTCCCATGTTCAGCCTGCTGGAGCGCGAGGCGCCCGGCATCGGCATCCGCGTGCTGCCGCTGACCACGCGCGACCCGCGCAGCCTGCTGGAGGCCGGCGAGGCCGACATGGCCGTGGGCTACTTCCCCGCCGCGCTGGCCGACCTGACGGCGCGCGCGCAGTCGGGCGCCCTGGTGGCCTTCGACAGCCGGCGCCTGTATGAAGGCGAGTACCTGTGCGTGATGCGCCAGGGCCATCCGCTGGCCGATGTGCCGCTGACGCTGGACAACTACTGCGCGGCGCGCCACATGCTGGTGAGCTTCTCGGGCCGCTCCTTCGGCTTCATCGACGAGGCCCTGGCCTCGCTGGGCCGCACGCGCCAGGTGGTGCTTACCGTCAACCAGTTCTTCACGGCCGGGCGCGTGGTCATGACCTCCAACCTGCTGACCATATTGCCGCGCCACTTCGTGCCCGTGACCGGCATGGCCGACAAGCTGGTGCTGCGCGAGCTGCCCTTCGACGTGCAGCCCGTGCACGTGGACGCGCTGTGGCGCCGGCGCGGCCAGCATCCTCAGGCCTACGACTGGCTGCTGCGCACGCTCACGCGCTCTGCAGAGGCGACCTTCCCGCACACCTGAGCGCCGTTTGCGGGGCGCCCGCGCCAGCGCAGGTTCTACACTTGGCCGCATGAAGATCCAGCTGCTGTCCGACCTGCACCTCGAGGCCCATCCGCATTTCATCGCCGAGCCCGCACCCGATGCCGACGTGCTGGTGCTGGCCGGCGACATAGGCTCCTACCAGAGCGGCAGCCTGCTGCCGGGCCAGGATTTCGGGCTGGAGCGCTTCTCTCCCCTGCCCCAGTACGCGGGCTGGCCCTGCCCCGTGATCTTCGTGCCGGGCAACCATGAGTACGACATGCAGGACTTCGACGCCGCCCACGCCCGCCTGCGTGCCACCTGCGAGCGCATGGGCATGGTCTGGCTGGAGCGCGAGACGGCCGTGCTGGACGGCGTGCGCTTCGTGGGCACCACGCTGTGGAGCGACTACGACGCCATGTCCATGCATGAAGGCGTGACCGATCTGGCCCGGCTGCTCAAGCTGCGCGAGAAGGCCTTTCGCGCCGCCAATTTCTACCTGCAAAAGACCGGCGGCACGCGCGACGGCGAGCCCTTCCTGGCCGAGCCCATGCGCGAGCAGTCGCTGGTCTGCCAGCAATGGCTGCGCCAGGCGCTGGCCAGGCCCTTCGATGGCCCCACGGTGGCCGTCACGCATTTCGCGCCCAGCCTGCGCAGCGCCGACCCGCGCTACGGCCTGGTGCCGGGCACGGCCGGCTTTTGCAACGTGCTGGATGAACTGCTGCCCTTTGCCGATCTGTGGCTGCACGGCCACCTGCATTCGCCCAGCGACTATGTGGCCGAGGGCCTGCGCGGCGATGGCAGCGCCTGGCGCTGCCGCGTGGTGGCCAACCCGCTGGGCTACGCGCGCAAGGGCGAGCAGGAGGGGTTTTCGCCGCGCTCTACCATCGAGTTGCCGGTGCACGCGACCGCAGGGGCGGCAGAGGCACCGGCCCGTGCTTGACCTGGATCAAGCACTCCACCCCGGCTTGGGCTTAGTCTCGGGCCATACCCAAGGAGGACCTTCATGAACATCCTGCTCGCTGTCGATGGCAGCCCCTACACCCAGAAGATGCTGGCCTACCTGACCTCGCACCCGGAGATCCTGGGTTCGGCCCACAGCTACAGCGCCATCACCGTCCAGCCCCAGCTGCCGGCCCGCGCGCGCGCCGCCCTGGGCAAGGACGTGGTGGACGAGTACTACGCCGAGGAGTCGACCAAGGTGCTGGACCCCGTGTGCAGCTACCTGGCCGAGCACGGCGTGCAGGCAGCCCGCCTGAGCAAGGTCGGCCCGATTGCCGACTCCATCATCAAGGCGGCCGAAGAAGGCAAGTTCGACCTGCTGGTCATGGGCACGCATGGCCACGGCACGCTGGGCCGCCTGGTCATGGGCTCGGTCAGCACCCAGGTGCTGGCCGGCAGCCAGGTGCCTGTGCTGCTGATCCGCTGATCTACCGCTCGATACGCTGCCCCGTGCACACGCAGCGCCCATAACCAGAAAAAGCAAAGCGCGGGCATCACGGCGCAATGAGGCAAGGACGGCTCCCCTGAGGGAGCCGTCTTTTTTTTTGCATGGTGCCTTCCCACCATCCTGCGGGCCTGCCGTCACCGGGCTGTCACAGCCGCCTCTTACAGTCGCGCGATTTGTCACACAGGGGGATGGTGAGCATGCGCGCGAGTACTTTGGATTGGCGGCACAAGGCGATTGCAACGGCCTGCCTGGCCCTGTGTGGCGCTGCATGGTCCGCGCCCTTCACCCCGGGCAACCTGGTGGCCTACCGCGTGGGCACGGGCACAGGCGCGCTGCCCGTGTTCCTGGATGAGTACCGCGTGGACGGCACCCTGGTGCAATCGCTGCCGCTGTCAGGCGGAGCGACGCCGCTGACGGCCAGCAGCAAGGGCTCGGAAGGCCTGCTCAACCGCTCGGACAATGGCCTGTGCCTGGTGGTTCCCGGCTATGCCGTGGCCACCGGCGGCACCGAGCCCAACGGCGTCACTGCAGCGGCGGCCCCGCGCGCCGTGGCCGTGGTGGGGTTCGACTCCGACGTGAAAAGCCTGCGCGCGCTCGGCACCACGGCCTTCAGCAAGGACACCATCCGCGGTGCAGCCAGCAGCGACTGCGGCGCCGTCTGGGCCAGCGGCAAGGGTACGGCCGCGGCCAACAATGGCATCTGGCACGTGGCTGCCGATGGCACGGGCATCTCCCAACTGAACAGCAGCAATGTCCAGGGCCTGGCGGTCGCCGGCGGCCAGTTGATCGCCGCCATCAACGGAGGCTCGCTCAACCAGATCGGCACGAATTTGCCGACCACGGGCATCCAGACGGCCCTGCCCCTGGCGGGCCTGACGCCCTCCACCTACCGCGGCATCGCCTTCCTGCAACTCGATGGCGGCCCCGCGCTGGCGAACACCGTCTACGTGGCGGACAACGATACCGGCGCCATCCGGAAATTCCGCCTCTCGATGGACGGCACCAGCTGGCAGCCCGCAGGCTCCATTGCCGGCCTGTCCAAGGTCCACGGCCTGGCCGCCTTCGATACCGGCGGCGGCAATGTGATGCTGATGGCCACCGACACCACGGGCCGCCTGTACCGCGCCTTCGATCACGGCGGCTACGCCGGCACGCTGTCGGGCACGGCCGAGTCCATCGCCGCGCCGCAGGACGGCGTGTTCTATGGCGTGGCCTGGGCCCCGCTGGAGACCGTGCCGGCGACCGTGCCCGCCGCCCCCTCCAACCTGGCGGCCACCCCAACCGGCAACCGCGTGACGGCCGCCTGGGACGCCGTGCCGGGCGCCGCCTACTACGTGGTGGAGCTGTCGCAGGACAGCTTTGCATCGGTAGCCTCCACGGCCGTGGCCCTGGGCAACAGCCAGGCGCTGGAAGGCCTGCAGCCCGGCAGCTATACGCTGCGCGTGCGCGCCGTCAACGGCCTCGGCGGGAGCACGGCTGCAGTGAGCGTGCCTTTCATGGCCTCGGCCCCGCCGACGGCCTCGCTGCCCGAACTGACCGCGTTTTCCGGCGTGGTCGGCGACGCCAACGACCCGCTGGCCTCGGCAGGCATCGGCTTCACGGTGCAGGATGCGGGGGGCGCTGGCGGCGTACAGGTCACTGCGCGTTCGAGCAACCAGGCCGTGGTGGCCGACGCAGGCCTGGCCGCGTCCAACCAGGCCGGCAACGCCGTGCTCAGGATCACGCCCACGGGCGTGGGCTATGCCGACATCACCGTCACGCTGACCAACGCGGGCGGCGCCTCCGTCAGCCGCACCATCAAGTACGCGGCCTCGGCCAATACCGCAGCCAACACCAGCCCGCGCTGGCTGGCCGGGCGCTCGGACGCATCGACGGCCATCGTCATCGATGCCGCCACCATGCTGGTGGGCGACGA
This sequence comes from Delftia sp. WSY_10, assembly GCF_043104705.1. Taxonomy (NCBI): domain Bacteria; kingdom Pseudomonadati; phylum Pseudomonadota; class Betaproteobacteria; order Burkholderiales; family Comamonadaceae; genus Delftia; species Delftia sp. WSY_10. The sequence continues at coordinate 188,674 of NZ_JBICKY010000019.1, read as the reverse complement.
CGAGGCGCCCGCCCAGGATGCCTCGGGCAATGCGCTGCCGGCCGGCAACTCCTTCTCGGCCTATGGCCCGGCCGGCGGGCTGCCCGTCAAGCCGCTGATGCTGGACAGGACCGCCCTGGGCCTGGCCGATGCCGCCGCCTGCACCGCCCCCGGCCTCACGGGCCTGGACAGCTGCAAGAGCGACGAGGAAATGGACATCGAGGCCAGCTTTGCCCTGGGCAGCCGCGTGTACGTGGCGGGCTCGCACTCCAACAACAAGAGCGGCAAGTCGCGCACCGACCGCTGGCGCCTGGCGGCGATGGATGTGACCGGCTCCGGCGCCTCCACGGCGCTGACCGCCAGTGGCTACTACCGCTGGCTGCGCGAGGACCTGCGCAGCTGGGACGCGGCCGCGCATGACGGCCTTGCCGCCAACTACCTGGGCCTGGTGGCCAGCTCGGACGGCGGCGCCACCAAGGCGCCCGAGGCCGAGACGATGAGCGGTTTTTCCATCGAAGGCATGTCCACCAGCCCCGACAACGGCGCCGCCTGGCTGGGCTTTCGCGCGCCGCTGGTGCCGGCACCGGGCGCGCCCGCCGTCACGGCGGACGACGCCACGGGCCGCACGCATGCGCTGATCGTGCCCGTGACCAACTTCGCGGCCCTGCCTGCGGCCGATGGCGGCAGCAAGGGCAGCGCGTCCATGGGCCCGCCGATTCGCCTGGACCTGGGCGGCCGCGGCATCCGCGAAATCCGCAAGAACGCAGCCGGCGAGTACCTGATCATTGCCGGCCCCTCGGCCAGCGCCACGGGCACCGCGCCGCGCAACTTCCAGCTCTACTCCTGGGATGGCCGCGTGAACGGCGCAGGCCTGGCCCTGAACCTGCGACCGCGCGCTGCCGACCTGGCCGCCATCACCGCACCCCACACCGCCTGCTCGGCCGAAGGCATAGGCGCCATGCCCGCCAGCCTGGACGCCGGCGGCAGCGTGGACATCCTCAGCGACTGCGGCGATGCCGATTTCTACGGCGATGGCACCGTGGCCAAGGACCTGCCCTATGCCGCCTGGAAAAAGGCGCGCCTGGACAGCCTGGCGGTGCCGGCGCTGTCCACCGTGGCCCTGTCCGCCCAGGCAGTGGACCAGACATCGGCCGTGGTCCAGGCCACGCCCAGCGTGGGCGGCAGCCTGCGCGCCGTGGCCCTGCCTGCCAATGCGCCCGTCCCCAGCTGGGAACAGGTCATGGCCGGCCTGGATGCCGCCGGCCTGCCGGCCCCTGCCAGCAACACGGTCAGCACCGCAGCCGGCACGGCCGCCACGCTGTCCTTCACCGGCCTGGACCCTGCCGTGAGCTACCGCGTGCATGCGGTCAACCTGCCGGCCTCGGGCACGGCCAGCGCGCCGGCTGTGCTGGCCCTGAGCAAGCCCGTGCCCATCGGCACGCAGATCGGCACGGGCAGCAACACGGCAGGTGTCAGCAACGGCACGGGCAATGTGGGTGCGGACCAATGGCAGTTCGCCTCGAACTCGGCAGGCTTTCAGCCCGCGCCCTCGCAAAGCCCGCTGCCGGGCGGCCTGCGCATGCCCTACGGCAGCCTGAGCTTCGTGCTCATGGGCGGCACGCCGGGCTCCATGGCCACCATCCGCATGGACCTGCCTGAAGCCGCACCCGCCCAGGCCACGCTCTGGAAGTACGGCCCCACGGCCGCCACGCCCACGGCGCACTGGTATGAGCTGGCCGCATCGGCCTACCGCTTCGCACCCGACCGCCGCTCGGTGAGCTTCGACATCACCGACGGGCAGACGGGAGACAGCGACCTGACCGTCAACGGCGTCATCGTGGACCCCGTGGCGGTGGCCGCGCCTGCGGCCCTGCCGCCCGGCGCCACGGCCACCCCCGTGCCCGGCCTGTCCACACTGGCCCAGGCGCTGCTGGCGCTGGCCCTGAGCGGCATGGCCGCACTGCGCCGCCGCCGCGGCTGACGCCCGCGCGCCTTCTGTACCGGCCGCACCCGGTACCCCCTTCAAGCCCCTGCACGGTTCGCCGCGCAGGGGCTTTTTGCTGCGGCCTGGGAAAACCCTGAATCCACCGTGTTGACGGGGCTTGTTGCAAAAACAATAATTACCACGTTAACTAAATCCACACCATGCAGATTCAGCCCTTTCTCCTGGATGACGGCCTTGCGCTGGGCACGGTCTACGGCACGCTGCTCAACCAGCAGGCCACCGTGCAGCGCCTGTCGCCGCAGTTCGACAGCGCGCCCTACAAGGCCGCTCCGCGCGCTCCCGTGCTCTATCTCAAGCCGCGCAATACCTGGGCGCACGATGGCGCTGCGGTGGCCGTGCCGGCCGATCCCGGCGAGGTCCGCGTCGATGCCAGCATCGGCCTGGTGATCGGCCGCAGCGCCACGCGCGTCAGCGAAGCAACGGCCCTGGACCATGTGGCCGGCTGGCTGATCGCCAGCGACCTCACGCTGCCGCACGAGAACTACTACCGCCCCGCCATCCGCCAGCGCTGCCGCGACGGTTTCTGCCCGCTGGGCACGCCGGTGCGCGGCGCAGGCTTCGATGCGCAAGCGGCAGAACTCACGGTGTCCATCAATGGTGAACAGGTCTGGCAGCGCGGCTTTGCCGACCTGGTGCGCTCGCCCGCAAGGCTGCTGGCCGACGTGACCGAATTCATGACGCTGTCGCCCGGCGACGTGCTGCTGCTGGGCCCGGGCGAAGGCGCGCCGCTGGCGCGGCCCGGGGACCGCGTGGTCATCGAGGTGCCCGGCCTGGGCCGGCTCACGCATTCGGTGGTGGCAGAACAGGGAGCAGCAGCATGAAGCACGGACGCGTCATCTTCGAAGGACAGACCCTGCAGGTCACCGAAGGCCCGCACGGACAGGTGCAGTTGCCCGATGGCCGCCTGGTGGCGGAGACCGCCGTGCAGTGGCTGCCGCCGCTGCAGTTCGGCACGGTCTTCGCGCTGGGCCTGAACTATGCGGACCATGCCAAGGAAATCGCCTTCAACAAGGCGCCCGAGGAGCCGCTGGTCTTCCTCAAGGGCCCGAACACGCTGAACGGCCACCACGGCCGCACGTACCGGCCCGCCGACGTGGCCTACATGCACTTCGAGTGCGAGCTGGGCGTGGTCATAGGCAAGACCTGCCGCAACGTGCGCCGCGAGGACGCCTACGGCGTGGTCGCCGGCTACTGCACGGCCAACGACTACGCCATACGCGACTACCTGGAGAACTTCTACCGGCCCAACCTGCGCGTGAAGAACCGCGACGGCGCCACGCCCGTGGGCCCGTGGTTCGTCGATGCAGCCGATGTGCCCGACCCCATGAGCCTGCGCCTGCGCAGCTGGGTCAACGGCGAGCTCAAGCAGGACGGCAGCACGCGCGACATGGTGCATGACATCCCCTCGCTGATCGCCCATCTGTCGGGCTTCATGACGCTGAACCCCGGCGACCTCATCCTCACCGGCACGCCCGACGGCGTGGCCGACTCCCGCGTGGGCGACGAGATCGTCACCGAGATCGAAGGCCTGGGCCGCCTGGTCAACACCATCGTCGGCGACGCGCCGGCCGCCTCCTGAACCCACCGCATACGCCAAGGAATCCCCATGCGCATTGACCACCTGATCGACGGCAAGGCCGTCGCCGGCAAGGACTATTTCGAGACCGTCAACCCCGCCACCCAGGAGGTGCTGGCCGAGGTTGCCGCTGGCGGCGAGGCCGAGGTGCAGGCCGCCGTCGCCGCCGCGAAGAACGCCTTTCCGAAATGGGCCAACACGCCCGCCACCGAACGCGCCAAGCTCGTGCGCAAGCTGGGCGACCTGATCGCCCGCCATGTGCCCGAGATCGCGCAGACCGAGACCAACGACTGCGGCCAGGTCATCGCCCAGACGGGCAAGCAGCTGGTGCCGCGCGCGGCCGACAACTTCTACTACTTTGCCGAGATGTGCACGCGCGTGGACGGCCACACCTATCCCACGCCCACGCACCTGAACTACACCCTGTTCCACCCCGTGGGCGTGTGCGCGCTGATCTCGCCCTGGAACGTGCCCTTCATGACGGCCACCTGGAAGGTGGCGCCCTGCCTGGCCTTCGGCAACACGGCCGTGCTCAAGATGAGCGAGCTGTCGCCCATGACGGCCGCGCGCCTGGGCGAGCTGGCGCTGGAGGCCGGCATTCCGCCCGGCGTGCTCAACCTGGTGCACGGCTACGGCAAGGACGCGGGCGAGCCCCTGGTGCGCCACCGCGATGTGCGCGCCGTCTCGTTCACGGGCTCGACCCAGACCGGCAACCGCATCGTGCAGGCCGCCGGCCTCAAGAAGTTCAGCATGGAGCTGGGCGGCAAGAGCCCCTTCGTGATCTTTGACGACGCCGACTTCGAGCGCGCGCTGGATGCGGCCGTGTTCATGATCTTCTCCAACAACGGCGAGCGCTGCACGGCCGGCAGCCGCATCCTGGTGCAAAAGGGCATCTACGCGAAGTTCGTGGACCGCTTCGTGGAGCGCGCCAGGAAGATCACCGTGGGCGACCCGCTGGACGAGTCCACCATCGTCGGCCCCATGATCAGCGCCAGCCACCTGGCCAAGGTGCGCCACTACATCGAACTGGGCCAGAAGGAAGGCGCCAGCATGCTGTGCGGCGGCCTGGACGCGCCGGTGCTGCCAGAGCGCGTGCGCAAGGGCAACTACGTGCTGCCCACGGTGTTTGCCGACGTGGACAACCGCATGCAGATCGCCCAGGACGAGATCTTCGGCCCCGTGGCCTGCATCATCCCCTTCAGCGACGAGGCCGAAGCCGTGCGCCTGGCCAACGATATCCAGTACGGCCTGTCCAGCTACGTCTGGACCGAGAGCGTGGGCCGCGCCCACCGCGTGGCCGCCGCCATCGAGGCCGGCATGTGCTTCGTCAACAGCCAGAACGTGCGCGACCTGCGCCAGCCCTTCGGCGGCACCAAGGCCTCGGGCACGGGCCGCGAGGGCGGCAGCTGGAGCTACGAGGTCTTCTGCGAGCCCAAGAACGTGGCCGTCTCGCTGGGCTCGCACCATATTCCGCACTGGGGCGTCTGAACGGGCGACCAGCGACAACGACAAAGAGAACCGAGGAGACAAGACATGCAACGCCGCCATTTCCTGCAATCCACCGCAGCCACCACGGCCGCAGCGCTGATGCTCCCGGGCCTTTCCCAGGCCCAGCCAGGTAGCCCGGCCGGCACCTGGCCCGCAAAGCCGCTGCGCATCATCGTGCCCTTCACGCCGGGCGGCACCACCGACCTGGTGGCGCGCCTGGTGGGCACCGAGCTGGGCAAGTCCCTGGGCCAGCCTGTGATCGTGGAGAACAAGCCCGGCGCGGGCACGGTGATCGGCGTGGACTATGTGTCCAAGCAGCCGGCCGACGGCTACACCCTGGTGTGCGTGGCCAACAGCTTCACGGCCAACAAGACGCTGGTGAAGAACCTGCCCTACGACACCACGCGCGACCTCAAGCCCGTGGCGCTGATGGGCCTGTCCGAGCATGTGCTGGCCACCCACCCGGGCAGCGGCCTGAAGACGCTGGCCGATCTGCGCAGCCGCGCCAAGGCCAGGCCCGGCGAGCTCAGCTATGCCTCGTTCGGCAACGGCACCTCGGCCCATCTGTCGGGCGCGCTGCTGTGCCAGGAGATGGGCATCGAGATGGTCCACATCCCCTACAAGGGCCAGGGCCCGGCGCTGGCCGACCTGCTGGGCGGCCAGGTGGACGTGATGTTCGGCAACTGGCCCGAGTTCCGTGGCCATGTGCAAAGCGGCAAGCTGGTGGCCCTGGGCATGGCCACGCGCCAGCGCTCGCAGTTCGCTCCCCAGGTGCCCACGCTGGCCGAGCAGGGCGTGGCGCTGGAATCCAACTCCTGGCAGGGTCTGCTGGCACCCGGCGCCACGCCCGATGCGCTGGTGCAGCGCATCAACGCCGCCGTGGTCAAGGCCCTGGCCGAGCCCGCCGTGGTGGACGCCTTCGCGCGCGGCGGCATCGTCTCGCAGGCCGGCACGGCGCAGCAGTTCGCAGCCTTCGTCACCAGCGAAATCGCCAAGTACGAAGCCATCATCCGCCGCGCCAACATCACGCTGGGTTGAGGCCGGATCACCGGGAGACGCCATGAGCCTGTACACCATGCAGAAATTCCTGTTCCAGCTCAACCGCGAGCCAGAGGTGCAGCGGCGCTTTGCCGAGGACCGCGCCGCGCTGCTGTCCGAGTACGCGCTGGACCCCGAGGAGTACGAAGCCATGTTCCACGGCGACATCGGCAAGCTCTACGTGCTGGGCTGCAACGGCCAGCTGCTGATGCACTTCGCGCCGCTGCTGGGCATGCCCTGGGCCGACTACCTGCAGGCCATGCGCGACGGCGTGCAAAAGCACGGACCGGTGCGCGCGGGCGTCTACGCGATGACGACAGCCACCAACGAAAAGATCGCAGGAGTTTGAGATGAGTCTGGTATTTGCAGGCGTTTGCAGCCATGCGCCCGGCATCACGGGCCGCGCACACCTGGCCGATCCGGCCACCAGGGATGCCTTCCATGCCGCCTTCCGCGACATGGGCGCACGGCTGGAGGCGGCGCGGCCCGATGCGGTGATCGTCATCGCGGCCGAGCACTTCGCCAACTTCTTCATGAACAACATGCCGGCCTATGCCATCGGCATGGCGGACCACTACGAAGGGCCCATCGAGGACCCGGCCTGGCTGGGCATAGAGCGCCACCGCATTCCCGGCAATGCCGAGCTGTCGCGGCGCCTGATCGCCGAGGTCATGCAGACCGTGGACGTGGCCTTTGCCGAGGAGTGGAAGTTCGACCACGGCATCATGGTCCCGCTGCACTTTCTGACGCCGGCCTATGACAAGGACATCATCCCCGTCAACATCAACTGCCAGGGCCCGCCGCTGACGCCGCTGCACCGCGCCTGGGCCTTTGGCGAGGCCCTGCGCCGCGCCTGCGACAAGGCGCCCGAGCGCATCGCCATCGTGGGCACGGGCGGCATCTCGCACTGGCCGGCCACGCCCGACTCGGGCAAGGTCAACTGGGAGTGGGACCAGCAGTTCATGGACCGCTGGTGCCGCAACGACCGGGACGCGCTGCTGTCGTACACCGACGCCGAGACCTACCGCGACGGCGGCCAGGGCGGCTTCGAGATCCGCAGCTTCATCGCCGTGGCCGCCGCCGCGCGCGGCGCGGGCCAGGTGCTGTACTGCCAGCCCATTCCCATCTTCGCCGTGAGCTGCACGGCCGCCACCATGGAGGTGGCCTGAATGCCGCACGTGGTCATCCTCTACACGGCCAGCCTGGACGCGCACACCGACATGACGCAGCTGTGCCGCGCCCTGGCCGACACCATGCTCACCGTGCGCGCCGAAGACGGCGCCCAGGTCTTTCCCACGGGCGGCACGCGCGTGCTGGCCTACCCCGCGCCGCACAGCGCCGTGGCCGATGGCGGGGCTGCGGGCCGCGCAGCGGGCGGAGATGGCGACTACGGCTTCATCTACATCAACCTGCGCATGGGCCGGGGCCGCTCGGCCGCCGTGCAGCAGCAGGCCGGCGACGCCCTGCTGGCCTGCGCGCGCCGCCATCTGCAGCCGCTGTTCGCGCAGCGCCACCTGGGCCTGACCGTGCAGGTCGATGAAAGCCCGGGCCAGGTCTACGACGGCAAGCACAGCACCCTCCACCCTCTCTTTTCCAGGCCTTGAAATGTTTTCCCAAGAACTGTTGACCCAACTGGCCCAGGAGCTCGACCGCAGCGAGAAGACGCGCGTGCAGGTCGAGCATTTCTCCAAGCGCTTTCCCGGCATGACCGTGGAGGATGGCTACCGCGTCTCGCGCGAATGGGTGCGCCTGCAGATCGCGGCGGGGCGCAAGGTGATCGGCCACAAGATCGGCCTGACCTCGCGCGCCATGCAGATATCGAGCCAGATCGACGAGCCCGACTACGGCACCCTGCTCGACAGCATGCTCTACCGCTGCACGCCGGGCCAGGTGCTGGACATCCCGGCCGCGAATTTCATCGCGCCGCGCGTGGAAGTGGAGCTGGCCTTCGTGCTCAAGGCGCCGCTGCGCGGCCCGGGCCTGCCCGGCGGCAAGGAGATCACGCTGCAGGACGTGCTGGACGCCACCGACCACGTGACGCCGGCCATCGAGATCATCGACGCGCGCATCGAGCAGTTCGACCGCCACACCAAGGCCATGCGCAAGGTCTACGACACCATCAGCGACAACGCAGCCAATGCGGGCATCGTCACCGGCGCCGGCCGCGCTGACCCCCAGGTGATAGACCTGCCCTGGTGCGGCGCCATACTGCGCTGCAACGGCGTGGTCGAGGAGACCGGCCTGGCTGCCGGCGTGCAGGGCCATCCCGCCATCGGCGTGGCCTGGCTGGCCAACAAGCTCTCGCCCTGGGGCGAGGCCCTGGAGGCCGGCCAGACCGTGCTGGCCGGCTCGTTCACGCGCCCCGTGGCGGCCAGGGCCGGCGACCTGTTCGATGCCGACTACGGCCCGCTGGGCCGGCTGCAGTTCCGTTTTGTCTGAGCGCCTTCGTCCAGGCGCCTGCACCGTACTTCCAGGAGATTTCCCATGCCCCTTGCCCTGCGTGACCCCAGCCTGCTCAAGAACCTCTGCCTGATCGACGGCCAATGGCTGGCCGCCGACGATGGCAGCCGCATCGACGTCCACAACCCCGCCACGGGCGAGTCCGTGGGCCATGTGCCCCGCATGGGAGAGGCCGAGACGCAGCGCGCCATCGCCGCCGCCGAGCGCGCCTTCGCCCTCTGGAAGCAGCAGACCGCCGAGGCCCGCGCACGCCTGCTGCAGCGCTGGTTCGAGCTGATGATGGAGAACCAGGAGGACCTGGCCCTGATCATGACCAGCGAGCAGGGCAAGCCCCTGGCCGAGTCGCGCGGCGAGATCGCCTATGCGGCCTCCTACGTGCAGTGGTTTGCCGAGGAAGCGCGCCGCATCTACGGCTCCACCGTGCCCGCGCCCTGGGCCGACAAGCGCATCATCGTGACCAAGGAGCCCGTGGGGGTCTGCGCCGCGATCACGCCCTGGAACTTCCCGGCCGCCATGATCACGCGCAAGGTCGCGCCCGCCCTGGCGGCGGGCTGCACCATCATCGTCAAGCCCGCGCAGCAGACACCGCTGTCGGCCCTGGCCATGGCCGAGCTGGCCCAGCGCGCCGGCATTCCCGAGGGCGTGTTCAGCGTGATCACGGGCTCCTCGCGCGCCATCGGCGGCGTGCTCACGGCCAGCATGGCCGTGCGCAAGCTGACCTTCACGGGCTCCACCGAAGTGGGCCGCGTGCTGGCCGAGCAATGCGCGCCCACGCTCAAGAAGATGTCGCTGGAGCTGGGCGGCAACGCGCCCTTCATCGTCTTCGATGACGCGGACCTCGATGCCGCCGTCGAGGGCGCCATGGCCTCCAAGTACCGCAACACCGGCCAGACCTGCGTGTGCGCCAACCGCCTGCTGGTGCAGGACGGCGTGTACGATGCCTTCATGGCCAGGCTCAAGGTCGCCGTGCAGGCCCTCAAGGTGGGCAACGGGCTGGAGGCCGGCGTGGGCCAGGGCCCGCTGATCGACCAGGCCGCCGTGGACAAGGTCGAGGAGCTGGTGGCCGATGCCGTGAAGAACGGCGCCGAGGTCGTGCTGGGCGGCAAGCGCCACGCGCTGGGCGGCACCTTCTACGAGCCCACCATCCTGGCCAACGCCACGGACCGCATGCGCATCGCCAGGGAAGAGGTCTTCGGCCCCGTGGCGCCCGTGTTCCGCTTCAAGACCGAGGAAGAAGCCATCCGCATGGCCAACGACACCGAGTACGGCCTGGCCGCCTACTTCTACGCCCGCGACGTGGGCCGCGTGTGGCGCGTGGGCGAGGCGCTGGAGTACGGCATGGTGGGCATCAACAGCGGCATCATCAGCACGGCCGTGGCGCCGTTTGGCGGCGTCAAGCAGTCGGGCATGGGCCGCGAGGGCGGCGCCGCCGGCATAGAGGAATACCTGAGCACCAAGTACCTGTGCATGGGCCACTGAGGCCCGGACAATCACACCATGCAGACACCTGTGAACCGCTTCAAGGCCGCCATTGCGGCCGACCAACCCCAGATCGGCCTGTGGCTGGGCCTGGCCGACGCCTATTCGGCGGAAATCTGCGCGGGCGCCGGCTTCGACTGGCTCCTGATCGACGGCGAGCATTCGCCCAACGACACGCGCACCCTGCTGGCGCAGCTGCAGGCCATCGCGGCCTATCCCGACAGCCATGCCATTGCCCGCGTGCCCATGGGACACGGCGAGGTCGGCGAGATGCTGATCAAGCAGTACCTGGACATCGGCGTGCAGACCCTGCTCGTGCCCATGGTGGACACGGCCGAGCAGGCCGCACGCATCGTGCGCGCCGCGCGCTATCCGCAGGCCGACGGCCAGGGCGGCATCCGCGGCATGGGCGGCGCACGCGCCTCGGCCTGGGGCCGGCGCGCCAACTACGCCCATGAAGCCAACGCCCAGGTCTGCGTGCTGGTGCAGGTGGAGACGCGCCAGGCGCTGGCCCACCTGGACGCCATTGCCGCCACCGAGGGCGTGGACGGCGTCTTCATCGGCCCGGCCGACCTGTCGGCCTCCATGGGCCACATCGGCAACCCCGGCCATCCCGAGGTGCAGGAGGCGATTGCCGACGCCATCGCGCGCATACGCCGCGCCGGCAAGGCGCCCGGCATCCTCACGCCCAACGAGGCCCTGGCGCGCAAGTACCTGGAGCTGGGCTGCACCTTCACGGCCGTGGGCCTGGACACCAGCGTGCTGGTGCAGGCCACCAGCGCGCTGGCTGCGCGCTTCAAGCAGGCAGCGGCCCCCGCGCCGAAAAGCCAGACCTATTGAGGCCCCGGCCTGACAAGGCGCGCGCAACGCCGCTCCGGGGAGGGAGCGGCGGCTGCATAGAATCCAGCCGACAGATGCTGCCGAACATGCCCCAGACCACGACCTCTTTTGCCCCCGAGCCGCTGCGCGCCTTCTCGCGCTCCCTGCCCATGGCGCTGCTGCGCGCCCGCGAATCGGTCATGGTGCGCTTTCGGCCCATGCTGCGCGCCCATGGCCTGACCGAACAGCAGTGGCGCGTGCTGCGCGCCATGGCGGCGGTCACGCACAGGCTGCGGCCCATGGAGCTGTCGCAGGCCACCTACATCAGCATGCCCAGCCTCTCGCGCCTGCTCAAGACGCTGGAAGGCCGGCAGCTGGTGGAGCGGTCGCGCCACGCCAGCGACATGCGCGGCGCCGAGTTCGAGCTCACGGCGGCCGGCCACGCCATCGTGGCCGAGATCGCGCCACATTCCTCCGAGACCTATGCCGAGATCGAGCGCCTGGTGGGCCATGAAGAGATCGAGCAGCTCTACGCCCTGCTCGACCAGGTCGTGCAGCGCCTGGGCGCGGCCGACGGCAGCCAGGCCGAGGAATAGCCGCCCCGGCACGCCGGTCGGGCACTGCCGGGCACAATCGCCCCATGCCGCAGCCGATTGCCGTCATCGACTTTGAAACCACGGGCATGGCGCCCGCCCAGGGCGCGCGTGCCACCGAGGTCGCCATCGTGCTGATCGAGGGCGGCCAGGTCGTGGACCGCTTCCAGAGCCTGATGCGCACGGGCGCCTGGATACCGCCCTTCATCACGCGGCTGACCGGCATCACCAATGCCATGGTCGCAGCCGCGCCGCCCGCCGAGGACGTGATGCGCGATGCCGCCCGCTTCGTGGGCAGCGCGCCCATGGTGGCGCACAACGCGGCCTTCGACAGCAAGTTCTGGCAGTCCGAACTGGCCCTGGCCGGCGAGGCCGCGCCCCAGCCCTTTGCCTGCACCGTGCTGCTGTCGCGCCGCATCTACCCGGAGGCGCCCAGCCACAGCCTGAGCCGGCTCACCGCCCACCTGGGCCTGCCCGTGGCCGAGCGTGCCCACCGGGCGCTGGCCGATGCCGAAATGGCCGCCGCCCTGCTGGCGCGCATGCAGCAGGACCTGTGCCGGCGCTATGCGCTGGCCTGGCCCGAGCATGCCCTGCTGATGCGGCTGCAGCGCTGCGCGCGCGCCCGCATGGCAGGCTGGCTGCAGGAGAACGCCGCGCCCGCCCAGATGCGCATGGCGCTGTGAGCCGGCACGGCGCACGCAAGGCAAAGACCTCCCTGGCCAAATCCCCATCGGCCGCATCTGCCGGCATCCGCACCCATAATGCACGGTTGCTGCCCGGCTACGGGCGCCCGTCCCAAACGCGGCAGCCCTGCTGCCGCCTTGCTGCCGCCTGGTTCTTGCACCCGTGAATTCCGCCCTGCCTCCTGCCGCCATGGCCAACCTGGCCCCTCAGGCCCCGTTCTCGTCGCGCGAGTTCCGCGACGCGCTGGGCCAGTTCGCCACGGGCGTGACCATCGTCACCGCGCGCAGCCCGCAGGGCCATCCGGTGGGCGTCACCGTGAGCTCGTTCAACTCGGTCTCGCTCACACCGCCGCTGGTGCTGTGGAGCATGGCGCTGTCGGCGGCCTCGCTGCCCGTGTTCCAGCATTGCTCGCACTACGCCATCCACGTGCTGTCGGCCTCGCAAAAGCCCCTGGCCGAGCTGTTCGCGCGCAAGGGCGTGGACCGCTTCGCCAACACCGCCTGGCGCAGCTCGGCCCAGGGCGTGCCGCTGCTGACCGAAGCCACCACCGTCTTCGAGTGCCGCAACCGCCATCGCCATGAAGAGGGCGACCATGTGATCTTCATCGGCGAGGTCGAGCAGTGCAGCCACCAGGCCGGCCACACGCCGCTGCTGTACCACGCAGGCCGCATGCACACGGGCGGCCTGGGCTGAGCCCGGGCCCGCGGCGGCACTCTCTTCGCCTCTTTCGGCCACTCCCCCATTCCCGTTCCTTCCCGCCTCCGGGTAATCCCCGGTCCGGGAAATCGGTGTCTGCGCATATTGTATATACAGGCTTATACATCTGATCGCAGACCCATCCGCAGGCTGATGAAGCCCGTGGATGCGGCAGCCATTTCACCAATGACGGGGGGAGACAGCACATGAGTTCACCATCTGCAGGCAGCCTGCACCGAGGGCTGTCGGCCCGCCATATCCGCTTCATGGCACTGGGCTCGGCCATAGGCACGGGGCTGTTCTACGGCTCGGCCAAGGCCATACAGCAGGCGGGGCCCTCGGTGCTGATCGCCTACCTGCTGGCGGGCGCGGCGGTCTACATGGTGATGCGCGCGCTGGGCGAGATGGCCGTGCACAACCCCGTGCCCGGCTCCTTCGGCCAGTACGCCAGCGACTACCTGGGGCCGTTCGCCGGCTTCGTCACGGGCTGGACCTATACCTTCGAGATGGTCATCGTCTGCCTGGCCGACGTGACGGCCTTCGGCATCTACATGGGGTTCTGGTTTCCCGAGGTGCCGCGCTGGATCTGGGTGCTGTCCATCGTCTGCTTCATCGGCGCGCTCAACCTGTGCTCGGTCAAGGTGTTCGGCGAGATGGAGTTCTGGCTGTCCCTGCTCAAGGTGGCGGCCATCATCGCCATGATCGGCGGCGGCCTGGGCATCATGGTGTTCGGCTTCGGCATGGCGGCCGGCCAGGCGCCCCCCGGCATGCAGAACCTGTGGGCGCACGGCGGCTTCATGCCCAATGGCCTCCCGGGCCTGATCGCCTCGCTGGCGGTGGTGGTGTTCGCCTTCGGCGGCATCGAGATCATCGGCATCTCGGCCGGCGAGGCCAAGGACCCGGCGCGCGTGATCCCGCGCGCCATCAACGCCGTGCCGCTGCGCATCCTGCTGTTCTACGTGCTCACGCTGTTCGTGCTGATGAGCATCTTCCCCTGGCCGCAGATCGGCAGCCAGGGCAGCCCCTTCGTGCAGATCTTCAGCGGCCTGGGCATTTCCTCGGCCGCCACCATCCTCAACGTCGTGGTGATATCGGCGGCCGTGTCGGCCATCAACAGCGACATCTTCGGCGCCGGCCGCATGCTGTACGGCATGGCACACCAGGGCCAGGCCCCCGCCGGCTTCGGCCGCGTCTCGCGCCATGGCGTGCCCTGGATGACGGTGGTGGTGATGGCCGTGGCGCTGCTGGCCGGCGTGGTGCTGAACTACCTGATTCCCGAGGACGTGTTCCTGCTGATCGCCTCCATCGCCACCTTCGCCACGGTCTGGGTCTGGCTGATGATCCTGCTGTCGCAGTTCGCGGCGCGCCGCCGCATGAGCCCGCAGCAGGTGGCCGCGCTGAAGTTCCCGGTCCCGCTGTGGCCCGCCGCGCCCCTGGCCGCCATCGCCTTCATGCTGCTGGTGCTGGGCGTGCTCGGCTACTTCCCCCACACCCGTGCAGCCCTGGTCGTGGGCGGCCTGTGGATCGTGCTGCTGGGCGCCGCCTACCTGCTGTGGGTGCGCCCCGCCGCCGCGCGTGCGCAGAGCGAGGCCATGCGGCCTGCGGCGAACGCGAACCCTTAGTCGAACTCGACCTCGGTGGCCACCACCATCGCGCCATCGTCCGAGAGCCGGCCCTTGACCTCGACCACGCGCCCCACGGCAATTTGGGCAGCGCTGCCATCCTCGAAGCGCGCATTGCGATAGTCCACGCGCACGCCGCGCAGCTCGAAGATGCCGGCCAGGCTGTCGACAGCGGTGATGCGGCCCTCGATCTCGAAGCCATCGTCACTGTCCAGCCGCAGCTTGCGCTCGACCTCGGAGGCGCGAAGCACCCCGTCCTGGAACATACCCTCGACCTCGACCAGGTCGCCCACGGCAAGGCCTGCGGGCAGGCGTGTGGCGCTGCCCGCGTCCACGCTCAGGCCGTCCACGACGAAGCGGGTCGGCGAGTCCATGCGGGTGATATGGCCGGTGACGTCGGCCTCCACGCCTGCCTGTTCGGGCAGCGTGGGACGCTGCACCGACAGTGCGGTGGCCACCCACAGGCCGGCGGCATCGGGCTGGCGCGCCAGGCGCAGGCTGACCACGTCGCCGGCAGCCAGCGCGGCGGCAACCTGCACGCCGCTCCAGTTGACGACGGCCTCGCCGATGCGCAGGGTGCGGCGCGACATGTCAACGGCATCCACAGGCGCGCGCAGGCGCCAGGGCTCGTCGGCGTCATCCTCGATCTCGATGCGGCTGGCAAGAATGCGGCCCTGCGCATCGCGCAGGCCATGGACTTCCAGCACACGGCCGACCTGCAGCGCCGCCGCGCGGCCGTCCTCGAACACCGTGGCCGCATCGACGATCACGGTCTGGCCCAGTACGGTCAGCCGGTCGCCCACGACCGCGCTCAACGGACCTTCCAGATCGCTGCGCACAAGAATCTGGCGGGCCATGGCGCGCGCCACACCATCGCTGCCGGTGGTCACGGGGTCGGCCGTGACATGGACCGCCATGCCCAGCTTGAGCGCATCGCTGGCCAGCAGGACGCCATCGCCATCGGTGATCCGGGCCTGGCGCTCGTCATACCGCACCCCATTGACCAGGATGGAGCCGAAGCCGTCAATGGTGCCCGACGCATAGCTGGCGCTGGGAGTGACCGGCGTGGGGGCGGGCTTGTCAGCCCCGCCGCCGCCGCAGGCGGCCAGCAGCACGGACAGCGAGAGCGCGCCAGCGCCCAGGACCCGGGGCAATGGCGGGGCGGAGCGGGAAAAGCGAAGAAAATGCATGGTGTTCGATGCCAGAAAGAAACAGATGAAAAGGCACCGCGGCGGGGCCATCGGTGCAACCGCCTGCAGTGTCGGCAAAGGCGCCTAAACCGCGCATGAATGGCGCGTTCATGCACTGTTTAAGAACGTGCACATAAGATGCGTGGCCGTGAAACTCCGCCTCGCACTTGCTGCCTTGCTGGCCTTGCCGCTGGCGCCCGCCTCTGCCACCACGCCAGCGGAGCATGAAAGCGTGCGCCGCGAGGTACAGTCCAAGCGCCTGCGGCCCTTGGCGGAAATCCTCCAGGACGTGCAGCAGCGCCACAAAGGGCGCGTCATCGACATCGAACTCGAGCGCGGCGCCGACGGCCGGCGCTGGTACGAAATCAAGCTCGCCAATGGCCAGCGCACGGAGATCTATATCGATGCAGTCACGGGACAGGACATCCCCCGGCCGGGCGCGACCACCGCCGTGCTGATACCCATGTCCGCCGTGGCGGCAGCCGTCACCCGCTTGCATCCCGGCACCGTGCTGCAGATCGAGCTGGAGGAAACGCGCAGCCCCAGGCCCTACTACGAGATCCAGCTGCTCACGCGCGAAGGCCGTGAGCAGCTGCTGCGCGCCGACGCCCAGACGGGCCGCATCCTGGCGGAGCCTGTCCTGAGCCGGGAGCAGGCCGCCACGCTGCAACCGCTGCCGCGCATTCTTGAGGAACTGGAGCGCAAGTACCAGGCCCGCGCCACAGAGGCCGAGCTCAAGATCGACGTCCGGCAGCGCGCCTACTACGAGGTCGAGTTGCAGCTGAGCGCCGGCCGCAGCATCGAAGTGCATGTGGATGCGTACAGCGGCCAGCCCATCGAAGAGGACGGACTGCGCTGATGCGGGTGCTCATCGTCGAAGACGACGCCGATCTTGCTGCAGGCCTGCAGGCCATCCTGCAGGAGGCCGGCATGCTGGCCGAGTGCTGCGCGGACGGCCGCCTCGCCCAGGAACTGGGCAGCGTCGAACACTATGACGCCGCCTTGCTGGACCTGGGGCTGCCAGGACAGGACGGCGTCTCGGTGCTGCGCCATTGGCGCGAGCAGGGCCGCTCCTTTCCCGTGCTGGTGCTCACGGCCCGCAACCGCTGGAGCGACAAGCTCACGGCCTTCCAGGCCGGCGCAGACGACTACCTGACCAAGCCCTTTCTGCACGAGGAGGTCGTCACGCGGCTGCGTGTGCTGCACCGGCGCGCAGCAGGCAGCAGCCGGCCCCTGGTGCAGATAGGCCCGCTGGCCTACGACACCATGGCAGACCGCTTCACGCTCGAAGGTCGGCCGCTTGCGCTGACCGCGCAGGAGCAACGCATCCTGAGCTTTCTGACCAACCGGCATGGACAGCTCGTCAGCCGCGCCGACATCAGCGAGCATGTCTACGCACGCGACCTGGACCCGGACTCCAACACCGTGGACGTGCTGGTCGGCCGCATCCGCCGCAAACTGTCCCCGCATGGCCTGATCCATACCGAGCGCGGACGGGGCTTTCGCCTGCAGCAGGCCAGCGGCGACCATGCGTCCTAGACACTGGGGCCTGTCGGAGCGCCTGCTGGCACTGAGCCTGGTGGCCACGCTGGCCTGCGGCACGGCCGCCAGCTGGCTGCTGCGTGAGCAGTTGCACGATGCGGTGCTGCGCAGCTTCAAGGCCGGCCTGCAGGACCGCGCCGAGCGGCTGCAGGCCGAGCTGCAGTCCCCGGGACCCCTGACCGGGCAGGGCACGCGGCTCAATCGCGGCGAGTTCGGCCGCATTTTCTCGGGCTGGTACTGGACACTGGAGCAGGACGGGCGGATGCAGCAGTCGCGCTCGGTCTGGGACGACAGCCTGGAGCTGGACGACGCCCGTCCCTGGCCCGGGCACAAGGGCAGCGAGACGCTGCTGTCGCTGCGCGGGCCGCAGGGGCGCGAACTACTGGGACTGCGCCGCAGCTTCGATGTCGCGGGCCGGCGTGTGCAGCTGCACGTCTTCGGCCCGCTGGACGGTACGCGCCAGGAATGGCGCCGCATCGACCGCATCCTGCTGGTCACCGAGCTGGGCCTGGTCGCCGCGCTGCTGCTGTGCACGGTGGCGCTGGTGCGCCTGGGATTGCAGCCGCTGCGCAGCCTGCAGCAGGCGCTGCAGGACATGGAAGACGGTACACGCACGCAGCTGGGGCGGCACTTCGGCCCCGACCTGGACCCGATTGCCGAGGCCGTGGACCAGGTGCTGCAGCGCAATGCCCAGGTCGTGGAGCGCGCGCGCCACCAGGCGGCCGACCTGAGCCATGCGCTCAAGAAGCCGCTGGCCGTGCTCGGCATCCAGGCACGCGGCCATCAGGTCGATGGCCCGTGGCTGCGTGACCAGGTACAGGCCATGTCCCACACCATCGACCGCCATCTGGCGCGCTTCGCCAGCGGCGCCGGCAGCGCCGGCAGCGTGGCGCTGGATGAGGTGCTGGCCCGGCTGCTGGATGCCATGCGCCAGATCCACGCCCAGCGGCGCCTGTCCTGGTCCATCCAGACCTCCACGCCGCTGCCCTGCCATGGGCTGCGCTGGCGCGGCGCGGCCTCGGACCTGGAGGAGATGGCGGGCAACCTGCTGGACAACGCCGGCAAGTGGGCGCGCAGCCGCGTCACGCTGGCCGTGTGCCAGGATGGCACGACGACGCTGCTGCAGATCGATGACGACGGCCCAGGCCTGGCACCGGAGCATCTCGCGCAGGCCATGGAGCGCGGTGTCCGCTTCGACGAACAGGCCCAGGGCCACGGCCTGGGCCTGGCCATCGTGCGCGACATCGCCGAGACCTATGGTGGATCGCTGGAGATGGGGCCAAGCCCGCTGGGCGGGTTGCGCTGCACGCTGCGCCTGGGCTGAGCACGGCGCCGAGCGGCGCTCAGCGCGAGGCGTCGGGCAGTTCGATCTTGACTTCGAGCACTTCCAGGTTTTCCTGGCGCTCCAGGTGCACCTTGATGTCGTTGACGTCGATGTCCACGTACTTGGAGATCACCGCCATCAGCTCCTTTTGCAGCGCAGGCAGGTAGTCGGGGCCACCGCCGTTGCCGCCCACGCGTTCGCGCGCGAGGATGATCTGCAGGCGCTCCTTGGCCACCGAGGCCGTTTTCTTCTTTTCTCCGAGCAGGAAAGAGAGCATGGACATGGCCGCTTACCTCCCCCCGAACATGCGTTTGAAGAAGCCGGGCTTTTGCGCTTCGGTGAAGCGCATGGGCTTTTCCTCGCCCAGGAAGCGCGCGACCACGTCCTGGTAGGCCTCGGCCACGTCCGAGCCCTGCATGTGCACGGCGGGAATGCCCTGGTTGGAGGCCTGCAGCACGGTTTCGGACTCGGGCACGACGCCGATCAGCTCGATGCGCAGGATGTCCTGGATGTCCTCCAGCGACAGCATCTGGCCGTCCTGCACGCGGTTGGGGTTGTAGCGCGTGATCAGCAGGTGTTCCTTGACGCTCTCGCCCGCAATGGCGCGCGCGGTCTTGGAGCTGAGCATGCCCAGGATGCGGTCAGAGTCGCGCACGGAGGAGACTTCGGGGTTAGTCACGACCAGGGCCTCGTCGGCGAAGTGCATGGCGATCAGCGCACCGCTTTCGATGCCGGCCGGCGAGTCGCAGACGATGTACTCGAAGTCCATGCCTGCCAGGTCGTCCAGGATCTTCTTGACGCCGTCCTGCGTGAGCGCATCCTTGTCACGCGTCTGGGAGGCGGCCAGCACGAAGAGGTTGTCGCACTGCTTGTCCTTGATCAGGGCCTGGTTGAGGTTGGCCTCGCCCTGGATGACGTTGATCAGGTCGTAGACCACGCGGCGCTCGCAGCCCATGATCAGGTCCAGGTTGCGCAGGCCCACGTCGAAATCGATGACGGCGGTCTTGTGCCCGCGCAATGCGAGGCCCGATGCGAAGCTGGCGCTGGTGGTGGTCTTGCCCACGCCACCCTTGCCGGAGGTCACGACGACTATTTTGGCCATGTTTGCACGGTTCCTTAAAGACTGGAGAGCAAAGAAGAAGGGTCCGGTGTCATACCGGCTCGATGAGGATTTTCTCGCCGTCGAGACGCACCTTGGCGGGCCTGGCAGCTACGTCCGCCGGGAGATCGGTCTCGATTGTGCGATAGATGCCGGCAATCGACAGCAGCTGTGCTTCCATGCAGGTGCTGAAGATGCGCGCCTCGGTGTTGCCGCGTGCCCCGGCGATGGCCCTGCCGCGCAGCGGCGCGTAGACATGGACGTTGCCGTCGGCGATGACTTCGGCGCCATAGCTGACCATGGCCAGCACCACGATGTCGGTGCCGCGCGCATAGACGCGCTGGCCCGAGCGCAGCGGCTTGTCCACGATGAGGGCGTCGGCCTGGGGAGCAGGCACCTCGCGCACCACCTCGATCTCGCGCACGACTTCCTGGATCTCGATCTCGGGCACCGTGGGCCGCACGGGTGCGGCCTCGGGCGCGGGCGCCAGGCCTGCGGCGCGCGCCGCCTCCATCTGGGCGGGGCTGCCGCCGCGCACGGCCACGGGCACGGTGCGGTGAAAGCGCAGCGCCTCCACGAGCACGGCGAAGTCGATGGCCTCCTCGGCCTCGCGCACATGGGCCAGGTCGATCAGCACGGGGTCGTTGTCGAAGAAATCCGGGTCGTCGGCCAGGCGCTGGGCCAGGTCGGCCACGAGCGCACGTACGTCGGTATCCCGCAGGGTCACGGCCACCACGGGCAGCTGCGCGCTCTTGAGGTCGAAGCTGGGGCGGGCAGTACTCGTCGTTTCAACGGCCATGGGACTGGGAGTGCGGTGGATGGGAGAGTTGCCTCTCGACGCGCAAAGTGTACTGTGTGTGCAGTACATGGGCGCCCACTCCCGCCGGGAGGCCGGCACCGGGGAGTGTCCATTTGTGTTGTGTCACACACGGCCCATGCCCCCGTGGCGGGGGCCGGGCGGGCCCGGTCACTGAAACCGGGGCTTACGCTTCTCCACGAAGGCCATCACGGCCTCGCGGTGGTCGGCGGTCTTGTGGGCCAGGGCCTGGTAGCCGGCGGACAGCTCCAGCAGCGATTCCAGCGTGCTGTGCTCGCCCTCGCGCAGCAGGCGCTTGGTCATGCGCATCACGGCGCCGGGGTTGGCGGCGATCTTGTCGGCCAGTGCGCGTGCCGTGGGCAGCAGCTGGTCCGCCGGCACGACGCGGCTGACCAGGCCGCAGGCCAGGGCCTGCTGCGCGTCGATGGCCTCGCCCGTGAACGCCATCTCGGCCGCCTTGGCGCGGCCCACGGCGCGCGGCAGCAGCCAGGCGCCGCCGTCCCCGGGGACGATGCCCACGCGCACGAAGCTCTCGGCAAAGGTGGCCGTCTCGCTGGCGATGCGGATGTCGCACATGCAGGTCAGGTCCAGCCCCGCGCCGATGGCCGGGCCGTTGATGGCGCAGATCACGGGCACGTCCAGCTGGGTCAGGGCACGCGGAATGCGCTGTATGCCCTGGCGGTACTCCTCGCGGATGGCGTCGGGCGTGAGCGCGTCGTCGAAGAAGCGCTGCATGTCCTTGACGTTGCCGCCCGAGCTGAAGATGGGGCCGGCGCCCGTGAGGATGACGGCCTTGACCGAGGCGTCGCGCCGGATCTCGTCGCAGACCTGCACGAATTCCTCCACGGCCGTGTTGCCCGTGAGCGCATTGCGCGTCTCGGGCTGGTTCATGGTGAGGGTCCAGATGGCGCCGTCGCGGGCGATGTTTAGAAAGGACATGGAGAAGACTCCTTGAGCAAGGGTTTATTCGGTGATGTCGGTGGTCGAACGGATCAGGTCCAGCGTGCTGCCCGCGTGGCCATGGACCAGCGCGGCGCCAGCAACACCGTGCCAGTACGACTCGGAGCCCGCCGTCTGGCGCCAGGCATGCAGGCGGCGCGTGAGCAGTTGCAGGTCGTATTCCTCGGTGAAGCCCATGGCGCCGTGGATGGCGTGGGCCGCCTCGGCCACGTCCAGCGCGGCCTGGCTGCAGCGCGCCTTGGCCACGGCCACGCGCAGCCGATCGGGGAAGATGCCCTGCCCCGCGCAGCCCAGCCGGGCCGCCATGCGCGCGGCGAAGACATGCTCGCTCATCACCGCCAGCTGGTGCTGAATGGCCTGGAACTTGCCGATGGGGCGGCCGAACTGCTGGCGGTCATTCGCATACTGCAGCGTGCGCTGGAACACCTCCAT
This sequence comes from Delftia sp. WSY_10, assembly GCF_043104705.1. NCBI lineage: Bacteria > Pseudomonadati > Pseudomonadota > Betaproteobacteria > Burkholderiales > Comamonadaceae > Delftia > Delftia sp. WSY_10. The sequence continues at coordinate 166,871 of NZ_JBICKY010000019.1, read as the reverse complement.
GAGCGCGCCCCCCAGCTGCACCGCCACCAGGCCGGCCTGCAGCGTGCGCAGGTCCAGCCCATCCGGCAGGGCGATATCGGGAGCAGGTGCTGCGCGGACCTGATCGGCGCTCCAGCGCAGGTTCACGTCCAGGCAGAAGGCCGCCGGCTCGGACTGCGCCTGCGCCACGGGCAGCAGGCTCCAGCCCTGCGCATGCTGCACCAGCACGCTGTCCGCCACCGCGCCCAGGCGCACGGGTGCGCAGTGCAGGCCGCCATCCGCCTGGAGCAGGCCTTGCGCCAACGCGATGGCGCCTGGTGGACGCTCCGCCCCCGCGCCAGCCAGCAACGCGCGCGCCAGCATGGTCTCGCCCAGCGGCACGGGCAGCGCATGGGCGCCGGCCTGCGACCACACATCGAACAGCTGCGCCAGCGCCAGCCCCGCGCCGCCCGCGTGCTCGGGCACCAGGGCATCGGCAAAGCCGGCCTGCTCCAGCGATTGCCACAGCGCCCGGGGCGAGCCCCCGGCCTCGATGGCGCGCACCCGCGCGGGCGTGCACTCGCCCTGCAGCAGCTGGCGTGCGGCATCGGCAAACAAATCGTCTTCCATGTCTCTCTCCATTCATGACACATGACGCCAGGCCTTGGGCGTTCCGTTTGAAACTGGCGCGCCCCAACTTAAGGGGAACCTTATTCAACGCAGGCCGAGGCCACGCGCGATCATTCCGCGCAGGATGTCGCGCGTGCCGCCGCGCAATGAATACGAAGGCGCAACCTCCGTCACGTAGTTGAGGGTGCGTAGCAGCTCCAGCGGAACCTCGGACGCCTCGCGTGCGAACAGGTCATCGGCGATGGCGGCGGGAATGGACTGCTCCAGCGTCGTGCCCAGCTCCTTGACCAGGGCCGCCTCGACGATGGGGCTTTCGCCGCGCACCAGCTTGTCCTGCACGGCCACCGACATGGCGCGCAGCGGGGCCAGCTCGGTGAACACGCGGCCGGCCAGGCGCAGCGCGCCTTCGCTGCGCTCGCCCGTTGCACGCAGCCAGGCCAGCCATTCGTCGAACAGCACGATGCTGGAGAACAGCCGCTCGGGCCCGCTGCGTTCGAAGGCCAGCTCGGCCGTGACCTGCTCCCAGCCCTGGCCTTCATGGCCGATCAGGGCGTCGGGCGGCAGCTGCACGTTGTCGAAGAAGACTTCGCAGAAATGGCTGTCGCCCGAGAGGTCGGTGATGGGCCGCACGGTCACGCCCGGCAGCGACAGGTCCACGATGACCTGGGACAGCCCCTTGTGCCGGTCACCCGCCTCGCCCGAGGTGCGCACCAGGGCGATCATGTAGTGGCAGTGGTGGGCGTTGGTGGTCCAGATCTTCTGGCCGTTGAGCACGAAGCCCTTGCCGTTCGGCGCGGCGCGCGTCTTCACGCTGGCCAGGTCCGAGCCCGCGCCGGGCTCGCTCATGCCGATGCAAAAGAAGGCCTCGCCCCGGCAGATGCGCGGCAGGTAGAACCGCTTTTGCGCCTCGGTGCCGTACTTGAGGATCAGCGGGCCGCTCTGGCGGTCGGCAATCCAGTGCGATCCCACGGGTGCGCCGCAGGCCAGGTATTCCTCCACCAGCACGTAGCGCGTGAAGGCGCTGCGCCCGCCACCGCCGTACTCGCGCGGCAGGGTGACGCCTATCCAGCCCTTTTCGCCCAGCTGCCGGCTCAGTTCGGCGCTGTAGCCGCCCCAGGAGCGCGCACGCACATGGGGCGGCAGGCCGCTTATGGACTGGGCGAGGAAGGCGCGTACCTCGGCGCGCAGGGCTTCGTCCTCGGCGGGGATGCGGGTCAGGGCAAGGGAATCAAGCACACTCATTGCAGGGCTCCATGGTTGGACCCCACTCTAGGCAGCCGGTCTGTCGCAGTCCAATATTAAAAACCGAGCCACTGATACCGTTTGAATATCAGGCTGCCTGTGCCTTGGCATGCTGCGCCGCAAAGCCCACATACCAGTCCAGGCAGCCCGGGTTGGCCATGGCCTCCTTGTTGACCACCTTGTCCAGCGGCTGGCCCAGCATCAGCTTCTTGATGGGCAGCTCCTGCTTCTTGCCGCTGAGCGTGCGCGGGATCTCGGCCACCTGCACGATCTCGTCGGGCACGAAGCGCGGCGACAGGGCCTGGCGGATGGCGCCCTGCAGGCGCGCGCGCAGGGCGTCGTCCAGATCCACGCCCGGGCGCAGCACCACGAACAGCGGCATGTAGCTTTCGCGGCCCAGGTATTCGAGGTCCACGACCATGGAGTCCAGCACTTCGGGCAGGGCCTCGACGGCGCTGTAGATCTCGCTGGTGCCCATGCGCAGGCCGTGGCGGTTGATGGTGGCGTCGCTGCGGCCGTAGATGATGCAGCCGCCCTCCGGGAGGATGCGTATCCAGTCGCCGTGGCGCCAGACCGGGCCCATGGCGGCGGGGCCGTCGCCGCCGCCGGGCGCGCGGCCATGGCCGGCCGGGTACATGTCGAAGTAGCTGGACAGGTAGCGCTTGCCGTCCGCATCGCCCCACAGGTACAGAGGCATGGAGGGGATGGGCTGGGTGCAGACCAGCTCGCCCACCTCGTCGATGACGGGCTGGCCCTGCTCGTTCCAGGCCTCCACGGCCGCGCCCAGCTGGCGGCACTGCATGATGCCCGGCTGCTGGGGCAGCTCGCGGTGGCCGCCGATGAAGGCGCCCGCAAAGTCGGTTCCGCCCGAGATGTTGTTCCACCAGATGTCAGGCCGCCCCATGCCTGCGAACTGCGCCGTGCCCCAGCTTTGCACCTCGGGCGACAGGGGCGAGCCCGTGGTGCCCAGGCTGCGGATGCGCGACAGGTCGCCGCACTGCGTCAGGTCCACGCCGGCCTTCATGCAGTTGGCGTAGAAGGCCGCGCCCGAGCCGAAGCTGGTCACGCCGGTCTCGGCCGCGAAGCGCCACAGCACGCCCCAGTCGGGCCTGTCCTTGCTGCCGCCGGGGCTGCCGTCGAAGATCACGCAGGTGGTGCCGCCCAGCAGGCCCGAGACCTGGGCATTCCACATCACCCAGCCCGTGGAGCTGTACCAGTGGTAGCGCTCGCCCCAGCTGTTGGGGTGGTAGCTGCAGCCCACGTCGTTGTGCAGGGCCTTGAGCTGCAGGGCCACCAGCACCATGCCGCCATGGCCGTGGACGATGGGCTTGGGCAGGCCGGTGGTGCCGCTGGAGTAGACGATCCACAGCGGGTGGTCGAAGGGCAGCCATTCGGGCTCGAAGGCCGCCGTGGCCGCGTCGTCGCGGGCCGTGACCTGGCCGTAGTCGGCGGCATCGGCCAGCCTGGCCTGCAGGTCCAGGTTGGGCACAAGGACCACATGCTCCACGCTGGGCAGGCCTGCGCGCAGCTCCGCCAGCACGGCCATGCGGTCGATATCGCGCCCGGCGTAGTGCACGCCATCGACGGCGATCAGCGCCTTGGGCGCGATCTGGCGAAAGCGGTCCAGCACCGCGTTGGTGCCCATGTCGGGCGCGCAGATGCTCCAGACGGCGCCCAGGCTGGCCGTGGCCAGCAGGGCGACCATGGCCTCGGGGATGTTGGGCAGGTAGGCGGCCACGCGGTCGCCGCGGCCCACGCCCTGGGCCTTCAGGTGCAGGGCCAGGGCGGCGACCTGGCGGCGCAGCTCGGGCCAGGACAGTTCGCGGTGGCGGCCCGTCTCGTTGCGGCTGACCACGGCGGGCATGCCGGCCGCATGGGCGGCATCCACATGGCGCAGCGCCTGGCGCGTGTAGTTGATCTGGGCGCCCGGAAACCACTGGGCGCCGGGCATGGTGTTGCGCTCCAGCACGGCCGTGTGCGGCGTGGGCGACTGCAGCGCGTTGTAGTCCCAGATGCTTTGCCAGAAGGCGTCCAGGTCGGTCACCGACCAGCGCCACAGCGCGTCGTAGCTGTCGAACTGCAGGCCGTGGCGCTCGCGCAGCCAGTCCTGGTACAGGCGGATCTGGGGGATGAAGGCAGGGGTGTGGCTCATGACCGGCCACGGTACGCGCGCGCTGCCCGCGAGCCCAGACGGGAAAGCCACTAGCCTGGCACCTGGGCGACAAAGTCTGCGGGCCGGATCGCGTATCTGCGCACAAACACTGGGAAAAAATTTCCGCTCGCCCCCTCCTGCCAGAAAACAAATGCCTCTAATATCGCGCCAATTTTTTACAAGGAGCGATGCCACATGGGCCTTTTCCAATGGACGGAGAAATCCGCCGACCAGCTGCAACGGGGAGGCGTGATCGGCCCCGATGAGCGCCTGCCCTGGCCCCAGACCGGGCTGATGGGCATACAGCACGTGATCGCCATGTTCGGCTCCACCGTGCTGGCGCCCATCCTCATGGGGTTCGACCCCAACGTGGCCGTGCTCATGAGCGGCATCGGCACGCTGATCTTCTTCCTGATCACGGGCGGCAAGGTGCCCAGCTACCTGGGTTCGTCCTTTGCCTTCATCGGCGTGGTGATCGCAGCCACGGCCTATGGCGGCAAGGGCGCCAACGGCAACATCGGCGTGGCGCTGGGCGGCATCATTGCCTGCGGCGCGGTCTATGCGCTGATCGGCCTGGTGGTGCAGTTGGTGGGCACGCGCTGGATCGAGCGCTTCATGCCGCCCGTGGTCACGGGCGCCGTGGTGGCCGTGATCGGGCTGAACCTGGCGGCCATACCCGTCAAGAACATGGCGGCCAACAACTTCGAGACGTGGATGCAGGCCCTGACCTTCGTCTGCGTGGGCCTGGTGGCCGTGTTCACGCGCGGCATGGTGCAGCGCCTGCTGATCCTGGTGGGCCTGATCGCCGCCAGCGTGCTGTACGGCCTGTTCACCAATGTGCTGGGCATGGGCAAGCCCGTGGACCTGTCGGGCGTGGCCAATGCCGCCTGGTTCGGCCTGCCCCAGTTCCACGCGCCCGTGTTCAGCGGCCCGGCCATGGTGCTCATCGTTCCCGTGGTCATCATCCTGGTGGCCGAGAACCTGGGCCACATCAAGGCCGTGACCGCCATGACGGGCAAGAACCTGGACCAGTACATGGGCCGGGCCTTCATCGGCGACGGCGTGGCCACCATGGTCAGCGGCGCGGCCGGCGGTACCGGCGTGACCACCTATGCCGAGAACATCGGCGTGATGGCCGCCACGCGCATCTACTCGACGGCCGTGTTCTTCGTGGCCGCCGTCCTGGCCGTGCTGCTGGGCTTCTCGCCCAAGTTCGGCGCGCTGATCCAGGCGATCCCGCTGCCCGTGATGGGCGGCGTGTCCATCGTGGTCTTCGGCCTGATCGCCGTGGCCGGCGCCAAGATCTGGGTGGACAACCGCGTGGACTTCTCGCAGAACAAGAACCTGATCGTGGCGGCCATCACCCTGATCCTGGGCACGGGCGACTTCACGCTCAAGTTCGGCGACTTCGCGCTGGGCGGCATCGGGACCGCGACTTTCGGCGCCATCATCCTGTACGCGCTGCTGGATCACGCACGCGACGACCAGCCGCTGATTCACCGAATGTGAGCACACGCAAACATTCTTTGAACCTTTGACTGCGCGGCAGGGCCTTTACGGGGAAACCCGAGGGCCGCTGCCAGCGCTGCTACCATCGGTTTCCGGAGATATACCGCCCTTGCGTTCTTGCATGGGGCGGTTTTTTTTAGGCTTGCAAGCCAGCGCTGCGGCACCCTGCCGGCTGGCGCGAGCCGTCAGCCGGAGCCATAGATGTCCCTCGCAGACCGCGTACGTTTCCCAGAATTCCTTTCGCGCACCATGACGGCCGAGCAGGCCGCCGCCCTGATCCCCCACGGCGTCAACGTCGGCATGAGCGGGTTCACGGGCGCGGGCTACCCCAAGGCCCTGCCCCAGGCCATCGCCCAGCACGCCAAGAGCGAACACGCGGCCGGCCGGCCCTACAAGATCAATGTCTGGACCGGCGCCTCCACGGCCGCCGAGATGGACGGCGCCCTGGCCGAGGCCGGCGCACTGGGCCAGCGCCTGCCCTTCAACACCGACCCCACCTGCCGCGCCAGGATCAATGCCGGCGAGATCGACTTCATCGACATGCACCTGTCCCACGTGGCCCAGCATGCGTGGTTCGGCTTCCTGGGCCCCATGAGCGTGGCCGTGGTCGAGGTGCTGGGCGTGACCGAGGACGGACGCCTCATCCCCTCCACCGCCGTGGGCAACAACAAGACCTGGCTGGAGATCGCCGACAAGGTGATCCTGGAGGTCAACACCAAGCCGCCGGCCAAGATGGAAGGCATGCACGACATCTACTACGGCACGGCCATCCCGCCGCGCCGCGTGCCCATTGCCCTGACCCATGCCGATGACCGCATCGGCGAGCCCTACCTGCGCGTGGACCCGGCCAAGGTGGTCGCCGTGGTCGAGACCCACAAGGGCGACCGCGACAACGTCTTCGCCCAGCCCGACGCCAACTCCAACCTGATCGCCGCGTCCATCATCGACTTCCTCGCGCACGAGATGAAGATGGGCCGCCTGCCCAAGGAGATGCTGCCCATCCAGTCAGGCGTGGGCAACGTGGCCAACGCCGTGCTGGCCGGCCTGCTGACGGGTCCGTTCGAGAACCTGCTGGGCTTCACCGAGGTGCTGCAGGACGGCATGCTGGACCTGCTGCGCGCGGGCAAGATGAGCCGCGCCTCGGCCACCTCGATCTCGCTGTCCGGCAGCGCCTACAGGGACTTCGAGGAGAACATCGACTTCTACCGCGAGCGCATCATCCTGCGCCCCCAGGAGATCAGCAACCACCCCGAGCTGGTGCGCCGCCTGGGCGTGATCGCCATGAACTCCATGATCGAGGCCGACATCTACGGCAACATCAACTCCACCCACGTCATGGGCACGGGGATGATGAACGGCATCGGCGGCTCGGGCGACTTCGCGCGCAACGGCTACCTGTCCTTCTTCGTCACGCCCTCGGTGGCCAAGGGCGGCAAGATCAGCTGCATCGTGCCCATGTGCTCGCACGTGGACCATACCGAGCACGACACGCAGATCATCGTCACCGAGCAGGGCCTGGCCGACCTGCGCGGCCTGTCGCCGCGCAAGCGCGCCCAGGTCATCATCGACCGCTGCGCCCATCCCGACTTCCGCCCCCAGCTGCAGGACTACTTCGACCGCGCCCAGCGCCAGGGCGCGCTGCACACGCCCCACATCCTGGGCGAAGCGCTGAGCTGGCACCAGCGCTTTGTCGAAACGGGCGACATGCGCGCCTGAACCGCGCAAGCGCGTTAGCGCGCCAGCGCGCAGTCTCCTGGGCTACAGGCGGCCATCGGCATGGCTGCCCGGACTGGCGTAGCATGCAAGGACGGCCCACGGGGCCGTCTTTTTCGTTGCACCCACAGGACTTCTCCCATGCCGATCTGGAAGCGCAGCTTCACCCTTGAAGACATCACCTCGCTGAGCGCCGACACGGCCGTCTCGCACCTGGGCATCGAGTTCACCGAGATCGGTGACGACTTCCTGCGCGGCCGCGTGCACGTGGACCAGCGCACCTGCCAGCCCTACGGCATCCTGCACGGCGGCGTGAACGTGGTGCTGGCCGAGACCCTGGGCTCGGTGGCCGCGGCCTGCTCCATCCCCGAGGGCTGGCGCAGCGTGGGCCTGAACGTCTCGGCCAACCATGTGCGCGCCGCGCGCCAGGGCTGGGTCACGGGCACGGCCCGCCCCGTGCACCTGGGCCAGACCACCCATGTCTGGGCCATCGAACTGCACGACGAAACCGGCCGCCTGACCTGCACCTGCAGCCTGACCATGGCGCTGCTGCCGCCCACGCATGCGCAGAACGTCAAGCTCGCGGCGCAGCCGCCGGTGGCGGCCCAGCCCTGACAGCTTGATGGACCGAGAACCGTCGCGCTCTCGGTCACGTTGCTGTTGTCCGTTGTATTTCTTCTTCAGTTATTGATAATTGCCTAATCAATACAACAGACTCCGGCATGCCCGCTCCTGGCTCCGCGCTCGAACAAGCCGTTCTGGCACTGGCCGAACAACGGCCGCTGCTGCGCGCACGCGACCTTGCCGCGCTTGGCCTGCCGACCATGGCGCTGAGCCGGCTGGTCGCGGCAGGCCGCCTTGAACGCGTTGCACGCGGCCTGTACAGCCTGCCGGGCCGGCCGCTCAGCGAGCACCGCTCGCTGGCGGAAGTGGCCCTGCGCGTACCGCAAGGGGTGGTCTGCCTGCTGTCCGCGCTGCGGGTCCACGGCATAGGAACGCAGGCGCCCTTCGAGGTGTGGATGGCCATTCCCCATCACTCGCCCACGCCTCGCATAGACCAGCCTGCGTTGCGCGCCATCCGCATGTCCGGTGCGGCACTGTCCGAAGGCGTGGAAACCCTGCAGATCGATGGCGTCGGTGTCGCCGTCTTCAACGCATCGAAGACCGTGGCCGATTGCTTCAAGTACCGCAACAAGATCGGCCTGGATGTGGCGCTGGAAGCACTGCGCGACGGATGGGCGCAGCGCAAGCTGACGGCCGACGCGCTCTGGCACTACGCCGCCATCGACCGCGTCAGCAATGTGATGCGCCCCTACCTTGAAAGCATCGCCGCATGAGCCGCGATATCGCAGCCTCGATCCGTGCACGTTTGAAGCAATGCGCGGACGCCCGCCGGCAGGACTTCAACCTCACGCTCACCCACTATGGCCTGGAGCGTCTGCTTGCCTGCTGGGCATGGCAGCGACCTTCGAGCGCCGCCAACTCGCGCTGCCCGCAGGCCTGCCAGCCGGATTGAGCGATGGTTTCAGCAGCGATGCGGCCAAGCAGGCGCAGTGGGCCGCCTTCCTGAAGAAGAACCGGCTTGAAGCGCTGGAACTGGCCCCTGTCGTGGCAAGGCTGCGAGAGGAATTCCAGCAATGCGGCATCGTCTGATACCGCCTGGAAGTCCTCCGCCCACCACCATCTCAAACCCCCAGCAACTCCGACAGGCGCTCCGGCTGCGCCAGCAGCTCCCGCGAATCGGCCTGCAGCGCCAGCCGGCCCTTGGCCATGACCACGGCGCGGTCGGTGTGGGCCAGGACCTTTTTGTAGTCGCGGTCCACGATCAGGGTGGAGATGCCGGTGCTGCGGATGGCGGCGATCACGCGCCAGATTTCGGCGACGACCAGGGGGGCCAGGCCTTCGGTGGCTTCGTCGAGGATGAGCAGGCGCGGGTGCGTCATCAGCGCGCGGCCTATGGACAGCATCTGCTGCTCGCCGCCAGAGAGCTGGTCGCCGCCGTTGGCCAGGCGCTCCGCGAGCCGGGGGAAGGTGTCGAGCACGCGCTCCAGCGTCCAGTGGCGCTCTCCCTGCAGGCCGGGGCGGGCGCTCATGACCAGGTTCTCGCGCACGCTGAGGTTGGGGAAGATGCCGCGCCCCTCTGGCACATAGCCAATGCCCAGCCGCGCCATGCGCTCGGGCGGCGCGCCCGTGCAGTCGCGGCCATCGGCGCGCAGGCGGCCACGGCGCGCGGGCACATAGCCCATGAGCGTGCGGATCAGCGTGGTCTTGCCCATGCCGTTGCGCCCCAGCAGGCCCACGGCCTGGCCCGCGCCCAGCGCCAGGCTCACGCCCTGCAGGATGTGGCTGTCGCCGTAGTAGGTATGCAGCTCGTCGATGGCGAACATGGGCTCAGTCATCGTCTTCTCCGAGATAGGCAGTACGGACCACGGGATCGACACGGATCTGCGCGGGCGTGCCCGTGGCCACCACGCTGCCGTTGACCATCACGGTGATGCGGTCGGCGATGCGGAACACGGCGTCCATGTCGTGCTCGACCAGCAGTACCGCATGGCCGCGCTTGAGCTCCTGCAGCAGGGCCAGCATGCGCTCGGTCTCCTCGGCGCCCATGCCGGCCAGCGGTTCGTCCAGCAGCAGCACGCGCGGGCCGGTGGCCAGGCACATGGCCACTTCCAGCTGGCGCTTGGCGCCATGGCTCAGTGTGCCGGCCACGGCCTGGGCCTGCCCGGCCAGGCCCGCACGCTCCAGGGCCGCATGGGCCTGGCGCAGGCTGGCCGCGCAGCGCTGTGCGGACAGACCCAGCTGCCAGGGCCTGAGCGCCATCTGCGCCTGGGCCGCGAGCCGGCAGTTCTCCAGCGCCGAGAACTCGGGAAAGATGGTGGTGCGCTGGTAGCTGCGGCCCACGCCGGCACGCGCGCGCCGGGGCTGGGGCATGCGCGTGACGTCCTGCCCCGCGAGCGCGATGCGCCCCGCGCTGGCCGCCAGCTCGCCCGAGAGCATGTTGACCAGGGTGGACTTGCCCGCGCCGTTGGTGCCGATCACGGCGTGGACCTCACCCTCGTGCAGGTCCAGGTCCACGCCGCCCACGGCCGTGAGCCCGCCGAAGCGGCGCGTGAGGCCGCGCACCGAAAGCAGTGCCGCATCAGCCATGTCCGGCCTCCTTGTGGTGGACCTCGTTGTGTACTCCGGCGCGTTGCCGTGCAAGGCCTGTCAGCCCGATCAGCCCCATCAGTCCTTTCGGCAGCAGGGCCACGAGCACGATGATGGCCAGGCCCAGGCTCAGCTGCCAGTGATCGGCCATGGGGCCGACGATGGCATGCGTGGACAGCACCTCCTTGAGCGCGATGAAGGCCACCGTGCCCAGCACGGCGCCGCGCAGCGAGCCCAGGCCGCCGAGGATGACCATCAGCAGCACCTCTCCCGAGTGGTGCCAGGACAGCAGCTCGGGGTTGACCACGGCATCGCGCACCGCCAGCAGAAAGCCGGCCACGCCGGCCAGCATGCCGGCCAGCACGAAGGCCGCGAGCTTGTACCCGTAGGTGGTGAAGCCGGCCGCACGCATGCGCTGTTCGTTGACGCGTATGCCCGCCAGCGCCGCGCCGAAGCGCGACTGGCGCAGCCCGGCCAGGAAGGCATAGACCAGCACCAGGGCGGCCAGCACCACGTAGTACTGCACGCGCGGGATTTCCATGTCGATGGCGCCCAGCGCGGGCCGGGCCATCAGGTAGATGCCATCGCTGCCGCCGCCGATGCCCGTGTCGTGGACCACGAAGTAGGCCATCTGTGCGAAGGCCAGCGTCACCATGATGAAGTAGATGCCGCGCGTGCGCAGGCTCAGCAGGCCCACCAGCAGCGCATAGCCACCCGAGGCCAGCAGCGCCCAGCCCAGCATGGCCGGCAGGCTGCCGCCCTCGTTGCCTGCGGACAGCACGGCGGCATAGGCGCCCAGGCCCATGAAGGCCGCATGCCCCAGGCTCACCAGGCCCGTGCCGCCCACCAGCAGCTGCAGGCTGAGCGCGAAGATGGCCAGGATCATGGTCTTGACCACCAGACCCCACAGATAGTCCGACCACCAGGGGCCGGCCAGCGCCAGCAGCGCCACGCAGGCCAGCGGCACGGCGCAGGCCTGCCATCGGCAGGCGCGCTGCGGCATCTCTGCGGGCTGCACGGCGGCCGCCAGCAGGGCCGGAGAAGGATTGGATACGGCCATTGTTCAGCTCCTTTGCCCCATCAGGCCCTGGGGCCGCCACACCAGCACCACCGCCATCAGCAGGTAGACGCTCATGCCGCTGAGCTCCTGGAAGAACAGCTTGCCGAAGGTATCGACAAAGCCCACCAGCAGCGAGGCCAGCAGCGCGCCCGTGATCGAGCCGATGCCGCCAATCACCACCACCACGAAGCAGATGATGAGCACGTTGCCGCCCATGCCCGGATAGACCGAACTCATGGGCGCGGCGATCATGCCTGCCAGTGCCGCCAGCGCCACGCCGATGGCGAAGACGATGCGGTACAGGCGCTTCACATCGATGCCCAGGCCGCGCACCATGTCGCGGTTGCTGGCGCCCGCGCGCACCATCATTCCCAGGCGCGTGCGGTTGACCACCCAGTACAGCGCCAGCGCCACCAGCAGGCACACGCCCGAGGCGAACAGCCGGTACCACGGATAGCTCATGAGCCCGCCCAGCGAGAAGCTGCCCGACAGCCAGCCGGGCAGCGGCACGCCATGCACGTCGTTGCCCGCCAGCAGCGAGCGCAGCTCCTCGAACACCAGGATCAGCCCGAAGGTCATCAGCACCTGCTGCAGGTGCTCGCGCTCGTAGAGGTAGCTGAAGAAGGCCCACTCCAGCGCATAGCCCAGCACCACGGTCAGCGCCACGCCCGCCAGCAGCATGGTGATGAAGTGCTGGCCCAGCAGCGGGGACAGCGCAAAGGCCATGTAGGCGCCGATCATGTAGAAGCTGCCATGGGCCAGGTTGATCACGCCCATGATCCCGAAGATCAGCGTCAGGCCGGAGGCCAGCAGGAACAGCAGCAGCCCGTACTGGACGGCGTTCAGGCACTGCACGAGAAAGGTGGCAAGGTCCATGGCGATGTCCGTATGCGTCCGTATATGAGTGCGCCCCGCGCCTCACATGCGGCAGCCGCGGCCGGTATCGCCCAGGGCCTTGATGGCCACGCCCATGCGCTGGTTCTCCTTGCCCACGACCTTGCGCAGGTACATGTCCTGCACGGGGTTGTGCGACTTGCTGATGGTGAAGTCACCGCGCGGGCTGGGGATGGTGGCCTTCTCGATGGCCTGGCGGAACTCGGCCTTCTTCGCGATGTCGCCGCCCGCCGCCTTCAGGCCCACGCCCAGCATCTGGGCGGCGTCGTAGCCCTGCACGGCATACACATCGGGCATCAGCTTGTAGGCCTGGGCATAGGCGGAGCGAAAGCGCCGGTCGCGCTCCGTGCCCAGCTCGTCGGCGTAGTGCAGCGTGGTCAGCACGCCCTGGGCGGCCTCGCCCTGGGCCTCCAGCGTGCCGTCGGTCAGAAAGCCCGAGCCGTACAGCGGGATGGTCTTGTGCAGGCCGGCCGCGTGGTAGTCCTTGACGAACTTGACGGCGCCCGCGCCCGCGAAGAAGGCAAACACCGCATCGGGCCTGGCGGCCGCGATCTCGGTCAGCAGGGCCTGGAACTCCACGTTGGGAAAGGGCACGGTGAGCTGCTTGCTGACCTTGCCGCCCTCCTTCTCGAAGCCTTCCTTGAAGGCATTGGTCATCTCCTCGCCGGCCGCATATTTCCAGGTGATGGTCATGGCGGTTTTCCTGCCCTCCTGCCTGGCCGCCACCACGCCCATGGGATAGGAGGACTGCCAGTTGGAGAAGGACGAGCGGAAGATGTTGGGCGCGCACATGGCGCCCGTGACCGCATCGGCGCCCGCATTGGGCACGATGAGCACGGTGCCGCTTTCCTTGGCCGCGCGCGCCATGGCCATGGCCACGCCCGAATGCACGGTGCCCACCAGCACATCGACCTTGTCGCGCTTGATCAGGCGGTTGACGTTGTCCGTGGCCTTGGCCGGATCGGACTCGTCATCGACCTTGAAGAACTCGATCTCGCGCCCGCCCAGCCTGCCGCCCTGCTCATTCACGAACATGCGAAAGCCGTTCTCTATGGCCGAGCCCAGTGCCGCATAGGTGCCGCTGTAGGGAAGCATGAAGCCGACCTTGATCCTGTCCTGCGCATATGCGCCGCAGGACAGGGAGGCCGTCAGGGCGAGGACGGCCCAGTGTTTGCGATCGGTGTTCATGCGTGTCTCCTTGTGGTCGATGGGTCTTGCTTCTGTCAGGGGAATCGGAAGGGGCCGTTCAGCCGACGCTGGCTTCGCGTTCACGCAGGCGGAAACGCTGGATCTTTCCGGTGGCGGTCTTGGGAAGTTCGTCCACGAATTCGATGAAGCGCGGGTACTTGTAGGCGGCCAGGCGCTGCTTCACGAAGGCCTTGAGTTCAGCCTCGGTGGCGCTGCAGCCGTCCTTGAGCACGACGAAGGACTTGGTCTTGAGCAGGCCGTCGGCGTCGGTCTTGCCGATCACGGCGGCCTCCAGCACGGCCGGGTGCTGCATCAGCGTGGCCTCGACCTCGAAGGGCGAGACATAGATGCCGCTGACCTTGAGCATGTCGTCGCTGCGCCCGGCATAGGTGTAGTAGCCATCGGCGTCGCGCACGTACTTGTCGCCGCTCTTGAGCCAGCCGCCCTGGAAGGTCTCGCGCGTCTTGTCGCGGTTGCCCCAGTACATGAGGGCGGCGCTGGGGCCCTGGATGAACAGGTCGCCCACCTCGCCATCGGCCACGGGGCGGCCGTCCTCGCCGCGCAGCTCCACGCGATAGCCGTCCACGGGCTTGCCCGTGGTGCCGTAGCGGATGTCGCCGGGCCGGTTGGACAGGAAGATGTGCAGCATCTCGGTGGAGCCGATGCCGTCCACGATGTCGGCGCCGAAATGCGCCTTGAAGCGCTGGGCGATCTCGGCCGGCAGCGCCTCGCCGGCCGAGGAGCACATGCGCAGGCTGACCTGCTCGCGCGCGGGCAGCAGGGGCGAGGCCAGCATGCCCGCAAAGCCCGTGGGCGCGCCGAAGAACACCGTGGGCCGGTGCTGCACCCAGCGCGCGAAGGTGGCCTCGGGCGTGGGCCGCTCGGCCATCAGCAGCACGGTGGCGCCCACGCTCAGCGGAAAGCTCAGGGCATTGCCCAGGCCGTAGGCGAAGTAGAGCTTGGCGGCGGAAAAGCAGATGTCGCCCTCGCCCAGGCCCAGCACCGGGCCGCCATAGAGTTCGGCCGTCCAGTACGGATTGGCATGCGTGTGGACCGCGCCCTTGGGCTTGCCCGTGGAGCCCGAGGAATACAGCCAGAAGCCCGGGTCATCGCCCAGCGTGGGTGCCGGTGCGGGCAGCGGCGGCTGCGCCGCCAGCCAGGGCTGCAGCGGCGCAAAGCCTGCGGCGCGCGCCGCCGCTTCGTCGCCGGCCACCCAGACATGGCGCACCTCGTTGGGCGCCCGGTCCAGCGCCTGGCGCAGCAGGGGCAGCAGCGCATCGCAGGTCAGCACGGCCTGGGCGCGGCTGTGGCCCAGCATGTAGGCGTAGTCGTCGGCCGTGAGCAAGGTGTTCACCGCCACCGGCACCACGCCCGCATACAGCGCGCCCAGAAAGGCCACCGCCCATTCATGGCGGTCGTGCATGAGCAGCAGCACGCGCTCCTCGCGGTGGATGCCCGCCGCCAGCAGGCCGCTGGCCATGCGCCGCGCCTGCTGCTGCAGCTGGCCGTAGCTCAGCGTGCCGTGGTCGTCGATGTAGGCGATCTTGCCGGGCCGCCCCTCATTGAGCGCGAACAGGTGCGCGGCGAAATTGAAGGGCTGGGTGAAGTCGATCATCGGGGTCTCCTTCGACATCGGGCATCCGGCCCGACTTGTGATCTTCCGCGCAACATGCAATATTGTGCGTGTACCGGAAAGATAGTTAGAACGCCATCGAGCGTCAAGCACTATATTGCATGACTGGTGTTAACCCCGACTGTTTATCATTCACGCCCTCTTCAAGGAAACTCTATGGACCAGTTCGAGACGGCAGCCCAGTCCGCCGGGGCGGCGGATTCCCTCTCAGAAGCCCCCAGGAACCAGGTGCTGCAGGCGCTGGGCGAGCGTGTGCGCAGCCTGCGCTCGCGCCGGGGCATGACGCGGCGCGCCCTGGCGGCGGCGGCCGATGTCTCGGAGCGCCACCTGGCCAACCTCGAATACGGCACGGGCAATGTGTCGGTGCTGGTCCTGCACCATATTGCACAGGCCCTGCAATGTTCCATGGCCGAGCTGCTGGGCGACGTGACCACCACCAGCGCCGAATGGCTGCTGATCCGCGAACTGCTGGAAGGCCGCGATGAAGAGGACCTGCGCCGCGTGCGCCTGGCCGCAGGCGAGCTGCTGGGCACGGCGCCCAGCGACCGCCAGCGCCACACGCGCATCGCCCTGGTCGGCCTGCGCGGCGCAGGCAAGTCCACGCTGGGCCGCATGCTGGCCGAGCAGCTGGGCGTGCCCTTCCTCGAACTCAACCAGGAAATCGAGCGCATTGCGGGCTGCAGCGTGCGCGCCATCCACGACCTGTACGGTGCCAACGCCTACCGCCGCTACGAGCGCCGCGCGCTGGAGGAAGCCGTGCAGATCTACAGCGACGTGGTCATCGCCACGCCGGGCGGCATCGTCTCCGACCCGGCCACCTTCAACGAGCTGCTGTCGCACTGCACCACGGTCTGGCTCAAGGCCCAGCCCGAGGAGCACATGGCCCGCGTCGTGGCCCAGGGCGACACCCGCCCCATGGCCGCCAATCCCGAGGCCATGGACGATCTGCGCAGCATCCTCGAAGGCCGCGCCGGCTTCTACGCCAAGGCCGACCACGTGGTGGATACCAGCGGCCAGACGCTGGAGCAGAGCTTCGACCAGTTGAAGGCACTGTTCCTGCCCGCACGCTGAGACGGCGGCAGCAACCCACGGCATCCAGGCCCCAGGCCTGGATTTTTTTCGCCTGCACTGCTGGGGTTTACCCTGGATATCAACAAAACACGCATTATCGTGCGTGTTGTTGCGTGCATTTTTTGGATGAATCTGCATAATTGTGCCTGCACCGTATCTGCGACTGCACTATTTTTCATCCAAGAGGCCGTCCATGCACCCGTCCAGCCCCACTGTCGATTACCGCACCGAGCCCGCCCAGTACCGCCACTGGTCGTTCACCGTCGAGGGCGCCATCGCCCGCATGCAGCTGAACATCGCCGAGGACGGCGGCATACGGCCCGGCTACAAGCTCAAGCTCAACAGCTACGACCTGGGCGTGGACATCGAGCTGCACGACGCGCTCAACCGCATCCGCTTCGAGCATCCGCAGGTGCGCACCGTCATCGTCACCAGCGGGCGCGACCGCATCTTCTGCTCGGGCGCCAACATCTTCATGCTGGGCGTGTCCAGCCATGCCTGGAAGGTGAACTTCTGCAAGTTCACGAACGAGACGCGCAACGGCATCGAGGACAGTTCGCGCCACTCGGGCCTGAAGTTCCTGGCCGCCGTCAACGGCGCCTGCGCGGGCGGCGGCTACGAGCTGGCCCTGGCCTGCGACGACATCGTGCTGATCGACGACCGCTCCTCCTCCGTCTCCCTGCCCGAGGTGCCGCTGCTGGGCGTGCTGCCCGGCACGGGCGGCCTCACGCGCGTGACCGACAAGCGTCATGTGCGCCATGACCTGGCCGACATCTTCTGCACCAGCGTCGAAGGCGTGCGCGGCCAGCGCGCGGTGGACTGGCGCCTGGTGGATGCCGTGGCCAAGCCCGCGCAGTTCGAGGCCGTGGTGGCCGAGCGCGCGCAGCGCCTGGCCGAGGGCAGCACGCGCCCCGCCAATGCGCAGGGCATCACGCTCAAGCGCCTGGAACGCGAGGCCACGGACGACGCGCTGCACTACCGCCATGTCAGCGTGCAGATCGACCGCGCGCGCCGCAGCGCCACGCTGACCGTGAAGGCGCCCACGCTTGGGCAAGGCCCGCAGCCCGCCACCCTCGAAGCCATCAAGCAGGCCGGCGACGCCTGGTGGCCGCTGGCCATGGGCCGCGAGCTGGACGACGCCATCCTGCACCTGCGCACCAACGAGCTGGACGTGGGCACCTGGCTGCTCAAGACCGAAGGCGATGCCGCCGCCGTGCTGGCCGCAGACGCAGCCCTGCTGGCCCACCAGGACCACTGGCTGGCGCGCGAGACGCTGGGCCTGCTGCGCCGCAGCTTTGCGCGGCTCGATGTGTCCTCGCGCACGCTGTTCGCGCTGATCGAGCCCGGCTCCTGCTTCGTGGGCATGCTGGCCGAGCTGGCCTTCGCGGCCGACCGCGCCTACATGCTGGTGCTGCCCGATGACACCGAGCGCGCCCCGCGCATCCAGCTGGACGAATTCAATTTCGGCCTGCTGCCCCTGGTCAACGACCAGTCGCGCCTGCAGCGCCGCTTCTACGAGGAAGCCGCGCCGCTGGAGGCCGCGCGCGCCGCCACGGGCCGCGCGCTGGACGGCGACCAGGCCCTGGCCCTGGGCCTGGTCACGGCCGCGCCCGACGACATCGACTGGGACGACGAGATCCGCATCGCCATGGAAGAGCGCGCTGCCATGTCGCCCGATGCGCTCACGGGCCTGGAGGCCAACCTGCGCTTTGCCAGCCGCGAGAACATGGTCACGCGCATTTTCGGGCGCCTGTCGGCCTGGCAGAACTGGATCTTCAACCGCCCCAATGCCGTGGGCGACAAGGGCGCTCTCAAGCTCTACGGCACGGGCCAGAAGGCCGGCTTCGACTTCAACCGCGTCTGACCGCAGGCACGCCCCGAAACATCCACGGAGACCCCACCATGAGCGCCATCAACTACAGCGAGAAGATCCCCAACAACGTCAACCTCGGCGAAGACCGCACCCTGCAGCGCGCGCTGGAGAGCTGGCAGCCCAACTTCCTGAACTGGTGGGGCGACGTGGGCCCCGAAGGCTCCACCGACTACGACGTCTACCTGCGCACCGCCATCAGCGTGGACCCGCAGGGCTGGGCCCAGTTCGGCCACGTGAAGATGCGCGACTACCGCTGGGGCATCTTCCTGAACCCGGCCGAGGCCGACCGCAAGGTGCACTTCGGCGACCACGCGGGCGAGAAGGCCTGGCAGGACGTGCCCGGCGAGCACCGCGCCAACCTGCGCCGCATCATCGTCACCCAGGGCGATACCGAGCCCGCCTCGGTGGAGCAGCAGCGCCACCTGGGCCTGACCGCGCCGTCCATGTACGACCTGCGCAACCTGTTCCAGGTCAACGTGGAGGAAGGCCGCCACCTGTGGGCCATGGTCTACCTGCTGCACAAGCACTTCGGCCGCGACGGCCGCGAGGAGGCCGAGGCCCTGCTGGAACGCCAGTCCGGCGACGAGAACAACCCGCGCATCCTGGGCGCCTTCAACGAGAAGACGCCCGACTGGCTGTCCTTCTTCATGTTCACCTACTTCACCGACCGCGACGGCAAGTTCCAGCTGGCCGCGCTGGCCGAAAGCGCCTTCGACCCGCTGGCGCGCACCACCAAATTCATGCTGACCGAGGAGGCCCACCACATGTTCGTGGGCGAGTCCGGCGTCTCGCGCGTGCTGCAGCGCACCTGCCAGGTCATGAACGAGCTGCGCACCGACGACGTGGGCCGCCTGCGCGCGGCCGGCGTGATCGACCTGCCCACGCTGCAGCGCTACCTGAACTTCCACTACAGCGTGACCATCGACCTGTTCGGCGCCGACCAGTCCAGCAATGCCGCCACCTTCTACAGCAGCGGCCTCAAGGGCCGCTACGAGGAAGGCAAGCGCGCGGACGACCACCGCCTGCACGACCAGCACTACAAGGTGCTGGAAGTGGTGGACGGCAGGCTGCAGGAAAAGGAAGTGCCCATGCTCAACGCGCTCAACGAGGTGCTGCGCGACGACTACATCAAGGACTCCAACGCGGGCGTGGGCCGCTGGAACAAGGTCATGGAAAAGGCCGGCATCGATTTCCGCCTCACCGTGCCGCACAAGGCCTTCAACCGCCAGATCGGCGCGCTGGCGGGCGTGCGCATGAGCCCCGACGGCCGCGTGGTCAGCGAGCAGGAATGGCGCATGCGCGAGGACGAATGGCTGGCCTCGGACGCCGACCGCGCCTTCGTCGCCTCGCTCATGGGCCGCTGCGTGGAGCCGGGCCAGTTCGCGGGCTGGATCGCGCCGCCGGTCATGGGCATCAACCGCCAGCCCGTGGATTTCGAATACGTGCGCTTCAACTGAAGCGCCGCGCCAGCAGGGAGTCGCCCATGACAGTCGCCTTGGTAGAACACGGCATCCTCACCCAGCACCTGATCGACCCGGAGATCTGCATTCGCTGCAACACCTGCGAGGCCACCTGCCCCGTGGGCGCCATCACGCACGATGACCGCAACTACGTGGTACAGGCCGAGCAGTGCAACGGCTGCATGGACTGCGTCTCGCCCTGCCCCACGGGCGCCATCGACAACTGGCGCAAGGTGCCGCTGGCGAGCGCCTATCCCGTGGCCGAGCAGTTGCTCTGGGACGAGCTGCCCGAGGAGCTGCCGCCTGAGGCGCTGGTCCAGGCACGGGCCCAGGCACAGGACACAGGGGGCGCGCCTGCCGCCGAGGACCTGAGCCAGGCCGTGATCGCGGCGGCCGCCACGCGCGGTGCGGATGCGGCCCGGCCCGATGACCAGGCCGATACCCAGGTGTTGCGCAGCGCCAGCTACGGCGCCACCGTGCCGCCCTGGTCGGCCGCCCATCCGTACACCAACCTGCATGGCCCCAGGAGCCCCGTCACGGCCACCGTGGTCGGCAACCTCAACTGCACGGAGGCGGGCTTCGACAGCGAGACCCACCACATCGTGCTGGACTTCGGCAGCCAGCCGTTCCCCGTGCTCGAAGGCCAGTCCATCGCCGTCATCGCACCCGGCACCGACGCCCAGGGCCGCCCGCATGTGGCGCGCCAGTACTCGGTGGCCAGTGCGCGCAATGGCGAGCGGCCCGGCTACAACAACCTGGCGCTGACCGTGAAACGCGTCACCCAGGACCACCAGGGCCGCCCCGTGCGCGGCGTGGCCAGCAACTACCTGTGCGACGCACGCATCGGCGACAGGGTCCAGGTCATAGGCCCGTTCGGCCAGTCGTTCCTGATGCCCAACCATCCCCGCTCGCACATCGTGATGATCTGCACGGGCACGGGCAGCGCCCCCATGCGCGCCATGACCGAATGGCGCAGGCGGCTGCGCAAGAGCGGCAGGTTCGAGGGCGGCAAGCTCATGCTGTTCTTCGGCGCACGCACGCCGCAGGAGCTGCCCTACTTCGGCCCGCTGCAAAGCCTGCCGCGCGACTTCATCGACAACAACCTGGCCTTCTCGCGCGTGGCCGGCCAGCCCCGGCGCTACGTGCAGGATCTGCTGCGCGAACGTGCGGCCGACCTGGCGGCCCTGCTGCGCGACGACAACGCGCACTTCTACGTCTGCGGGCTCAAGAGCATGGAGGAAGGCGTGGTGCTGGCACTGCGCGACGTGGCGCAGCAAGCCGGGCTGGACTGGGAACAGGTCGGCGCGCGCCTCAAGCGCGAAGGCCGACTGCATCTGGAGACTTATTGAACCGCCACAGGCCCATACGCATCGCCGGCCAGGGCCTGGGCCAGTATCCAGGCAGGGTCCACCAGCTCGGCACCGCGCGCCAGCGGCGACTGCGGCAGGGCCAGCGGGATCTCGGTGCAGCCCATGATCACGGGCACATCGCCATGGC
The DNA here is from genome assembly GCF_043104705.1 of Delftia sp. WSY_10. Taxonomy (NCBI): domain Bacteria; kingdom Pseudomonadati; phylum Pseudomonadota; class Betaproteobacteria; order Burkholderiales; family Comamonadaceae; genus Delftia; species Delftia sp. WSY_10. The sequence continues at coordinate 145,841 of NZ_JBICKY010000019.1, read as the reverse complement.
GCTGCAGCAGCGGGGCCAGCACCTCGCCGAAGCAGCGCGCGGCCAGGTCCATGTCGCCCTGCTTGACGCCGTCGTAGATGCCCTGCATGAGCCGCGCGCGGCCCTGCGCATCGGGCTGCAGCGCGGTGATGCCGCACTCGGCCAGCGCCGCGTCGTACAGGCCGCTGTCATAGGTGCCCTGCGTGGCCAGCACGATAGCCTGTTGCGCGCCGCCGGCCTGCAGGTGCAGGGCGGCCTGGCGCGCGATGTGCAGCACATGCAGCTGCGGAAACAGCGCCTGCAGCTGCCCATGCCAGGCATGGGCCGTGTTGCAGGCCAGGGCCACGCTGCGCACGCCCAGCGCCGCCATGCGGCCCACGCCCTGCAGCAGGTGCTGGGCCGGCCCCGTGGGCGACTGCGGGTCCGCGCGCAGCGCCGCGCTGCGGTCGGGCATGGGCAGCTGCACCAGCCAGTGCTCGGGATAGGCCTGGTCATGCACGGGCAGGCCCTGCTGCTGCAGGTGCGCCGTGCAGGCCTGCACGAACAGGCGCACGAAATCCGCGCCTGCGGCCGGGCCCATGCCCCCGAGAATGCCCACCGCGCGCGGGGGCTGAAGCTGCTGCTGCATGCTGCGATCCGAAATCAAAAAGCAGGTTTGTCGCTGAGGTCCTGCAGGTTTTTCTGCAACTGCTCGCTCATCGGCAGGCCCAGGGCCACGTTCCTCGGGGCAATGGGCTGCATGAACCACTTGTCATACAGCCTGGCGAACGCGCCTGACTTCATCATGTCGCCGATCACGCCATCGACCAGCTGCTTGAACTGGGCATCGTCCTTGCGCAGCATGCAGGCATAGGGCTCGACCTGCAGCGAGTCGGCCACCACCTCGAAGTCCCCGGGGTTCTTGGCCGTGGGGATCAGGCCGAAGAGCAGGATGTCGTCCATGCCGAAGGCCGCGGCGCGGTCGTTCTCCACCAGCAGGAAGCCGTCCGCATGGTCCTTGGCCATGACGATGTTCATGCCCCAGGCCTTGTCGGCATTGGCCTTGCGCAGCACCTGCAGGTTGGTGGTTCCCGTGGTGATGGCCACGGTCTTGTCCTTGAGGTCGGCGTAGTTTTTGATGCCCGAACTCTTCTTCACCAACAGCCGCGTGCCCGTGTAGAAATGGTTGATGGCAAAGGCCACCTCCTTGCCGCGCACCGTGTTGTTGGTGGTCGATCCGCATTCCAGGTCGATGGTGCCGTTGGCCAGCAGCGGCATGCGGTTCTGCGAGGTCACGGCCTGCCACTGCACCTTGAGATCGGGCCGGTTCACCGCCTTCTTCACGGCCTCGGCCACGGCCTGGGACATCTCCACCGTCATGCCGATGGGCTTGCCGTTGTCCAGGTAGCTGAAGGGCACGGAGGACTCGCGGTAGGCCAGCGTGATGCGGCCGCTGTCGCGCACCTTGGCCAGCGTGTCGGCATGGGCCGCAGCCAGGCCTCCCAGGGCCAGGGCCGCGCACAGCGCGGTGGTGTGAAGTTGCATGCTTGTCTCCTCGTCTTTGGTGGATGTGCGGCCAGTGTAGGAAGGGCGGCGGCCTTTGCGGAATGACAATATCGGGCCGGTCCATGCCCGCCGGTTATGGGCTGTCGCCCTGCCCTGAGCAGCAGCCCCCGGCCATAACCTGTGTGCATGGCCCGTGTGCCAAATGCCATGGCCCGGCCCGCCGCGTGCGGCCTACAGTGCGGATGCATGGAGAAACGATCAATGCATGTCTGCATCGTGGGCGCCGGCATCGTCGGCCTGGCAACGGCCTGGGCGCTGCGGCAGGCCGGCCACCGCATCACCGTGCTGGACCGCGCACCGGGCCCCGCCCAGGGCGCCAGCGGCGGCAATGGCGCGCAGCTGAGCTATTCCTACGTGCAGCCGCTGGCCGATCCCGGCATCTGGAAGATGCTGCCCCGCCTGCTGCTGCAAAAGGATTCGCCGCTGGCCTTCCGCCTGCGCGCCGACCCCGCGCAATGGGCCTGGGGACTGCGCTTTCTGGGCGCCTGCAATGCCCATGCCTCGGCCGAAGGCACGCGCGCCCTGCTGGCCCTGGCCGCCGAAAGCCGCCAGGCCTTCGAGTCGCTCCAGGCCGACGAAGCACTGGCCTGCGACCTGCACACGCCGGGCAAGCTGGTGCTCTACCCCACCCAGCAGGCGCTGGATGCCGCCGCGCAGCAGGTGGCACTGCAGGCGGGCCTGGGCGGCGCGCCGCAGCGCATCGTCAACGCCGCCGAAGTGGCGCGCATCGAACCCGCGCTCGCCCGCTACGCGCAACGTATTGCAGGCGCCGTGCACACGCCCAGCGAGGCCGCAGCCGACTGCCGCCTGCTGTGCGAGCAACTGGCCGCCCGGCTCACCGCACGCGGCGCCGAACTGCGCTACGGCGTGGAGCTGCAGGGCTTCGAGCGCGAGGGCGACGCCATCACCGGCCTGCGCACCGCCGCAGGCCCGCTGCCGCTGCGCGCCGACCACTACGTGCTGGCCAGCGGCTGGGAAAGCGCGGTCCACGCGCGCCAGCTGGGCCTGCGCATTCCCGTCTATCCGCTCAAGGGCTACAGCATCACCGCCGATGCCGCCGCGCAGCTGCCGCACGCCGCGCCCCGGGTCAGCGTCACCGACACCGCACGCAAGGTCGTCTTCGCACGCATCGGCGAACGCCTGCGCGTGGCCGGCATGGTGGAAATCGTGGGCCACGACACAGGCACCGACCCGCGCCGCATCGCCAGCCTGCGCCGCTCCACGCAGGAGGTCTTCGCCGACCTGCCGCTGGACGGCGACCTCCACCCCTGGACCGGCATGCGCCCCGCCACACCCACCGGCCTGCCCCTCACCGGCCGCCAGCGCGGCGGTCCGCGCAACCTGTGGCTGCAGACGGGGCACGGCGCGCTGGGGCTGACGCTGGCGTTCGGTTCGGCGCAGAGGCTGGTGGGGCAGATGGAGGCGGGCGATCTGTAGGACCCGGTCCCGCAGCCACCTATGTCATGTCGCCGCTCAATCTCCGTACGAGTTGCCAGTCGTCCTTGGACCAGCCAAGTCGAGCATCCACCGACATGGCTGCGGCGCCAATCAAGGCAAGCCAACCGCTGGCCTCCACACGTCGCAACGGCTCCCATGTCGGCCGCTGGGCTATTTGCTGCCAATCCGAACCATGGCAACCAGTGCACTTTGTCAGCGTGTCATCAGGCCGGAGTGGTTCGACCGTGACCGTCCCGGGTGGCACTTCGCCCCAATCAGCGATGAGGGTCTCCAAGGAACCTGTTGGAGGCATACCTCCTCGACCCAGAATCCACTTGATCAAGCGCTCCCATAGCGAGACATCGGGAGGTTGATTGCGTGAATCGACATTTTTTGCTTTGGCCCAGGCATCGTGAGACATCGGATTGATGTAGGCCACCAAAATGCATCTACTGGATCCTGCTTGACAGATGGTCACTGTATCTCCGGGCTTCCACCGTCCAATCGACAAGGACGAGTTGACCGTCTCCAGGATGAATCGAGCAATCTCGGTGTTGTTCCACCCGCGCGGATCTTCCTGGGTGTCGGAGACGCCACGCCAACTCGCTGCGATGAGTAACGCGGCAAGCGCGATGATGATCACAGAGCGCCACGTTTGGGGCAGGCGCGGTGACAACGAAGTTATTTGGCTAGCCACCACAGCATCTCCTCAGCAACTCCTGGGCCATATCCCTCGCGCGTTGACGGCCCTCAGGCGGCACTCGTTGGTCGATGCTCTGAAGCAGGTTTGCTTGCGATGACACATTGCCTTTGGCCTTGGCGTCGGCATAGACATATGCCCACACCTCGGCAGGCTGCGGCTCCCCCCATGTGGGGTTACTTCTGATGGAGGCCATCGAGATCAGCGCATCGACATAGCCTTGGTCGATCAAGGCGTTGAGGTATATCAGGGTGGTGCGCCGATACTCGGCGAGGCGCTCTGGATCCGTTCTCGCATGCTCCAGACCCCGGGTCCAGTAGGCTCCGCCATAGTCCATCATGCTCTGAGGATCTCCCTGCACCGCGAGCCGGGCAGTCCACTCATCGGCCCTTGTGTATGCGTCCATCGGGAGTTGTCCGCAGCCAGGGCGCGCACTGGCCCTCTGCTCCCGGGCCAGCCGTTGCGCCATTGCGTGCCCCTTGGGGTCGGAATCCGGCGGAACCAGCAGCGCCATGCGCTCATAGAGGGACGCCATCCAGCAAGGCTCCAATGCCTTGTGGAGTTTGGCGACTTCGCCGGCCTGGTCCAGCGTGACCTCGCTGCTGGCAAGCCGGTTGTACAGAATCTCCGCCGATGCATCCACGACAACGGCAGGAAACGCCTTGGCTCTAGGTGCCGTGGGGGGCGCCACCGGCACGGGCGCCGGTACGGAAGCGATCGCCGGTGGAGCGGGAGTTTCAGGTGCTGGCGCAGCAGGCTCGGAAGCTTGCGCAGGTGGCTTGGTTGCGCTCACCTGTGCATGCCTGACCTCAGACGCTGGTTCGGCAAAAAAGATGAGCGCCAGCCCACCGGCAAAGGCAAGAGCAGCACATGCCCAGGCAACGACCTGCCAGCGCGGACGCAAAGCTCCTGAATTTCTCATGACCCTCCTTCATGACGATGCAGTTGTCAGATCCCGGGTAATGATTGTGAATAATTCTCATTAGCAAATCAATCGATCATGAGAATTCAGTTGAATTTGACAATCGATCGTGCCAATGACCACGGCGCATCAGCCGCAGTCCAGCAGGCATGCTTGTATGAGCGGTCTCAACCAGCCAGCAACTCGCGCAAGGCCTTGCGCATTTCCTCGGTCATTGCCCGCGCCAGCACCGACCCCGGCCGCTGGGGCAGGCTCAGGGCATTCACACCCACCGTGATGCGCGGCAGCAGGGGGACGACATGGACCTTGCGGCGGTCGGCGGCCAGGGCGGTGCAGCCGTCCATGATGGCGGCGCCCAGGCCGTACTCGGCCATGGACAGGGCCGCGTGGTAGGTCTGCACGGTGACCACGGGCGACAGGCCCACGCCGTGCTCGCGGCAGGCCTGGCCCAGGCGCATGCCCAGCGGGTCGCGCGCATCGAGAGCGACCACGGGCAGCTCGGCCAGGTCCTTGAGCTCCATCCCCTCTTCGCGCACGCGCGAGGGCGGCAGCAGGCCCTTGGGCAGCACGCAGAACATGTCCACCTCGGCCAGCAGCTCATGCTCCAGCGCGGGCTGGCCCACGGAGCTGATGACGAAGCCCACGTCGGCCTCCTGCAGCAGCAGGGCCGAGACCACCTGGGGCGTGTGCAGCGCCTGCACATGGACCTGCACCTGCGGGTGGCGGCGCCGAAAGCCGGCCACGGCGCGCGGCAGCACCTCGCGGCTGAGCGCGAAGACGGTGAGCACGGTGAGCCGGTCCGCTGCCCGGCCATGGCGCAGGTTGTCGGCCAGACGCTGGACCTCGTCGAGCTGCTCGAACAGCTTCTCGATGTGGGGGAACAGCGCCAGCGCCTCATTGGTGGGCGTGAGCCGCCCGCGTGCGCGCTGGAACAGCGCAAAGCCCAGCTGCAGCTCCGCGTGCTGCAGGGTGCGGCTGACGGCCGGCTGGGTGATGTTGATCAGCCGTGCGGCAGCGCTGACGCTGCCGGTCTGCATGACGGCATTGAAGACCTCGATGTGGCGCAGGCGCATGGGCCGTCCTCAGCACGGTCACTCTTGAGCGGACTGCGCGCGCGCCAGCCGCTCGCTTTTCCAGTACACGTCGTCGCCGCCATCCATGCGGTTGAGCACGCGTGCCAGCACGAACAGCAGGTCGGACAGGCGGTTCAGGTATTGGCGCGGCGCGGGCCGCATGGCCTCGCCCTGCTCCAGCGCCACCACCATGCGCTCGGCACGGCGCGCCACGGTGCGGCAGACATGGGCCTGGGCCGCTGCGCGGCTGCCGGCCGGCAGGATGAATTCCTGCAGCCGGGGCAGCTGCGCGTTGTAGTGGGCCAGCGCTTCATCGAGCTGCAGCAGGGCGTCGTCCTTGAGCAGTTCATAGCCGGGAATGGACAGCTCGCCGCCGAGGTTGAACAGCTGGTGCTGCACATCGACCAGCAGCTCGCGCACGTCGTCGGGCAGGGCCTCGCACAGCAGCAGGCCGATGTGGGAATTGAGCTCGTCCACATCGCCCATGGCGTGCGGGCGGCCGCTGTTCTTGGAGACGCGCGTGTTGTCGCCCAGGCCCGTGCTGCCGTCGTCTCCGGTGCGCGTGGCGATCTGTGTCAAACGGTTGCCCATGGGGTTCTCCTTGGCGATGCGGGGTGAAAAACAGGACCCGTGACGGCCCATCACCTGATTGTGCGTTACAGCCGGCACGCAAATGTTGTAGCAGGCAACAGCCGGCAAAAGTGCTGGCCCTGCTGCGCTGCAGCAGGTGGAATGCAGTCATGTTCCACGTTCGACAAGGAGTTCGACACATGACCTCTCAACTGCGCAAAGTCTCCGGTTTTGAAATCCGCAGCGTGATGTTGTTCGCGGCCATTTCGCTGGGCAGCGTTGCTGCCATGGCGCAGGAATTGGGTCCGGGCAATGGTCCCGCGACAGGCGTCAGGGCTGCACCTGGGCCTGCAGCAACCAGCCCAAGCGCCCCCGCCAACGAGGTGCAAGCCGCATTCGACCGCGCCGACACCAACCGGGACGGCAAGCTGAGCAAGAAGGAGGCCGAGGCCCTGCCCGCCGTGAGCAGCAATTTCGCCCAGATCGATGCCGACAAGAACGGATCGCTGTCGCGCGATGAATTCAGCAAGGCTGTCCAGCCGCGCTGACACCCGGATGCCTGGCGGCTGACCTACACGGTTGGGCGACAGGGCCGGTGGTATTCTTTCCGGTTCCCCCTGGAGAACACCGATGAACGCCCCTGTCGCCCCCGTCCGCCTGCAGCCTGACTTCGCTCAGCGCCCCATTCCCGAAGCCTTCCTCCAAGCCCTGGCCCAGCGTTTCGGCGCCCAGTGCTCCACGGCTTTGGCGGTGCGCGAACAGCACGGCCGCGACGAGGGCGCCATCCAGGCGCCCCCGCCCGCGGCCGTGGTCTTTGCCGAAAGCACGCAGGACGTGCAGGACGCGCTGAAGCTGGCCGACCAGCATGCCGTGCCGGTCATCCCCTACGGCGCGGGCTCCTCGCTCGAAGGCCATCTGCTGGCCGTCGAGGGCGGCATCAGCCTGGACCTGAGCCGCATGAACCGCATTCTCTCGGTCAACACCGAGGACCTGACGGTCACCGTGCAGCCCGGCATCACGCGCAAGCAGCTCAACGATGCCATCAAGGACACGGGCTTCTTCTTTCCCATCGATCCCGGCGCCGATGCCTCCATCGGCGGCATGACCGCCACGCGCGCCAGCGGCACCAATGCCGTGCGCTACGGCACCATGCGCGAGAACGTGCTGGCGCTGGAACTGGTCACGGCCAGCGGTGAGCTGATGCGCACCGGCACGCGCGCCAAGAAAAGCAGCGCGGGCTACGACCTCACGCGCCTGATCGTGGGCAGCGAGGGCACGCTGGGCGTGGTCACCGAGATCACGGTGCGCCTGTACCCGCTGCCCGAGGCCGTGAGCGCGGCCATCTGCTCCTTCCCCAGCATCGAGGCCGCCGTGCGCACGGTGATCCAGACCATCCAGATGGGCGTGCCGATTGCCCGCGTGGAGCTGGTGGACGTGAACTCGGTGCGCATGGTCAATGCCTACAGCAAGCTCACGCTGCGCGAGGAGCCCATGCTGCTGATGGAGTTCCACGGCTCGCCCACGGGCGTGAAGGAGCAGGCCGAGATGGTGCAGGACATTGCGGGCGAGTTCGGCGGCAACGCCTTCGAATGGGCCGAGCGTCCCGAGGACCGCACGCGATTGTTCACGGCCCGCCACAACGCCTATTTCGCAGCCGTCTCCAGCCGCCCCGGCTGCCGCTGCATCACCACCGACGCCTGCGTGCCCATCAGCCGCCTGGCCGATGCGCTGCTGGACTCGGTGCGCGAGGCCGATGACAGCGGCATTCCCTACTTCCTCGTCGGCCACGTGGGCGACGGCAACTTCCACTTCGGCTACCTGATCGACCCGGACAACGAGGACGAGCGCTCGCGCGCCGAGCAGCTCAACCACCAGCTGGTGTCGCGCTCCATCGCGCTGGGCGGCACCTGCACGGGCGAGCATGGCGTGGGCATCCACAAGATGGACTTCCTGCGCGAGGAAGCCGGCGACGGCGCGGTGCAGATGATGCGCTCCATCAAGCAGGCGCTGGACCCGAAGAACATTCTGAATCCCGGGAAAATCTTCAGCCTCTGAGTCCCTCCGCCTCGGCTTTCTCGCGCAGGAAGTCGATCAGCGTGGTGATGGCCCGCGTCTGGTAGTGGGACGGCATGTACAGCAGGTATTGGCGCGTGGCCAGAAAGTCCAGGCTGCCCGGCGGCAGCGGCAGGCGCTCAAGCGCGCCGCTGGCCAGTTCGGCCGCCACCATGTAGCGCGGCACCACGGCCACGCCCAGGCCCTGCAGCACGGCATCGCGCAGGAAATGGAAGTTGGGCGACATCAGGCGAGGGCGTATGCGCAGCTCGGTGGGTCGGGCGCCGTTCATGCCGGCCGTGCGCAGCTTCTGGCCCGTGAGCGCCGAGGTGATCAGCGGCACGCGCTTGAGCGCCAGCAGCGAGTCGGGATGGCCATGCTGCGCCAGGAACTGCGGCGTGGCGCAGGCCTCGTAGAGCACATCGCCGAGCTTGCAGGCCACCAGGCTTTCGGGCGGCTCGGTCATCACGCGCACGGCGAAGTCCACGGCGCCCTGCATCAGGTCCTCGATGTCGTTGTCGAAGATCACCTCCAGCGTGATGCCCGGGTGCATGCGCATGAACTCCGTCAGCCAGCCCGACATCTGCAGCTGGCCGTAGCCGCTGGGCACGCTCAGCCGCACGGTGCCCTGCAGGCTCTGGCCCAGGCTGTCCACCGACTCGGCCGCCGCCATGACCTCCTGGCGTATCGCCCGTCCATGCGCGTACAGGCGCAGGCCCAGCTCGGTGGGTTCGACCTGGCGCGTGGTGCGGCGCAGCAGCTGCTGGCCGATCTGGCGCTCGAACTGGTTGAGCCGGTGGCTGACGTTGGCACGGCTCATGCCCAGGCGCACTGCGGCGCGGCTCAGGTTGCCGGCTTCGATGATGTCCACCAGCAGGGACAGTCCGCCCAGATCCATTGTCAAACCTCAGTACACACAATGTCCATTTTTTAGCACGATTGTCAAAGTCCATAAACGAATGAAGAATGCGGGCCTGCCCGGGCTCTGGCTCGTTGCGGTTTTCGTGGTTCGACAAGGTTTCGCATGAGTGCTCTCCCCTCTTCCCTGCCGCTGGACGGCGTGCGCGTCCTGGATCTTTCGCGCGTGCTGGCCGGCCCCATGTGCGCCATGGCGCTGGCCGACCTGGGCGCCGATGTCGTCAAGGTCGAGCACCCGGGCCGCGGCGACGACACGCGCGACTGGGGCGTGCGCGTGGGCCAGCGCAACACCTCCTACTTCAACAGCGCCAACCGCAACAAGCGCTCGGTCACGCTGGACCTGCAGGCCGAAGAGGGCCTGCGCATCGCACGCGAGCTGGCGGCCGACAGCGATGTGGTCATACAGAACTTCAAGGTCGGCGGCGCCGAGAAGCTGGGGCTGGGCTACGAGCAGCTGTCGCAGCTGAACCCGCGCCTGGTGTACTGCTCCATCTCGGGCTACTCGCGCAGCGGCCCCGAGGCCACGCGGCCCGGCTACGACCTGGTGGTGCAGGGCGAGTCCGGCATCATGGCCATGAACGGCGAGCAGGGCCAGGGTCCGCTGAAGTTCGGCGTGGCCGCCGTGGACATGTTCACGGGCATGTACTCGGCCCAGGCCATCCTGGCCGCGCTCTACGAGCGCGAGCGCAGCGGGCGCGGCCGCCATGTGCAGATGGCCCTGTACGACTGCGGCCTGATGATCACCAGCTACTACGGCATGGAGGCCCTGCTCAAGGCAGGCGACCCGCCCAAGTTCGGCAACGCCCATCCGTCCATCGTGCCCTACGGCGTGTTCGAGGCGGCCGACGGCCCGCTGGTCATCACCGTGGGCAACAACGGCCAGTTCCAGCGCTTTTGCACCGACGTCATCGCCAAGCCCGAGTGGGCCGCCGACGAACGCTTTGCCACCAATACCGCACGCTCGGCAAACCGCGATCTGCTGATGCCGCTGGTGCAGGCCGAGCTGCTGCGCTTCACGCGCGCCCAACTGCTCGAATGCCTGACGGCCGCGCAGATTCCCTGCGGCGAGGTGCTGGGCCTGTTCGAGGCCCTGAACTCGCAGCGCACGGCCGACGCCGGCCTGCTGCACCGCTTCGAGGACAGCGAGGCCGGCAGCCAGTCCGTGCTGGCCCCGCCCTATGCGCTGGACGGCCAGCGCCTGCCCGTGCGCCGCCCGCCGCCGCACCAGGGCGAACACACCGACGAGGTGCTGCAGCAGCGCCTGGGCCTGGACGAACAGGCCCGCGCCGCACTGCGCGCCAAAAACATCATCTGAGAGCGCGCAGACGTTCCCACCCAGACCGCTCCACGGCTCTCATTTCCACCCCTTCCCGCTTGAGGAGACATATGACTTCCACCCCCATCCAGGCCTCGCGCCGCCAGATCCTTTCCGCCGCCTGCGCCACCGCCATCGCCACGCTGGCCCCCGCCGCACGCGCACAAAGCCAGTGGCCCGACAAGCTGATCAAGCTGACCGTGGCCTTCCCGCCCGGCGGCCCCACCGACACGGCCGCGCGCATCGTCGCCCAGCGCCTGACCGAGCGCCTGGGCCAGACCATCGTCATCGACAACCGCCCCGGCGCCTCGGGCTCGGTGGGCACGGCGGCCTTCATCAAGTCGCAGCCCGACGGCTACTCGCTGTCCATGTTCGGCATGCCCGCGCTGCTGGCGCCCATGCTGTTCAACAACAACCTGTACGACGTGCGCAAGGACTTCCTGCCCGTGGCCACGGTCTATGACCTGCCCATGGCCATCGTCATCAACCCGCGCGAGCTGCCGGACGTGACCAACCTGCAGCAGCTGATCGAGCATGCCAGGAAGGCCAAGCCCGCGCTGAACTACACCAGCTCGGGCACGGGCAGCTTCGGCCACCTGTCCATGGAGCAGCTCAAGGACCTGGGCGGCTTCGACATGCAGCACGTGCCCTACCGCGGCAGCGCGCCGGCCGTGACCGACCTGATCGGCGGCCAGATCGCCGTGATGTTCGCCGACGTGGTCGCCGCCCTGCCCCACATCCAGGCGGGCAAGCTGCGCGCCATTGCCGTCAGCTCGCAAAAGGCCAAGCAGCTGCTGCCGAACGTGAAGTCGGTGGCCGAGCAGGGCTTCCCCGGCTTCGACGCCGACACCTGGGGCGGCCTGATCGCCCCGCTGAACACGCCGCCGGCCGTGGTCCAGCGCCTGAACCAGGAGCTCAAGCTCATCCTGGCCGAGCCCGAGCTGCAAAAGAAGATGCTGGCCGCCGGCGCCATCGCCACCTACCAGGACGGCGCGGCCATGAAGGCGCGCCTGAATGCCGACTTCACGCGCTGGAGCAAGATCGCCAAGGACAAGAACATCTCTTCGCAGTAAAGAACACAGAGCGCCCCACGATGCGCCTTCAGGGCATGCCGCAAGGCATGCCCTTTTTTGCTTTTTGACCCCGTCATCCGCAGAGTGCGCCAGGTTTCACCACCGGGCCGCCCCAAGGCGAAACGCGGCCCCCTCGGGGGACGCACGGCCAGGGGCAGCGGACCATGCGAAGCAGGGGAGCGCGGGGCTACTTCGACAGATCCATGATCATGCGCGTGGCCAGGTACAGGCGCGGCACGATGGTGTTCAGCTGCACATACTCCGCATCATTGGAGTGCGCGCCGTAGCCGCTCAGGCCAAAGCCCTCGATGACCGCACCCTTGGCCTTGAGCGCCGCAAACGCCGCGTCGGTGCCGCCGCCCGTGGCCTTTTCCATCACGCTCATCTTCAGGCCCAGCTCATCGCTGTAGATGGTCTGCGCCTGTTTGGCCAGGCTGCGCGAGGCCTCGTTGGCCTCCAGCGGCGGGCGGCGCACTTCGAACTTGAGCTGCACCTTGCTGGCGTCCAGCAGCTTGTGGCCCACCTTGGCCTGCATGGCCTGCTCCAGCGCCGTGAAGTCGGCCACGCGCAGCGCGCGGGCGTCGGCCTGGGCCGTGGCCTCGGCGGGAATGACGTTGCGGTTGGTGCCGGCCTTGGCCACGGTCCAGTTGAGCTTGAGGCCGGTCTCGGGCTTGGACAGGTCCTTCATCTGCAGCAGCTGGTGCGACAGCTCGTACAGCGCATTCACGCCGTCCTCGGGCTTGGCGCCCGCGTGCGAGGCCTTGCCCTCGACCTTGAGGTAGGCCGCGCCGATGCCGCTGGTGGCCAGGCGCACGCCGCCGTCGGTGCCGCCGCCTTCGAACGAGAAGACCGCATCCTGCTCGGCGCCCATGCGCGTGATGGTGCTGCGCGCGCCGGGCGAGCTGATTTCCTCGTCGCTGTTCATCAGCACGGTCAGCGTGCCGTAGTTGTCGAAGCCCAGCTGGCGCAGCATGGCCACGGTGTGCAGGATCAGGGCCACGCCCTGCTTGTCGTCGGCAATGCCCAGGCCGTAGGCGCGCTCGCCATCGATGCGAAACGGCTGGTCCTTGAGCATGCCGCGCAGGTAGACCGTGTCCATGTGGGCGATCAGCATGATGCGGCTGGTGCCCTTGCCCTTGAACTCGGCATGCACCATGGGGCCGATCTTCTCGGGCGTGTCACCCAGCCGGTAGACGTCGGTGGGCTGCAGGATCTCGACCTTGCCGCCCTGCTCGCGCAGCTTGCCGGCCACGTAGTTGGCGATCTGCTCCACGCCCTCCATGTCCTTGCTGCCCGACTCGATGTGCACCAGGTCGCGCAGCGTGTCCAGCAAGGGCTGCTGGTGCTTTTGCGCCAGCGCCTGGATGTCGGCCTTGGGCGCAGCCAGGGCACTGCCGGACAGGCCGGCCATGGCAAGGGCCAGCGCCAGCGGGGCGCTGCGGAACATGAGGGAAAGCGGTGCGAAGGCGGAACGCATGGACAGGTCTCCTGTGTTGAAAAGTTGTGCCTGCACAATAGCAGGCGCCGCGCAGGGCGCACGCAATTGGCGTGCCTGTTTTGTCCATCTCTGCGCCCAAAGCAAAGGCCCCGCAAGCTTGGGCCTGCGGGGCCTTGTGGGGAGTGCGACCCGGTATCAGCCCGCGCTCAGCGCCATGCCGCTTTTCCGGCTCACGCCATCGCCCACGACCACGGCCGACACCACGCTCAGCACCAAGGCAATGGCCGATCCGTAGAACACGCCGTGGCTCATGCCATGGTCCAGCATGTAGCCGAACACCGGCGCGGCCAGGCAAAAGCCCAGGTCCAGGCCCGAATACACCGTGCCGTAGACGCGGCCCGTGGCGCCGGGGGGCGCGGCGCGCTTGATCAGCATGTCGCGCGAGGGACCGGCCAGGCCCGTGCCCAGGCCCGCGATGGAGGCCACGGCCACGGCCGCCATGGCCGGCAGCCAGCCCGTGCCGACCAGGAACAGCGCAACACCCGAGCCCAGCATGCAGATGGAGATCACCTTCTCCAGCCGCTGCACGCGGCCCACGAGGAAGCCGCCGGCCAGCATGCCTGCCGCGCCGCAGAGCATGTAGCCCGTGACGATCAGCGCCGTCACGCTCAGCGGCAGTCCGTACATGGACTGCATGGCGGGGCTGGCAAAGCTCTGGATGGCGCTGAGCGCGCAGGTGCTCCAGAAGAAGAACGAGAAGCACAGCCAGACCGAGGGCAGCTTCAGGAAGGCCATGGGATGCTCCTGCGGCACGGCGGCCGCAGCGGCGCGCGCCGCGGGGGCCTGGGCATCGGCCGCACGGTCGTCCAGCGCTTCGCGGTTGAGCACCATGATGGTGAGGATGACGGCGGCCAGGGCCGCGCCGCACAGGCAGGCCAGGCGCCACGAGCCCGTGGCCGTGGTGATGCCCGCCATGAACAGCGGCGCCAGCGCCCAGCCGATATTGCCCGACAGGCCGTGCACCGAGAACGCATGGCCGATGCGCTTGGCCGACACGCGCTTGTTGAGGATGGTGAAGTCCACCGGGTGGAAGGGCGCATTGCCCAGGCCCGCGAAGAAGGCCGCCAGCAGCAGCATTCCATAGCCCTGCGCCAGGCTGGCGACCACGCCCGCCACGGTGAAGCTGCCCAGCGCCGCAAACAGAATGGGGCGCGCGCCGAAGCGGTCCACGGCAAAGCCGGCCATGGCCTGTCCCACGCCGGAGACCACGAAGAACAGCGACACCATCACGCTGAGCTCGGCATAGCTGTAGCCGAACTCGGCGATCAGCCACGGAAACAGCGGCGGCAGCAGCAGGTGGAAGAAATGCGAGGAACCATGCGCCAGGCCGATCAGGCCGATGGTGCGCACATCGCTGCGCAGCGGGTCCGGCGCCACGGCGTCCGGCATGGAAGAGGAAGAGGCGGTCATGGGCCGCATCTTAGGCAGCAGCGTTTCGTCTTGTATGCGATAGTCTGCCAACTTCTGTCGCAAACATGCCAAAGCCTGTCTCCACGCCCGGCACCCCTGCCCACACCCCTGCCGACACTTGTGCCGACACCCTGCCCAGCGCCTGCCCCGCAGCCGCACTGCGGTCGGTGCGCAGGGCCCGGCCGATGGAGCCGGTGGAGGCCCTGCATCCGCACCTGTTCGTGCCCACGCCCCAGCGCCCCGTGCGCGCCAAGCAGCATCGCCTGTCGGCACGCACGCGCGTCATACCGCACAGCCACAGCTGGGCACAGATCGCCATCTCGCTGGACGGCGTGCTGCACCTGTCGGCCCCCCAGGGCACGCTGATCGCCCCACCCTCCAAGGCCGTGTGGATTCCGCCCGGCCTGGTCCACGCCGTGGCCATGGTCGAGGAAGCCGATCTCGTCTCCATCTACGTGCTGCAGGACGATCCGGCCCAGGGCCCCGTACTGCCGGACCTCCCGTCCTGCGGCGTGGCCTGCAACCCGCAGGACTGGGCACGCTGCCGCGTGCTGGAGGTTTCGCCGCTGATGCGCGAGCTGATCACGGCCCTGCCCAAGCAAAGCGATGACCAGCCCGCACCCGACGCCGCCACCCTGCAGCGCGAGCACCATCTGAGCGCCCTGCTGCTGGAAGAGCTTCGCCGGGCCAGCGAAGTCCACCTTGGCGTGAACATGCCCCAGGACAAACGGCTGCGCATGCTCTGCGAGGCCGTCGTGGCCGACCCCACCCAGCACGAGAGCCTGGCCGACTGGGCGGCAGACACCGGCGCCAGCCCGCGCACCGTGGCCCGGCTGTTCCAGCAGCAGCTGGGCTGCAGCTTCACCACCTGGCGCCAGCAAGTGGTGCTGGCCCACGGCCTGAGCCTGGCCGCGCGCGGCCTTCCCATACAGCAGATCGCGGCCGAGCTGGGATACAGCCCCAGCGCCTTCAGCGCCATGGTGCACCGCACGGTGGGCATGCCTCCGGCACGGTTCTTCGGGCAGCAGGCCGGCTCCGCTGCCCACAGGGTCGGATCAGGCGCTGTATCGCGGCCGACCAGGGAATGACAGGGAGCCATCGCCTCTTCGCGATAGCTGATCCGATATAGGGTTTGCCTAAGGCCAGCCCATGGAATAGGGCGGCGCCCTGCGTGCTCTTATGCCGCATGATCTCCACCGCCGAGTCGCGCTACAACCAGTGGGTGCGCGAGCACTACCGATTCCTGCTGCGCAGCGCCTGGGCGCTGACCGGCTCGCGCGCGCTGGCCGAGGATGTGGTGCAGGACTGCTTCACCAGCGCCTGGCGCTTTCGCCACCAGCTGCGCGAGGCCGCAATGGCGCGGGCCTGGCTGTTCCAGATCATGCGCCGCCATGCCTTCCGGCACCTTGCGCCATCGGCCCATCTGGTCAGCGATGACGAGGCGCTGGACCAGCATCCCGCACCCACCCCCTCGCCTTCGGCGCTGGACGACCGGCTCGACGTGGTCAAGGCGCTGTCGCGCATCGCCCCCATCCACCGCGAGGTGCTGGTGCTCTACTACTTCGACGACATGCCCACGGCCCAGATGGCCGAGGCCCTGGACATTGCGCCGGGCACGGTGCTGTCGCGCCTGTCACGCGCCCGCGATGCGCTGAAGGCGGCCCTGGAGCAGGCCGCCCCGGCGCCTGCTCCAGAGACTGCCAGCGTGATCCCGCTACGCCCCACCCCGCTGCGCGCCACCCGATACCAAGGCTTGAAATGACTGCCCCGGACACGACCGACGAATCGGCCTTCGACCTGCGCGCACGCGCCGAACTGGCCCTGGCCTTCGACCCCGGGCCGCACGGCGAGCCGCCCGCCCATCTGCTGCGCCACACGCCCTGGCATGCGCGCAGCGGCGTGCGTCGGCTGATCGCCGCGCTGCTGGTGGGCAGCTCGGCCGCCACCGCCGTGTTCGCCATGCGCCCGCCCGAGCTGGTGCGCGCCGCCATCGAGCATGAGTACTACGAGCGCACGCTGCGCGGCAGCTTCATGCCCGAGGCCGAGGTGGCGCGCCGCCTGGACCTGCCGGCCGGCGAGAAGCTGCCCGGCTACACCCAGCTGATGCGGCCCTGCGACATCGACGGCACGCGCGCCTACCACCTGACCACCTTCTTCGAGAAGGGCGGCATCGTCACCGTGCTGGCCTTCGACCAGCCCCAGCGCCTGGCCGATGGCCAGGGCTGGTGGGCCAACATGCACTGGCAGGTCGTTCGCTCGCGCGAAGGCCGGCCGCTGGTGCTGGTGGCCCAGAAGAAACAGGCCCTGGCCGTGGCCAGCAAGGCCCTGGGCACCCCTGCCCCATGAGATGCCCCATGACACGCCCCATGACAACCACCACGAGGAGACACCCATGAACCACTTGCCGACATCGCCCACCTCCCCCGCGCGCCGCAGCCTGCTGGCCGGCAGCGCCAGCGCACTGGCCGCCGCAGGCCTGGCCGGCCTGCACCAGGGCGCACTGGCCCAAGCCCAGGCCCAGGCACCCGCAGCTGCGGCAGCACCGGCGGCCAAGCCCCTGCCCGGCTACGCGGGCTGGAAGAAGGCTGATGCCCTCATCGTCCATAGCTCCACCACCATAGAGACGCGGCGCGGCGCCTTCGGCACCAGCGTGATCACGCCCAGCGACCAGCTCTATGTGCGCAACAACCTGCCCACGCCGCCCGAATCCATCGTGGCCGACCGCGATGCCTGGCAGTTGCAGGTGGAGGGCGTGCGCCAGCCCCGCAGCCTCAGCGTGCGCGAGCTCAAGTCCCTGGGACTGGAGACCGTGGCCATGGTGCTGCAGTGCTCTGGCAATGGCCGGGCCTTCTTTCCCAGCAAGCCCAGCGGCACGGCCTGGACCGTGGGTGCGGCCGGCTGCGTGGTCTGGAGCGGCGTGCCCGTGCGCGAGGTGGTCAAGGCCCTGGGCGGTGTGTCAGACGGCGGTCTCTACATGACCGGCACGGGCGGCGAGGTGCTGCCTGCGGGGCTGGACCCCAAGAGCGTCATCGTCGAGCGCTCGGTGCCGCTGTCGGCCCTGGAAGACGCCCTGCTGGCCTGGGAGATGAACGGCGAGCCCATCCCGCTGGCCCACGGCGGGCCACTGCGCCTGATCGTTCCCGGCTACACGGGCGTGAACAACATCAAGTACATCAAGCAGCTGGCCTTCACGCCGCGCGAGAGCGAGGCCCACATCATGTCCCACGGCTACCGCATCTCGCCACCCGGCAGCAAGGGCGACCCGAGCCAGCCCTCGGTGCAGGAGATGAGCGTCAAGTCCTGGATCAACTCGCCCCTGCCCGAGGACGGCGGGCAGGCCGCCGGCCTGGTGCAGATCCACGGCGTGGCCTTTGGCGGCATGGATGCCGTCAAGGGCGTGGAGGTGTCCACGGACGGCGGCAAGAGCTGGCAGGCCGCGCGCCTGGTCGGCCCCGACCTGGGCAAGTACGCCTGGCGCCAGTTCGTGCTGCAGGCGCGCCTGCCCAAGGGCACGCATGTGCTGGCCAGCCGCGCCACCGACGCGCGCGGCCGGGTCCAGCCCGAGACGCGCGGCGAAAACCAGAGTGGCTACAACAACACCAGCTGGGCCGACCACGCCGTGACCGTCACCGTGGCCTGAACACGGCCCGCGCGCTCATCCCGCCCCCTTCTCTTCACTCCCGTCACCTCCCGCACACGGCGCCAGACCGTGGCGGGCCCGTACCCCCATTGCCATGTTCACGATGAAACACCTGATCCACACCGCCCTGCTGGGCAGCACTTTGCTCGGCAGCGCCCTGCTGTGCGCCCCCGCCTTTGCCGATGAAGCGGCCCAGATGGCCCTGGGCAAGAAGCTGTTCGCCACGGCCACGCCCGCCTGCGCGCTGTGCCACACGCTCAAGGACGCGGGCGCCGAGGGCGCCATCGGCCCCGTGCTCGACGAGCTGCAGCCCGATGCCGCGCGCGTGGCCCGTGCCCTGCGCGACGGCATAGGCGCCATGCCCTCATTCAAGGCCACGCTCAGCGAGGCCGAGATCGCCGCGCTGTCGCTCTACGTGAGCAAGGCCAGCGCGAAGAAGTAGGCGGCACGGGCCCTCACCGGCGTTCCTGCAGCTCCCGCAGGGCCTTTTCGTAGGGCGTCTCCTCGGGCTCGGGAACATGCACCACGGCCTCGCCGGCACCGCCCAGCGGCATGCGGTAGACCCAGAGGCTGTGCCGGCCCGGTCCCTGGCGCTGCCAGGAGGGCTCCACGCCGGGCAGCGCAAAGTCCAAGCTGACCAGCCAGGCGCCCTCAGGCAGCTCCGTGGCGGCCTTGACGGCTGCACGGCCCATGCTTTCAGGGCGCTGGAACAGGTAGACCATCTGGTAGCCGCTCCAGTCGGCCAGCCAGATATCGGCGCGGCGCACACGGGCCCAGGGGCAGCGCAGCGCGCACAGCCAGCGCAGCGGCCAGCTCCACTCCATGCCGTTGAGCCGCGCCTGCGGGTACTGGCCGCGCAGCGCGCGCAGGCCGTCGCCCAGGCCGCAGCCGGCATCAAGCACGGCCGCGCCGTCCGGCAGCGGCGCGGCATCGGCCAGGCCTTGCAGCGCATCGGCGGGCGTGGGAAACAGCGGCGCATCGCGCCAGGCGTTGAGCGGGTAGACCAGGGCGAGCAGGCCCAGCGCCGCCAGCCACAGCCAGGGGCTGATGGCGGCCAGGCCGCCCGGCCCCCACAGCATCAGGCAGGACAGCGGAAAGCCCGCCGCCACGGCCAGGCGCCGCCACCAGGGCGTGGCCAGCAGGCTGGCGAGCACGCCCAAAAAACAGGCCGCCAGCCAGGCGGCCAGCGGCCCTAGGGTCGATTGCAGCGCGGCGTACACAAGCCAGGCGCCGGCCCAGGCAAGAAGGGCCGGGGCCGGCCAGGGAAGGCGCCGCATCATGCGCGCCCTCCGGCCGGGAGCCGCTTATTGCTGTTGCAGTGCTTGCGAGGTGGCACGGTCGAGGCGGCCGGTCTGCGGCAGGCTCTGGTCGCGCTGGAATTCGCGCAGGGCGTTCTGGGTGTTCTTGCCCATGGCGCCGTCAGGCGTGCCTGCGGTGTAGCCCAGGGCGTTGAGCTTTTGCTGGGCAGCGCGCAGCGACATGCCGGCGGCATTGGCGCCCGGAGCCGATGTCTGCGACGGTGCGGCACCGCCGTCCACGCCCAGGCGTCCACCGCCGCCCAGGCCCTGGCCCTTGACGGTCTGCGCCTTGTAGTTGCGCAGCGAGCGCACCATCTGGTTGTAGGCGTCCATGAAGGCGGCGGCGATCACCTTGCCTTCGGCCGTGCGTGTGTAGCCGCCCAGCGAGGCACCGGCAGAGCCGCCGAACAGCGCGCCCATGCCGCCCCAGTCAGTCTTGGAAGACGAGCCTTCGGAAGCCGACACCTGCACGCCCGAGCGGTTGTCCACCAGGGCCAGCATGACCGAGGCCTCGCGGGTCTTGGTGGCTGCAGCCAGCGCGCCGAAGATGCCGCCGGCGCGGCCGCCGATGGCGCCGCCCATGCCGCCGGCATCGCTCTGGTTGAAGATCACTTCGGGGGACAGACCGTAGTCGGAGGCCACCATCTGGCCCTTGCCCAGGTTGCTGCCGCCGCGCATTTCGCCCGAGTCCATCAGCGCGCGTTCACGCGCCATGGCGCCCATGCCGGCCGCGCCGCGTTCCACGACGATGAAGCAGTTGGACTGCTGGATCATCAGGCGCAGCAGCTGCGAGGTGGGCGGCAGGCGGTACTGCTGGGTGAGGATGGTGTACCAGCCGGCGGTCTGGTTCTCGACCAGGGAGATGGTGCCCAGCGAGGAATCGCAGCGCTCCAGCTCGGTGTTGGCGTTCTCGGCGCTGGCACCGCCCGCGGCGCCCGTGGCCACGGTCTTGGCTTCCGGCGAACCCATGCGCATGTCGGTGGTCACGCAGCCGGTCAGCGCCACGGCGGCGATGGCAGTCAGGGCAAGATACTTCTTCACGTTGTAATCCTCTTGGTCTGGTCTAGGTGAATCAGCGCCAGGGCAATGGCGTCCACGCACTGGCAGCGTCGCCAGTCAGCGATTACACACAATTACCCCGCATAACAGCGCGCAAATATACCGGGATTCACCCTCGCGAAAAAGCGCTGCTTTGCTGGAGAACGACAGATCACAGACGGTTACAAGCTGTTGTCATCACTCGGGTGCATCGCCGCGCAAACGTTCGATCAGCCCGTTGAGCGCATCGAGCGAGCCGAACTGGATCGCCACTTCGCCCATTTCCTGCAGCTTGCCGCCCCGGCGCACGGACTTCTTGATGCGCACCTCGACATCGGCCATGAGCAGGTCGGACAGCTCTTCCTCCACGCGCTTGATGTCGCGCGTCTTGCCTTCCTTCTTGGACTTCTGGCGCACCAGGCTGAAGTCGGCGCCGATCTTCTTGACCAGGGCCTCGGCCTCGCGCACCGACAGCTTCTTGGCCGCGATCTGGTTGCCGGCCGTGATCTGGGCCGCGCGGTCCAGCGACAGCAGGGCACGCGCATGGCCCATGTCGATGTCGCCGGCCATGAGCATGGTCTGCACCGGGTCGGCCAGGTTCAGCAGGCGCAGGATGTTGGTGGCCGCGCTGCGCGAGCGTCCCACGGCCTGGGCCGCCTGCTCGTGCGTGAGGCCGAATTCCTTGACCAGGCGCGACAGGCCCTGGGCCTCTTCCAGCGGGTTGAGGTCCTCGCGCTGGATGTTCTCGATCAGCGCCATGGCGGCGGCGGCCTCGTCGGGCACCTCGCGCACCAGCACCGGCACCTCGGCCAGGCCGGCGATGCGGGCTGCGCGAAAGCGCCGCTCGCCCGCGATGATTTCGTATTTGCCGGCGTGCTCGCCCTTGGCCAGGCGGCGCACCAGGATGGGCTGCATGATGCCCTGGGCCTTGATGCTTTCGGCCAGCTCGTAGAGCGCGCCCTCGTCCATGTGGGTGCGCGGCTGGTATTGGCCGGGCACCATCACGTCCAGCTGCAGGCTGCTGGGCAGCCCGGTCTCGGCCACGGGGTCGCCGGCCTCTTCCTTGTCGTGGACCTTGGGGCCGAGCAGGGCTTCGAGTCCGCGTCCCAGTCCCTTGGGTTTCTTGGTCACCATGGTGTTGTCCTTGTCAAAGCGATGCCAGCAGCGCGTGTCCGCTGTCCCAGTCGCCCAGCCCGCTGGCCGTGTTGAGATGGCCCGAAGGCCCTGCGTCGACGAAGCGTGCGCCCCAGGCATCGGCCATGGCTTGCACGCGCTGGGCGCTGCAGTAAATGTCGTTGTCGCTGCCGACCACGATGGAGGCAAACGGCAGGCGCTGCATCATCACGGGCGACCAGCCGGGCAGTTGCTCGCGCAGCTGGGGCTGCTCGGTATCGCCGGGGGCCACCAGCAGCGCGCCGCGCACCTTGCGGGCGGCCAGCGGAGAATGCGCCGCCCACCAGGCCACAAGGATGCAGCCCAGGCTGTGCGCCACCAGCACCACGGGGCGCGGCGCGTCGAGCACCGTCTCCTGCAGCCTCGCGCTCCAGTCGCCGCGCAGCGGGCGGTCCCAGTCGTTTTGCTCCAGGCGGCGGTAGCCGTGGCGCTGCTCCCAGCGGCTTTGCCAGTGATCGGCGTCCGAGTTCTGCCAGCCGGGCAGCAGCCAGACGTCCTCGGCAGCCCACCCGGTCGGCACGCCCTGCCCTGCCGTTTCATGTGAACCTTGCATGACTACATCTTCTTGATGCGGCGCACCATCTCGTGTGCGAAATCGATGAAGGCCTTGCTGCCCTTGGCGCCCGGGTCGAAGACCACGCCAGGCACGCCATAGCTGGGCGCCTCGGCCAGGCGCACGTTGCGCGGGATGACGGTGTCGAAGACCTTGTCGCCGAAGTGCTCCTTGAGCTGGTCGCTGACCTGCTGCTGCAGCGTGGTGCGCGGGTCGAACATCACGCGCAGCAGACCGATGATCTGCAGGTCGGGGTTCATGTTGGCATGCACCTGCTTGATGGTGTTGACCAAGTCGGTCAGGCCTTCGAGCGCGAAGTACTCGCACTGCATGGGCACGACCACGCCATGGGCCGCGCACAGGCCGTTCAGGGTGAGCATGGACAGGCTGGGCGGGCAGTCCACGAGCACGAAGTCGTAGTCGGCATCGGCCGCCCTGAGGGCGCCCTTCAGCCGCTCGTTGCGGCGCTCCAGCGTGACCAGCTCGATCTCGGCGCCGCTGAGTTCGCGGTTGGCGCCCAGCACGTCATAGCCCACGGCCTCGGAGCGCACGGCGGCTTCCTTGACGCTGGCGTTCTCCAGCAGCACGTCGTAGACCGACAGCTCCAGCGCGCGCTTGTCCACGCCCGAGCCCATGGTGGCATTGCCCTGGGGGTCCAGGTCGATCATCAGCACGCGCTGGCCGATCTTGGCCAGGCCCGCAGCAAGGTTGACGGCGGTGGTGGTCTTGCCGACCCCACCCTTTTGATTGGCGACACAGAAGATTTTGGCCATGGTATTTACACGCTTATTTGGCGATGGCCAGCTTGAGGCCAAAACCGATCAGAAACACGCCCGCAGTCTTTTCGAGAACCCGGGAAACCGCAGGATTGGCGCGCATGCGCTCGGCCAGATGCGCGGTCAGCAGCACCACGATCAGGCAATAGAGAAAGGTCAGAGCAGCCACCGTGGCCGCCATCACCGCGAACGTGAGCAGGCCCTGGTGGCTTGCGGGATCCACGAACAGCGGGAAGAAGGCCATGTAGAACACGATGGACTTGGGGTTCATCAGGGTGATCAGGCCAGCCTGGCGAAAGTAGTGGCGCGGCTCGATGTGCAGCACGGGTTTGTCGCCGGGCCTGGCTGTGAGCATCCTGAAACCCAGCCAGCCCAGGTAGGCGGCGCCCAGCCACTGCACGGCATGGAAGGCCGCGGGATAGGAGGCCAGCAGCGCGGCAACGCCCGCCACCGCCATCCAGATCAGCACCTGGTCGGCCGCCAGCACGCCGGCGCAGGCCGCCATTCCGGCCCGTATGCCGCCCTTGCCGGTGGAGGTGATCAGCGCCAGATTGCCCGGCCCCGGAATCAGCAAAAACAGAAGAATGGCAACAACGAATGCGCTGAAATCGGAGATGCCGAACATGCTGACCCCTGAGCGATGAAAGCTGGGAGTTTATGCGAGGGCCATGGCCAGCGCATGGGGAACATGGCCCCGCCGCAACGCGGCAGTGTGCTATTCGGTAAAAAAATCAGGCTGCAGCAGTGCGCAGCCAGAGGATGCAGCGCTCGGCATCCAGGCCCGGCACCTTCAATGGTTCCACGTGAAACACCTGCACGTCGGCAGGCAGCGCGGCGATTTCCTCGTCGGGGTGCTTGCCCTTCATGGCCAGCCAGGTGCCGCCCTCCTCCAGCGACTGGCGCGACCAGCTGGTGAAGTCCGCCAGCGAGGCAAAGGCACGGCAGCTGATCAGCGGATAGCGCGTGGTCAACTGCTCCACGCGGCTGTGGATGCCGCGCAGGTTGGGCAGGCGCAGAGTGGCCGCCGCCTGCTGGATGAAGGCCGCCTTCTTGCCCACCGTGTCCACGCAGTGCACGTCGATCTGCGGGCAGCAGACGGCAAAGACCACGCCGGGCAGGCCGCCGCCCGATCCCACGTCCAGCATGGCGGTGCGCCCTGCGCGCGCAGGCATCTGGGCCAGGTGGCGCTGCAGGGGCGGCACGGCGGCCAGGCTGTCGAGCAGGTGGTGGGTCAGCATTTCCTGCGGATCACGCACTGCCGTGAGGTTGTAGACCTTGTTCCACTTGCCCAGCAGGGCCTGGAATTCCATCAGCGTATCGACCTGGGCAGGGGAAAGCTCCAGGCCCAGCGCCCACAGGCCGGCCTCGAGAGGAGCGCGCAGTTCCTGGCTCATGCGGATGCCTCCTCGCCCTTCGCGTCTGTCACATCAGGGGCAAAGCCGCGGAAGCCCCCCTTCTTCAGGTGCACCATGAGCAGGGAGATCGCCGCTGGCGTCACGCCCGACATGCGCGATGCCTGGCCCAGCGTCTCGGGCCTGTGCTTTTGCAGCGACTGGCGCACCTCGAAGGACAGGGCCGGCACCTGCATGTAGTCCAGCTCGGCCGGCAGGCGCAGGTTCTCGAAGTGGGCGGCGCGCTGCACCTCGTCCTTCTGGCGGTCGATGTAGCCTGCGTACTTGGCCGCGATCTCCACCTGCTCGACGACGGAGGCGCTGAGATCGCCCAGCACCTCGGGCTGCACATCGGCCGAGGCATAGCGGCCCTCGTTCAGGCTCATCAGCTTGCCGTAGCCCACATCGGGGCGGCGCAGCAGGTCGAACAGGTTGTATTCACGCTCGATGGACTTGCCCAGCACCCGCTCCGATTCCTCGGGCGCGACGATGCGCGGATTGACCCAGGTGGACTTCAGGCGCTCTGTTTCACGTGAAACAGCATCGCGCTTGCGGCTGAAGGCATCCCAGCGCGCATCGTCCACCAGGCCCATGGCGCGGCCCGCTTCGGTCAGGCGCATGTCGGCGTTGTCCTCGCGCAGCTGCAGACGGAACTCGGCGCGGCTGGTGAACATGCGGTAGGGCTCGGTCACGCCCTTGGTGATCAGGTCATCGACCAGCACGCCCAGGTAGGCCTCGTCGCGGCGCGGCAGCCAGGCTTCCTGGCCGCGGCACTGCAGCGCGGCGTTGAGGCCTGCGAACAGGCCCTGGGCCGCCGCTTCCTCGTAGCCGGTCGTGCCGTTGATCTGGCCCGCGAAGAACAGGCCCTGGATCTGGCGCGTCTCGAAGCTGCTCTTGAGCGAGCGCGGATCGAAGTAGTCGTACTCGATGGCGTAGCCGGGACGCAGGATGTGCGCGTTCTCCAGCCCCTTCATGCTGCGCACCAGTTCGTACTGGATGTCGAAGGGCAGACTGGTGGAGATGCCGTTGGGATAGAACTCGTTGGTGGTCAGGCCTTCGGGCTCCAGGAAGATCTGGTGGCTTTCCTTGTCGGCAAAGCGGTTGATCTTGTCCTCGACGCTGGGGCAGTAGCGCGGGCCAACGCCCTCGATCTTGCCCGTGAACATGGGGCTGCGGTCAAAGCCGCTGCGGATGATGTCGTGCGTGCGCTCGTTGGTGTGGGTGATCCAGCAGGGCATCTGGCGCGGGTGCATGGCCGCATTGCCGATGAAGCTGAACACGGGCAGCACGCCTTCGTTGACACCGCCGGGCATACCGTCGCCGGGCTGCTCCTCGCACTGCGAGAAGTCGATACTGCGGCCATCCAGGCGCGGCGGCGTGCCGGTCTTCAGGCGGCCCTGGGGCAGCTGCAGTTCCTTGAGCCGCGACGACAGGCTGACGGCCGGCGGGTCGCCCGCGCGGCCTGCCGCGTAGTTGTTCAGGCCCACGTGGATCTTGCCGTCCAGGAAGGTGCCCGCCGTGAGCACCACGGTGCGGCTGCGAAAGCGCACGCCGACCTGCGTGACGGCGCCCACCACGCGGTCGCCTTCGACCATGAGGTCGTCCACCGCCTGCTGGAACAGCCACAGGTTGGGCTGGTTCTCCAGCATGTCGCGGATGGCGGCCTTGTAGAGAATGCGGTCGGCCTGGGCGCGCGTGGCACGCACGGCCGGGCCCTTGGAGCTGTTGAGGATGCGGAACTGTATGCCGCCGATATCGGTGGCCAGCGCCATGGCGCCGCCCAGCGCATCCACTTCCTTGACCAGATGGCCCTTGCCGATCCCGCCGATGCTGGGATTGCAGCTCATCTGGCCCAGGGTCTCGATGTTGTGGCTCAGCAGCAGCGTCCTGCAGCCCATGCGCGCAGCGGCCAGCGCGGCCTCGGTGCCGGCGTGGCCGCCACCGACCACGATCACATCAAATTCCTGTGGGTACAACATGCTTATCACTCCGGGGGCCTGCCCGGCCCAAGCCCCCGACACGGAGCACTCACGCTCCGGCGCTCATGGCAGGTGGCCCTCGTTCATGTAGCGAGGGGAACCCAGCGGGGAACCCGCGATTTTCCCACCTTTGCCGCACCAGTGCCTTGCAAGGGGTCGGCCGGCCCCGCCACCGGGCCGGCACTGCGCCGGTGTTCCACGTGAAACAGTGCGGCGGACACAGCGCGTGCACCGCAGGATGCTGCGCGCCGCCGCCCGCAGGGCGGCCCGCTTGCAAGAAACATGTGCAGGGCCTGTGATGCAATGGCGGCCATGCAGATCCTCATCTTCGCGGGCAGTACCCGCCAACAATCGCACAACCGGCGCCTGGCCGCCGCCGCCGCCGACATGGCGCGCGAACTGGGCGCCCAGCCCACGCTGCTGGAGCTGTCGGATTTCGACATCCCCATGTACAACGCCGACCTGGAGGCCAGCGGCACGCCTCCCGACGTGCTGCGCTTCAAGGCCGCGCTGCACAGCCACCCGGCCTGGCTGATCTGCTCGCCCGAGTACAACGGCAGCTACCCCGCCCTGCTCAAGAACGCCATCGACTGGGCTTCCAGCCCCGTGGCCGGTGATCCGGTCTGGTCCGATGGCACCCTGCCCTTTCGCGGCAAGGTCGTGGGCATGGCCAGCGCCTCGCCCGGCGGCCTGGGCGGCCTGCGCGCCCAGTCGCACCTGGCGCCGCTGCTGCTGAACCTGCAGTGCTGGCTGGCACCCGTGAGCCACGCCGTAGGACAGGCAGGCCAGGCCTTTGACGAGGCCGGCCGCCTGCAGCGGCCCCAGGACCAGCTGGGCATGAAGGCCGTGCTGGAACAGGTGCTTTGGGCTGCACAGCGCCTGTCGGCCTGAACCCTGCCGCCAGCGCGGTCCCATCATGCGCAGCCCCTGCACATGGGGTTAGCATGGGCGCTTGTCTTTCTTACCCTGATCGGAAGCCATCCACCATGAAGCTCTACTACAGCCCTGGCGCCTGCTCTCTGTCTCCCCACATCGTCCTGCACGAGGCAGGCCTGGCCTACGAGCCGGTCCTGGCCAGCACCAAGACGCACAAGCTGCAGGACGGCACGGATTACTACGGCATCAACCCGCTGGGCTATGTTCCCTTCCTCGTGCTCGACGACGGCGACACGCTGCATGAAGGCCCGGCCATCGTCCAGTACCTGGCCGATCTGGTCCCCGAGAAGAAGCTGGCGCCTGCCAACGGCACCATGGCCCGCTACCACCTTCAGGAGTGGCTGAACTTCATCGGCACCGAGCTGCACAAGGGCTTCGGCCCCCTGTTCAACCCCGCCACGCCCGACGACTACAAGCCCGTGGTGCGCCAGCGCGTGCTGGACCGCCTCAAGTGGGTGGACGGCGAGCTCAATGGCCGCGACTACCTGATGGGCGAGCAGTTCACCGTGGCCGACGCCTACCTGTTCACCGTGACGGGCTGGGCCCAGTTCGTGGGCGTGGACATCTCCGAGCTGACCAACCTCCTGGCCTACCGCGAGCGCGTGCTGGCCCGCCCTGCCGTGCAGGCCGCGATGAAGGCCGAAGGCCTGCTCAAGTAAGCAGCGCCGAGCCCGGGCTCGGCGGCACAAGGGGCCGACAAGGGGCCGGCTGGTGTGAACCAGCCGGCCCCTTATCTTTTGCGCGTGCGGATGCGCTGCTCTATCTGGGCCGCCGCAGCGCGCACCTGCTGGGCGATGCGCCGCACGCGCGCCGCCGTCATGCGCTGGGTCAGCGCGGCCACGCTGACCGCCCCCATGGCCTGGCCCATGCTGTCGCAAAAATGCGCGCCCACGGCCGTCACGCCCAGGCTCACGCGGTTCTGTATCACGGCCACGCCTGCGCGGGCCGTTTCCTCGCAGGCCAGGCGCAGTCCCGCATCGGTGAGCTTGCCAAAGGCCGGCAGGGCGGGCGCCACGCGCTCGATGATGGCCTCACGCTCCTCGGGCGCAATGGCGGCCAGCACGGCCAGCCCCCCGGCGCCCACGCCCAGCGGGCGCCGGCTGCCGACCTGCAGCACCAGCGTGCGTATGGGGAAGTCGCCTTCGAGCCGGTGCAGGCACACGGCCTCGAATCCGCTGCGCACCACCAGGTAGGCCGTGTCCTCGGTTTCACGTGACAGCGCCGCCATGGCCGGCTCGCACAGGTCGCGTATGTCGTGCAGCATCGACCCGGCCAGGCCCAGCTCGAAGGCCAGCGGCCCCAGCCGGTAGCGGTGGGTCTGGGCGTCGTGCACCACCAGCCGCTCGGCAATCAGCTGCTTGAGGATGCGGTGGGCCGAAGGGTGGGGCACGCTGGATTTTTCGGCCAGTTCGCTGAGCGGGCAACCGCGCACGCCCCCGGTCGCCAGCAGCTTGAGAAAGGCCACGCCCCGCTTGAGGGAGCCGGCATCGGACGATGAGGTCATGTTCGTTTATCGGACAACTGAGTGGCGCCGCCGGGCGATTTGAAAACAATCGGAATGGCCGATCAACCACGGCCCGGCCAGGGCACGGCAAGGCCGGGCGCCACGGATTTCCGAATGATGCAACTCTCCCATCCGCCATTGCAAGACAGAATCGCCGTCGTCACCGGCGCCAGCAGCGGCATAGGCGCCGCCACGGCGCGGGCCCTGGCCAGCGAGGGCGCCACCGTCGTGATCGGCTACCACCAGGGCCGCGACCGCGCCCAGGCGCTGCGCGAGGAACTGCCGGGCAGCCACCACACGCTGCAGCTGTCGCTGCAAGACGAGGCCAGCCACGCCACCGCCGCCCAGTGGCTGCAGCAGCACCTGGGCCGGGTGGACCTGCTGGTCAACTGCGCGGGCTTCACCGAGCGCATCGCGCACGCGCAGATCGATGCGCTGGAGCCCGCTCTGTTCAACCGCATCCTGTGCGCCAACGTGGGCGGCACCTATGCCGTGACGCGGGCCCTGCTGCCGCTGCTGCGCGCCTCGCAGGACGCCGCCGTGGTCAACGTGTCCTCGGTCTCCGCCTTCACGGGCCTGGGCAGCAACATGGCCTATTGCGCCGCCAAGGCCGCGCTGGACACGCTGACGGTGTCCATGGCCCGCGCCTTCGGCCCGGTGCGCTTTCTCTGCGTCTCGCCCGCCGCCGTGGACACGGGTTTCGTGGGGGGCCGCAGCCGCCAGGAGCTGGAGAAAAAGGCCGCGCACACGCCGCTGGGGCGCGTGGTCGAGCCCGGCGATGTGGCGCAGGCCATCCTTGCCTGCGCCACGCATCTGCGCACGGCCACGGGCACGCGCATCGTGATCGACGGCGGCCACAGCCTCGGTTGAAAGAAGGCACGTCATGCTCGTCGAACAACGCACCTACACCGCCCACCCCGGCAAATGGCGGGACTACCTGGCGCTCTACCAGGCCGAAGGCCTGGAGCTGCAGCAGCGCATTCTGGGCCGCATGGTCGGCTACTACACCAGCGACTCGGGGCCACTCAACCAGATCGTCCACCTGTGGGCCTATACGGACCTGAACGAGCGCGCCGAGCGCCGCGCCCGCCTGCTGGCCGAGCCACGCTGGCAGGCCTATGTGGCGCGCATGCTGCCGCTGCTGCAAAGCCAGGAATCGAAGTTCCTGGTCCCGGCCCCCTTCTTCCAGCCCCAGTGGAGCGGCTGCCAGGAGCCGCTCCACGGCGCCACAGGCCCCGCCTCCGCTTCCGGCCCCCTTTCCACCGACTGACAGGAGACATCCATGCTGTGCAAAAAGCTTCACCACGCCGCCTACCGCTGCAAGGACGCGGCCGAGACCGTGCGCTTCTATACCGAGGTGCTGGGATTGCGCTTCACCCACGCCATGGGCGAGGACCATGTGCCCTCCACGGGCCAGTACAGCCCGCACATCCACATCTTTTTCGAAATGGAGGACGGCAGCTCCATCGCCTTCTTCGAGTGCCCCCGGGACCCGGGCCAGATGAAGGACATGGAGTCGCCGGGCTGGATACAGCACTTCGCCTTCGAGGTCGCCGACGTGGACACCGTGCTGCGTGCCCGGCAGGACCTGCTGGACCGGGGCATTGATGTGGTGGGCCCCACCAACCACGACGACTTCATCACCTCCATCTACTTCTTCGACCCTTCAGGCCACCGCCTGGAGCTGACCGCACGCACGGCCGACGCGGCGCGCCACCAGGTCTTCGAGCAGGAGGCCATGCAGGTGCTGGCCCTGTGGAACGAGACCCACGACTGGTCGCAGCGCGAAAAGCTCTACGGCGCCCAGACGGGCTACGCACGCGCGGACCGCTAGCCGCAACACCAGCCAGTCCAGCCAGGCAAGCCAAGCCACTGGACACGTCCGCAGCGCGCAATACAAAAAAAGGAGACATGACATGACTGCCATCACCCGACGCACGGCCCTGCTTGCAGGCGTCGCCTCACTCGCCCTGCCCACGGCCCGGGCCCAGGGCGGTTTTCCCAACCGGCCCATTCAATTGATCCACGGCTTTGGCGCGGGCGGCAATGCCGACGTGGTGGCCAGGCTCGTGGCCCAGAAGCTTCAGGAATCGCTCAGGCAGCCCGTGGTGGTGGAGATCAAGAGCGGCGCGGGCGGCTCCATTGCCAGCAACTTCGTGGCCAAGGCGGTGCCGGACGGCTACAGCCTGGTCATGCTCACGGGCGCGCACACCGTGTCGGCCGCTCTGCGCAAATCGCTGCCCTACGACGCGGTCAAGGACTTCGCCTTTGTCTCCACCGTCTCGTCCTTTCCCTTCGTGGTGGCCGTGCGCGCCGAGCATCCCGCCAGGACCCTGGCCGATCTGCTGGCCATGGCGCGCAAGGAACCGGGCCGCATCACCTTCACCTCGGTGGGCGTGGGCTCCACCCAGCACATGGCCGGCGAGCTGCTGGGCTCCACGGCCAAGGTACAGCTGCTGCACGTGCCCTACCGGGGCGGCGGCGCACCCGTGCAGGCCGTGATAGCGGGCGATGTGGACGTGCTCAGCGACACGCTGACCGTGGCCATGCCGCACATCAAGTCGGGCCGGCTGCGCGCCCTGGCCGTCACCAGCGCCCAGGCCTGGCCCACCCTGCCCGAGGTGCCGCCGGCCTCGGCCGTGCTGCCCGGCTTCGAGGTGCGCTCCTGGCTGGGCCTGGCCGCGCCCGCAGGCACGCCCGCCGACGTGGTGCAAAGGCTGGCCGCCGAAACCCACAAGGCCCTGAAGGAGCCCGACCTGCTCCAGGCCCTGGCCAGCGCCGGCAGCGCGGCCACGCCCTGCAGCCCCGAGGAGATGCGTGCCATGGTGGGCGCCGAGATCGCGCGCTGGCGCGGCGTCATCCAGCAGGTCGGCATCCCGCTGCAGGCCTGACGCCATGGACATCATCGGCCTGTGCGGCAGCCTGCGCCGCCATTCCCTGAACCGCCTGCTGCTGGAGCTGGCGGGCGAATGCCTGCCACCCCAGGCCACGATGCAGGTCTGCGACTGGCGCGCGCTGCCGCCGCTGGATTCCGACCTGCTGGCCACGGGCATGCCCGCATCCGTGCACCAGTTGCGCGAGCGCATCCGCCGTGCCGACGCCGTGGTGCTGGCCACGCCCGAATACAACTTCTCCATTCCAGGCATGTTCAAGAATGCGCTGGACTGGATCTCGCGTGGCGACGACCAACCCTTTCGGCACAAGCCCGTGGCCCTAGTCTCGGCCTCGCCCGGCCCGCTGGGCGGGGCGCGCGTGCAGTACGAACTGCGCAAGGTATTGCAGTGCATGGAAGCCGACGTGCTGGCCCGGCCCGAGGTGTTCGTGGGCCAGGCGACGCAGAAATTCGACAGCCAGGGCCTGTGCACCGATACCGCCACGCGCAGCTTCGTGACGGCGCAGATGCAGGCGCTGGGCCGACTCGTGGCACAGCACCGTCGCCTGCACGACAGCGCGCAAATCCCTGGCCTGCACGATTGATTCCATGGGCGTAATCTGTGCCGTACGCCGCGCCGCCCGCACGGGTGGCGCTTTTGCTTCACGCACAGAAAGCCCCGTTGCATGACCTCTCTGTTCGAACCCATACAGGCTGGCGAACTGCGCCTGCCCAACCGCATCGCCATGGCACCCCTGACGCGCAACCGCGCACCCCAGGCCCTGCCCAACGACATCATGGTCACCTACTACGCCCAGCGCGCCAGCGCCGGCCTGCTGATCAGCGAAGGCACGGCCATCAGCCACCAGGGACAGGGCTATGCCCATGTGCCGGGCCTGTACGGCAGCGAGCAGCTCGACGGCTGGAAGCGCGTGACCGACGCCGTGCACAAGGCCGGTGGGCGCATCGTCACCCAGCTGTGGCATGTGGGCCGGGTCTCGCACACCTCGCTGCAGCCCGAAGGCCAGGCGCCC
Organism: Delftia sp. WSY_10; assembly: GCF_043104705.1. NCBI lineage: Bacteria > Pseudomonadati > Pseudomonadota > Betaproteobacteria > Burkholderiales > Comamonadaceae > Delftia > Delftia sp. WSY_10. Next base: position 113,155 of record NZ_JBICKY010000019.1, on the reverse strand, counting down.
GTGGGGCCGTCCCCGGTGGCGGCCAAATCCAAGACCTATGTGATCGACGAGGACTCGGGCAAGGGCCAGTTCGTGCCCACCTCCGCGCCGCGCGCGCTCGCCCAGCACGAGCTTCCCGCCATCGTCCACAGCTTCGCCGTGGCCGCGCGCAATGCCGTGGAGACGGCCGGTTTCGACGGCGTGGAGCTGCACGGCGCCAACGGCTATCTGCTGGACCAGTTCCTCAAGACCGGCGCCAACCAGCGCGATGACGACTACGGCGGCAGCATCGAGAACCGCGCCCGCCTGCTGCTCGAATGCACGCGCGCCGCCGCCGATGCCGTGGGCGGCGGCCGCGTGGGCATCCGCCTGTCGCCCGTGACGCCGGCCAACGACATCGCCGATGCCGACCCCCAGCCGCTGTTCGAATACGTGGTGCGCCAGCTGGCGCCACTGGGCCTGGCCTACATCCACATCATCGAAGGCGCCACCGGCGGCCCGCGTGAATTGCCCGACCGGCCCTTCGACTACGCGGCCCTCAAATCCGCCTACCGCGAGGCCGGCGGCCAGGGCGCCTGGATGGTCAACAACGGCTATGACCGCGACATGGCGCTGCGCGCCGTGGAAAACGGCCACGCCGATATCGTGGCCTTCGGCAAGGCCTTCATCTCCAACCCCGACCTGGTCCACCGCCTGCGCGACGACCTGCCGCTGAACCCCTGGAACTCCAGCCTTTTCTACGGCGGCGGCGCAGAGGGCTATATCGACTACCCGTTCGCGCGCCAGGCCTGATTTGCGGCCGCACAAACAAAAAGCGGAGTGCATCGCACTCCGCTTTTTTTATTCAGACGATCCACGTGGAGCAGGAGCCAGGCTCCTGTCCCTGCGTCCGCTATCTCAGGCGTGTTCCAGCAGCTGGGTCTCGCGCGTGTCCCGGCCAGAGGCCAGCGAGGCGCGGCCTGCAGCCGGCGCCAGGCTGGGCTGGCCCTGGGAGGGACGGCCATAGGAAGCATGCGAGCCCATGGACGCCACGGCCGCACCGGCAATGCGGAACTGGCCCACCACCTGCGCCAGGCGCGCGGCCTGCTCGCGCAGCGACTCGGCGGCGGCAGCCGATTCCTCGACCAGGGCTGCGTTCTGCTGCGTCATGCGGTCGATATCGCCCACGGCCTGGTTGACCTGGCCGATGCCGCCCGACTGCTCGCTGGAAGCCGCCGTGATCTCGCCAATGATGTCGCCCACGCGCTGCACGCTGTCCACGATTTCCTTCATGGTCTTGCCCGCGTCCTCGACCTGGCGCACGCCCACGTCCACGGCCTGCACGCTGGTCTGGATCAGCGCCTTGATCTCGCTGGCCGCCTGGGCCGAGCGCTGGGCCAGCGAACGCACCTCGGCCGCCACCACGGCAAAGCCGCGGCCCTGCTCGCCGGCACGCGCCGCTTCCACGGCGGCGTTCAGCGCCAGGATGTTGGTCTGGAAGGCGATGGAGTCGATCAGGCCGATGATGTCGCCGATCTTGCGGCTGGAGGTCGTGATCTCCTGCATGCTCACCACGGCCTGGGCCACCACGTCGCCACCGCGCGTGGCCGTGGTCGAGGCAGAGGCCGCCAGCTGGTTGGCCAGCTGCGAGGACGATGCCGTCTGCTGCACCGTGGCCGTGAGCTGGGACAGCGAGGCCACGGTCTCCTGCACATTGCTGGCAGTCTGCTCGGTGCGCGAGGACAGGTCCTGGTTGCCAGTGGCGATCTCCTGGCTGGCCGTGGCGATGTTGCCGCTGGCGTCGCGCACCTGGGTCACCATGGAGCCCAGGCTCTGCTGCATCTGGTCCAGCGCGCGCTGCAGGTCGGCCACCTCGTCCTTGCCCTCCACCTTCACGCTCTGCGACAGGTCGCCCTGGGCGATGGTCAGCGCCGTCTGGCGCGCCTGCACCAGGGGACGGCAGATGGACAGCATGTTCATCAGCGTCAGCGGCACCACCACCAGCACCGTGAGCACCACGGCCGCCACGAAGATCCACTGCGTCTGCTCGGCCACGCCCTGCTCCTCCGCGGCCATGGCATCGACCTGCTGGCGCAGCAGCTGGTCGAGCTGGGCGATGAGCTTTTCGACCTCGGCCACCTCGGCCATGGCCTTGCCGCTCATGCGGTTGGCCGTGGTCGCCGTGTCATAGCCACCGGCCTCCAGCTGCCGCGCAATGTGCTCGAACTGCTGGCGGTAGCGGTCCACGCGCTCGGAGATGCCGCTGACGATGGCATCGTCGGCCGGGTCCTCGTCCTTCAGAAAGCGCTCGGCCACGGATTTCACGCGGTCGATGGCGGCCAGCCACTGGGTGTGGGCCTTGCGCACCTCTTCGGCACGCTCGTACTGGATGATCATGTCCTTTTCATGGGCGCGCACGGCACCCAGCTCGGCGCGCAACTCCACCATGTAGCCCATCTTGGCGTACGAGGTATGCATGAACTGCTGACTCATGCCATGGATGCGGAACATGCCCAGCATCCCGGCTCCGCCCAGCAGACCCAGCAGTACCAGCACCATGGCGATGGCACCCAGCATCCGCGTGCGGATCGTGAAAGCCCGCATCATTCCCAACAAGTTCATGACCGTTTTCCTCTCTGTCAGTCAAGGCGCCCGCACGGTCTCCAAATGCATAGCGCCAACGTAAATACAAATTGTTGCAGTTTGTCAGATGATCGCCAATGGCCTATGACGGTTTTTGCCTATTCACGGCTCTTTTCGATCTATCGGCCATTGCAGCGGATCATTGAGCCGGCCGACTCACATCGAATTGGGCCAAATCAACCCTTGTCCAGCCAGACGCTTGACCTTGCCATGGTGTCAGGGTTCAACATGCCGTCCATGGCTTGCGCCACTTCGGCGCGCCCCAACCAGGAGCGAGAGATGCAACATGTTTTCACCGTGCAGGGCATGACCTGCGGCCACTGCGAACGCGCCGTCACCCAGGCCGTGCAGGGCGTGGATGACCAGGCCCAGGTAAAAATCGATCGCGCTGCCCAGCGCGTGGAAGTCGACAGCAGCGCCAGCCGCGAGGCACTGGGCGCCGCCATTGCCGAAGAAGGCTACAAGGTCGCCTGAGAGACACCTCAAAGACACCCGAAGGCATCCGAAAGGCACGCACCATGTCCGCCCACCCCGCACAGCACTGGCCCGTCTCCATCGGCGAGGCCGCGCGCCGCGCCGGTGTCTCGGCGCGCATGGTGCGCCACTACGAAGCCCAGGGCCTGCTGCCGCCCATGCACCGCACGGACGGCGGCTACCGCCAGTACGCCGAGGCCGACGTGCATGCCCTGCGCTTCATCCGCCGGGGGCGCGACCTCGGTTTTTCCATGGACGAGATCGCCACCCTGCTCGGCCTGTGGCAGGACAAGAGCCGCGCCAGCAGCCAGGTCAAGGACATCGCCCAGCGCCACATCGACGCACTGACCGAGCGCATCGCCGCCATGCAGGCCATGCAGCGCACGCTCAAGACCCTGGTGCACTGCTGCCACGGCGACGACCGGCCGGACTGCCCGATCTTGGATGATCTGGCAGCGCCCGACACAGTGGGAAGCGGCGCTTAATTTAAGCTGTGGGCATGCTCACCACGCCCACCCAGCTTCACCAATGGTTGCTTGAGCCTGAAGGTCAGCGGCTTGAGTTCAAGGAAGCCAAGCAGCGCTATGACTTTGAAAACTGCTCAAGTACTGCGTAGCCCTGGCCAACGAAGGCGGCGGCGCCATCGTGCTGGGCGTGACCGACAGACGACCTCGCCTCATCGTGGGTACGCAGGCGTTCGAAGACCCGGGCCGCACCGAGGCCGGATTGCACCAGAGACTGGGCCACCGTATCCCTGTTGAGGAACTGCGCCTGCCGCAAGGCCGTGTGCTGGTTGTGCGTGTGCCCTCCCGGCTGCCGGGCACGGCATGGCAGATCGACGGCAGCTTTCTCAAACGGGCCGGCGATGATCTGGCGGCAATGAGCGCGCAAGAACTGCGGGCCATCTTCGATGAAACCGGCCCCGACTTCTCGGCACAGCCATGCCCAGGGGCCACGCTGGAGGATCTGGAGCCGTCATCCATTGCATTGTTCCGGGAGCGCTGGGCTCGCAAAGGCAATACCGCTCGCAGACGCGAACTGAGCGACGAACAGACCTTGCGGGATGCAGAGTTGCTCGTAGAAGGCAATCAGGTGAGCTATGCCGCGCTCATCCTGTTCGGCAAAAGAGCGGCTCTGACAAGATGGTTGGCCCAGGCGGAGCTGGTCTTTGAATACCGGTCGTCCGAAGCGGCAGGACCGGCTGCCGATCGCGAAGAGTTTCGAGAGGGCTTTTTTGCGTGGCAGGACGCGCTCTGGAAAAAGATCAACTTGCGCAATGACCGCCAAAGCTACCAGGACGACTTTTTCCGCATGGACCTGCCGACATTTGCCGAGGTTCCGGTCCGGGAAGCGCTCCTGAATGCGGTTGCTCATAGGGACTATCGCCTGGGTGGTTCGATTTTCGTCAGGCAATTTTCCAAGCGGCTGGAGGTGATCAGCCCGGGAGGGCTGCCGCCCGGAATCACGCCCGAGAACATCATTGACCAACAGAATCCGCGCAATCGCAGACTCGCCGAAGCCCTCGCCCGCTGCGGCTTGATCGAGCGCTCTGGTCAAGGCCTGAATCTCATGGTGGAAAGCGCGGTGCGACAAGGCAAGCCCCTGCCCAGCCTTGCAGGAACATCCGCCCACGAAGTACGGTTGACCCTGGAAGGCGGAGTGCGCAACCCGGCCTTCGTACGCTTCATGGAGCACCTCGGCGAAGAGAAGCTGAGCAGCTTCTCGACATTGGACTACCTCGCGCTGGAATGCCTGCAACAGGAAAAGCCGCTGTCTGCCCCTTTGAGGGAACGCCTTGCAGGCCTGCTGGCGGCGGGAGCGGTGGAATCCATAGGTCGAGGCAAAGGGACGCGCTACATCCTGTCCGAGGCCTTGTATGCGTCTTTGGGCGCCAAAGGAACGCATACCCGGCAACGCGGCCTGGACAGAGAGACCAACAAGGCGCTGCTGCTCAAACACCTCACAAAGCACAGAGAGCATGGTGCTGCGCTGGCCGAACTGCGGCAGGTGCTGCCGTCCTTGCCAATGAGTGCCGTTCAGGATCTGCTGAAAGAGCTGCGCAATGAGGGGCGCCTCCAGCTGATGGGTGCGCGCCGTTGGGCACGATGGCATTTGTCGGATTGATATCTGCAGCGTTTGGGCCGTGGCATCAAGACCGGTCTATGAGTCCAAAAGATGCCAAGTTCTTTAGCCTCTTTTAGAGAGTGCGAAAAACTGTTTAACCACAACGACTTATAAAGCGCCCCAAAATTGCCGGAGGCTCTTTTAGGCTCTTGGAAACACCTCTATAGAACCAAAGCTCTGCGGGCATGTGCGGCTTCGGCTCAATCCTTGGAAGGGTTTGCCGCGCGCTTTGCGGAGGCCGCGCGCCGAGCAGGCTCCGCCCTGCGCAACACCCCCCCCATCAAGGTATCAATGCACTGCTGCGCCACTTCCTCGGCCGAGTACTGGCCGCCGGGCTGGTACCAGCGGCCTATCCAGCTGAGCGCGCCGGCAATCACGAAGGCCGTCATCTTGGGGTCGCAGGGGGCCAGGGAGCCCTCCTGCACGCCGGCGGCCACCAGGCGGCGGAAGGCCTGGTCTATGGCGGCCTTCTGGCGGCGCAGTTCGCGGCGGCTGTCGGGAGGGACCTGCTCGTCGCCGACACGGATCAGGCACATGCCGAAGTCCATGGTGACGATGCGCGCATAGACCTGCATGCAGGCGCGCAGCTGGTCCACGGCCTGGCCACCTGCGCGGCGCGAGGCCTCGATGCCTTCCAGCGTCATGGCCAGGCCCTGGTTCACGCACTGCAGCAGGATCTCGTCCTTGTTCTTGACGTAGTAGTACAGCGTGGGCTTGCTCACGCCCAGCCGCGCGGCGATGTCGTCCAGCGAGGTGGCGGAGAAGCCGCGCTCGTTGAACAGCTGCGCGGCGGCCTGCAGCACGGCCTGGCGCTTGGCCTCGCGCTGCTGCTCGCGGTCGGGCGTGCCGCTCCAGGGCGAGTCCACGGCGGGCGCCGCACGGCCTTTGCGGGCGCGGGTTCCGGAGCTGGGTCGGGTCTTGGTTTCAGGGCTCGATGGCTTCATGGCGGCGGGTGCACCGGGGAAATCACCGATGCTGCATGCGGTGGGCGACAACCAGAATCTACTCCAAAGTAAACAGCCTACGCATCAGTAGGCTCCTGCCCGGCTCGACGAACCAACGCACGAGACAGCCATGGAGACACACCCCGACGGCGGCCGGCCCGCCCCCTTGCTGCAGGTCGATGGCATCACGCTCGCCTTTGGCGGCGTGAAGGCGCTGTCGGGCGTGGGCTTCGATGTGCAGCCCGGCTCGATCACGGCCGTGATCGGTCCCAACGGCGCGGGCAAGACGTCGCTGTTCAACACCATCTCGGGCTTTTACCGGCCCACGGGCGGCTCCATCCGCTTCCAGGGCGAGGACATCACGCGCGTGCCGGCGCCGCGCCGCGCGCGGCTGGGCCTGGGGCGCAGCTTCCAGAACATTGCGCTGTTCCGGGGCATGACGGTGCTGGACAACATCAAGCTGGGCCGCCACGCCCACCTGCGCACCAACGTGTTCGATGCCCTGCTCTACCTGGGCCGCGCTCGCCGCGAAGAGGCCGAGCTGCGCCGCGACATCGAGGAGCGCATCATCGATTTCCTGGAGATAGACCACATCCGACATGCGCCCGTGGCCGCCCTGTCCTACGGCCTGCAAAAGCGCGTGGAGATGGCGCGCGCCCTGGCCATGCAGCCGCGCATCCTGATGCTGGACGAGCCCGTGGCCGGCATGAACCGCGAGGAGACCGAGGACATGGCGCGCTTCATCCTGGACGTGCGCGCCGAATGGGGCGTGACCGTGCTCATGGTGGAGCACGACATGGGCATGGTCATGGACCTGTCAGACCACGTGGTGGTGCTCAACTTCGGCCAGGTCATCGCCCAGGGCACGCCGGCCGCGGTGCAGGCCGATCCCGAGGTGAACCGGGCCTACCTGGGCGCCGGTGATGTGGGCGAGCTGCGGCGCCGGCTGCGCGGCGCGTCCGCCCGGCCGGAGCCCGCCACGCCGCAGCCTGCCCTGGCACAGGAAGCCGCATGATGGACTGGGCCTACCTGTTCGAGATTGCCCTCACGGGCCTGGCCGGCGGCGGCCTGTATGCGCTGGCCGCGCTGGCCTTCGTGGTGGTCTACAAGGCCACGCGCGTGGTCAACATCGCCATCGGCGAGCTGCTGATGGTGGGCGCCTACCTGTTCTTCACCTTCGCGGCCATGTTCGCGCTGCCGCTGTGGCTGGCCATTCCCGCCGCCGTGCTGGGCACGGGGCTGCTGGGCGCGCTGATCGAGCGCACGATGATCCGGCCGCTGCTGGGCGAGCCGCCGATCTCGGTGTTCATGGTCACCGTGGGCCTGGCCTCGGTGCTGGTGGGCCTGGTGGAGCTGATCTGGACGGCCGACCAGCGCCGTCTGCCCGAGTTCATGCCCACGCAGCCCGTGATGATCGGCGAGGCCTTTCTCGCGCCCAAGGTGGCCTGGGGCGCAGCCGTGGCCGTGGTCTTCATCGCGGCCGTGCTGCTGGTGTTCCGCTACTGGCGCGGCGGCGTGGCCCTGCGTGCGACGGCCAGCGACCAGGCAGCGGCCTATTCGGTGGGCATCAATGTGCCGCGCGTGTTCTCGCTGGCGTGGGCGGTGTCGGCCATGATCGCCGCCGTGTCGGGAATCATCGTCGGCTCCATCGGCGGCATCTCGTCGAGCATGGGCGTGTTCGGCCTGTCGGTGCTGGTGGTCGTCATCGTGGGCGGGCTGGACAGCGTGCTGGGCGCCCTGGTCGGCGGCCTGTTCATCGGCCTGGTGGAGGCGCTGGCCGGCGCCTACCTGGGCGGCGAATACAAGCTGCTGGCCACCTTCATCGTGCTGGTCGTGGTGCTGATGCTCAGGCCCTACGGCCTGTTCGGCACGCACGAGATCGAGCGGCTCTAGACAGTTTCGCAAGGACGGCAGCATGCGCATAGGCACCCTCAAGGAAAGCTACATCGCCGACGCGGCGCTGTTCGACTCCCGCACGCAACGCATCTGGCTGGCCGTGGCCGGCGCGCTGCTGGTGCTGTTCCCCTTCATGGCCAGCGACTACTGGCTGTACCTGGCCTGCCTGGTCAGCATCAACGTGGCCAGCGCCACGGGGCTGAACATCCTCACGGGCTACACGGGCCTGGTGAGCCTGGGCCAGGCTGCCTTCATGGGCCTGGGCGCCTATACGGTGGCCATTGTGCAGGCGCGCTGGGGCACGCCCGTGCTGTTCAACCTGCTGGCGGGCGGCTTCGTGGCCATGCTGGGCGGCATCGTGGTGGGCCTGCCCTCGCTGCGCGTCAAGGGCCTGTACCTGGCGATTGCCACCATCGCGGCCTCGTTCATCGCGCACTTCCTGTTCGCCAACCTCAGGCTCACGGGCGGCACGGCCGGCCTGACGCTGCAGCCGGCCACGGTGTTCGGCGTGGCGCTGGATACGTCGTTCCGGCTGTACTGGGTGATCGTGCCGGTCACGCTGCTGATGCTGCTGGGCGCGGCCAACCTGTTTCGCACGCGCACAGGCCGCGCCTTCATCGCCATCCGCGACCGCGACATCTCGGCCGAGGTGCTGGGCATACCGCTGCTGCGCTACAAGCTGCTGTCGTTCGGGCTGTCCTCGTTCTACGCGGGCGTGGCGGGCGGGCTGTGGGCGTACTTCTTCCGTGTGGTCACGCCTGAGAGCTTTCCGCTCTTGATGTCCATCTTCTTTCTGGCGGCCATCATCGTCGGCGGCATGGGCTCCATCCTGGGCTCCATCCTGGGCGCGGTCTTCATGACCATGGTGCCGGAGCTGCTCAAGCTCATCGTGGACCTGCTGCCCGGCGGCTCCGAGCTCACCGTCTTCCTGTCGCCCGTGCGCACCATGGTGTTCGGGCTGCTGATCATCGTCTTTCTGGTCTTCGAGCCGCAGGGGCTCGCACAAATGTGGCGGCGCCTGCGCCGCTTCTTCCACCTGTGGCCCTTCCGCAATTGAGGCGGCGCCGCGCACGACAAGCAAAAGGAGACAAGCATGCAGCAACACCCGACTTCCTCGCGCCGCCGCAGCCTGCTGCTGGCGGCCGGCGCCAGCCTGGCCGCGCCGCTGGCGGCCCGCGCCCAGGCTGGCGGCGAAGACATCGTGATCGGCGGCTCCATCCCCATGACGGGCGTGTTCGCCTTCGCGGGCGTGGGCATCAATGCCGGCATGGGCGACTACGTGAAGATCGTCAACGAGGCCGGCGGCATCAAGGGCCGCAAGGTCCGCTACGTGCCCGAGGACACGGGCTACAAGGTCGATGTCTCGGTGGCCGCGTTCAAGAAGATCACCAGCCAGAACAAGGTCAACCTCTACTACGGCGACTCCACGGGCTTTTCCAAGACCATCAACCCGGAGCTGGACCGCAACGGCGCCATCCTCATGGCGGGCGCCTCCTTCGCCACCGAGCTCAACAACCCGGCCAAGTACCCGAACCAGTTCCTCGTGGGGCCCGACTACACGGAGATGTTCGGCATCCTGCTCAAGCACATCGCCAAGGAAAAGCCGGGCGCCAAGGTGGCCTTCGTCTACTCCGACTCCGAATTCGGCCGCGACCCCATCGAGGCCAGCGAAGCGGCCGCCAAGAAGCTGGGCCTGAACATGGTGGCCAAGCTGATGACGCCGCCCGGCAGCGTGGACGTGTCCACCGAAGTCATCAAGCTGCGCCGCGCCGCGCCCGACTACACCATCTTCCACGGCTACATCCTCGCGCCCATTCCCGAGTTCATCCAGCAGGGCAAGCAGATGGGCATGACCAGCCGATGGATGGGCACCTTCTGGACCATGGACAGCTCCACCGTCATGAAGATGGGCGAGGCCGGCGACGGCTTCATGGGCGTCATGCCCTACCGCTACTACTACGACACCTCGGCCAAGGCGCCCATGCTGGACAAGATCCGCGCGCTGCGCCCCGAGTACCAGAGCACGGCCTATATCCAGGGCTTTCTGGCGGCCATGCTGTTCGTGGAATCGGCCAGGCGCTGCCTGGACGCGGGCAAGCCGCTCACCGGCCCCAACCTCAAGGCAGCGCTCAACTCCATCAAGGACTTCGACACGGGCGGACTGATCGGCGTGCCCATCACCATCAAGGGCAATTCGATTCCCGTGGGCCGCGTCTACAAGGCGGACATGAAGGCGCAGAAGATGCTGCCTGCGTCCGACTGGATCGCACTTTGACTGTCGTCCGAACAGACGCCCGCACATGACCGAGCAGCCCACGGACAAGGTCCTCGAAATCAACAACATCGAGGTCATCTACAACAAGGTCGTGCAGGCCCTGCGGGGCCTGTCGCTGGCCGTGCCGCGCGGCCAGATCGTGGCGCTGCTGGGCAGCAACGGCGCGGGCAAGAGCACCACGCTCAAGGCCGTCTCCGGACTGCTGGCGCTGGAGGACGGCCTGCTGGCCAGCGGCAGCGTACGCTACAACGGCCAGTCCACCGCGCAGTACGCGCCCCAGCAGCTGGTGCGCCTGGGGCTGTCGCATGTGATGGAGGGCCGGCGCGTGTTCGAGGACCTCACGGTGGAGGAAAACCTCGTGGCCGCGACCTACGCGCTCACGGGCCGCCATCAAGTCAAGCCCGACTTCGACCTGGTCTACAGCTACTTCCCGCGCCTGCATGAGCGACGCAAAGGCCTGGCCGGCTACCTGTCGGGCGGCGAGCAGCAGATGCTGGCCATTGGCCGCGCGCTGATCGCCGAGCCCCAGCTCATGCTGCTGGACGAGCCCTCGCTGGGCCTGGCGCCCAAGCTGGTGGAGGACATCTTCACCATCATCGCGCGCATCAATGCCGAGCGCGGCACCTCCATGCTGCTGGTCGAGCAGAACGCCACCGTGGCCCTGGCCGTGGCGCACAGCGGCTACATCATGGAGAACGGCAAGATCGTCATCGACGGCCCGGCCGAACGCCTGGCCCAGGATGCCGACGTGCGCGAGTTCTACCTGGGCATGGGTGGTGGCGGCGAGGCAAAAAGTTTTCGCGACCTGAAGCACTACAAGCGCCGCAAGCGCTGGTTGTCATGAAGCACCCCCTGAGTCGCTTCGCGCCTTCCCCCTCTCTCCCGCTTCGCGAGGGAGGGGGACAGCACCCTCGGTGCGGGGCGGCCCTTCCTCGGTGCTCCCGTGTGGGGGCACGCCAGTGTCACAGGCAGCGCGATGGGTCATTGATATGAAGAACCTTCCCGAACTCACCCTGCCCCAGATGCTGGCCGAACGCGCGCGCAGCGATGCCCGGCGCGTGGCCATACGGCAAAAGGACTTCGGCATCTGGAAGCCCACCAGCTGGGCGCGCTACCACGAGCGTGCCAGCCACTTCGGGCTGGGCCTGGCGCAGCTGGGCCTGGCGCCAGGCGGCCACATGGGCGTGATCTCCGAGAACCGCATCGAGTGGGTGCTGGCCCAGATGGGCGCGGGCCTGATCGGCGCCATCACCGTGGGCGTCTACCCCACCAGTCCCACGCCCGAGGTCGCCTACGTGGCCGGACACGCGGACATCGCCATCATGGTGTGCGAGGACCAGGAGCAGACCGACAAGCTGCTGGCCGCCCTGCCCGAGCTGCCGCAGCTGCAGAAAATCATCGTCATGGAGACCAAGGGCCTGCGCAGCCTTGCGCCCGAGCTGCGCGCCCTGATCACCACCTTCGACGAGGTCGAGCGCCTGGGCGCCCAGGCCGCCAGCCGCGCCCCCATCGAACAGGCGCTGGCACGCCAGACGCTGGATGACGTGGGGCTGATGATCTACACCTCGGGCTCCACCGGCAAGCCCAAGGGCGCCATGATCACCTACCGCAACATCCGCGGCGTGGTGCCCGGCATTGCCGAGCGGCTGGGGCTGGATGGCGGCACGCGCCACCTGTCCTACCTGCCGCTGTGCCACGTGGCCGAGCAGATGCTGACCAGCTTCGTGCCGGTCTACCTGGGCTCGCAGGTGCACTTCGGCGAGTCCATCCGCACGGTGCAGGAAGACCTGCGCGAAGTCGCGCCCAACATGTTCCTGGGCGTGCCGCGCATCTGGGAAAAGCTGCATGCGGCCATCAGCATCAAGATGCAGGAGACCGGGCCGCTGCGCCGCACGCTCTACCGGCGTGCCATGGCGGCCTGCGCGCCGCTGGCCGAAAAGCCCCGCAGGCAGTGGAGCCTGGCCGAACACCTCACCTGGGCCGCCAGCTACTGGAGCGTGCTGCGCGCACTGCAGAACTTCATCGGCCTGCGCCAGGCGCGCGTGGCGCTCACCGGCGCCGCGCCCATACCACCCGACGTGGTGCGCTTTTTCCGCACGCTGGGCGTGCCGCTGATCGAGGTCTACGGCCTGACCGAATCCACGGGCATGGTCACGGGCCACCGGCTGGACGACGTGTCCGTGGGCAGCGTAGGCGTGGCCACCGAAGGCGTGCAATGGCGCATTGCCAGCCTCGGCAGCAGCGCGGGCCACGAGGGTGACGACAGCGGCGAACTGCAGATCAAGGGCGACATGGTCTTCGCGGGCTACTACAAGAACCCCGAGGCCACGGCGCAAAGCATCCAGGACGGCTGGCTGCACACGGGCGACGTGGTGCGCGTGCAGGGCGGCCAGCTGCGCATCGTGGACCGCCTCAAGGACATCATGATCACCGCCGGCGGCAAGAACCTCACGCCCTCGGAGATCGAGAACACCATGAAGGCCAGCCCCTTCATCAAGGAGTGCATCGTCGTGGCCGAGGGCCGCAAGTTCGTGGGCGCGCTGGTGCAGATCGACTACGAGACCGTGGGCCAATGGGCCCAGGCGCGGCGCATTGCCTTCACGCATTTCCGCTCCCTGGCCGAGATGCCCGAGGTGCGCGCGCTCATCGAGGCCGAGATCGCGCAGGGCAACGCGCGCCTGGCCCAGGTCTCGCATGTGCGGCGCTTCCATCTGCTGACCAAGGAGCTGGACCACGACGACGGCGAAGTCACGGCCACGATGAAGGTGCGCCGTTCTTCCATCTACAAGACCTACGCCGCCGAAATCGACGCCCTGTACCACTGAGCCTCCCATGACCGATACGCAAGACACCCCGCTGCGGCTGCAGCGCGAAGGCGCCATCGCCACGCTGACCTTCCACCGCCCCGCCGCCCTCAACGCCATCGACGTGCCCATGGCGCTGGCGCTGCGCGACGCCGTGCGCGCCCTGGCCCAGGACCGCGCGCTGCGCTGCGTGGTGCTGGAAGGCGCGGGCCGCGCCTTCATGGCGGGCGGCGACCTGGACACGCTGGCCGCCGACCCCGTGCGCGGCGCGGCCGAGCTGCTGGCGCCGCTCAACGAGGCCGTGGCGCTGCTGGGCCAGCTTGATGCGCCCGTCATCGCCAAGGTGCATGGCGCGGCGGCAGGCGCAGGCCTGTCGCTGATGCTGCAGGCCGACTTCGTCTGCGCGGCCGAGGGCACGCGCTTCAACCTGGCCTACATCAACCTGGGCGCCAGCTGCGACGTGGGAGCCTCCTGGGCGCTGCCGCGCATCGTGGGCCTGCGCAACGCGCTGGAGATCGCCATGCTGGGCGAGACCCTGGACTGCGCCCAAGCGCAGCGCCTGGGCCTGATCAACCGCGTCCTGCCGCCCGCCGAACTCGACGCCGCCGTGCAGCAGCTGGCCGAGCGCCTGGCCGCCGGCCCCACGGTGGCGCTGGGCCATATGCGCCGCCTCATGCGCGCGGGCCTGGACCGCAGCCTGCGCGACCAGCTGGCCGCCGAGGCCTGCGCCTTCGATGCCTGTGCGCGCACGGCCGACCTGCCGCGCGGCATTGCGGCGTTCCACGCCAGGCAGACGCCGCAATTCGAGGGACGTTGACCTGCGCCCGGAACTGACGCCGAGGCGGCTGCGCTGCCTGCCGCCTGCCCGGCACAATGCACTCCATCCCCCGTGTTCATCGCTTCGAGGAGCTTCACCATGACCCCACGCGACGTCTTCGTCGTCGGCACTGCGCGCACCGCCATCGGCACCTTCGGCGGCAGCCTCAAGGACGTACCCAACACCCAGCTGGCCACCACGGCCGTCAAGGCGGCCATGGAGCGCGCGGGCCTGGCGCCCGACGCCGTCGGCCACGTGGTCATGGGCAATGTGATCCCCACCGATACCAAGGACGCCTACCTCTCGCGCGTGGCCGCCATCGATGCGGGCTGCCCCATCGAGACGCCGGCCTTCAACGTCAACCGGCTGTGCGGCTCCGGCCTGCAGGCCATCGTCTCGGCCGCCCAGGCCATTGCGCTGGGCGATTGCGACGTGGCCATCGGCGGCGGCAGCGAGTCCATGAGCCGCGGCCCCTACTTCGACCAGGCCGCGCGCTGGGGCGCGCGCATGGGCGACGCCAAGAGCATCGACTACATGCTGGGCATCCTGCACGATCCCTGGCAGAAGATGCACATGGGCATCACGGCCGAGAACGTGGCCGAGCGCTACCACATCAGCCGCGAAATGCAGGATGAACTGGCAGCGGCCAGCCACCAGCGCGCGGCCGCTGCCATCGCGGCCGGCCACTTCAAGGAGCAGATCGTTCCCGTGGAAATCGCCACGCGCAAGGGCGTCGTGGTCTTCGACACCGACGAGCATGTGCGCGCGGCCACCACCATCGAAGTGCTCAGCGCCATGAAGCCGGCCTTCCGCAAGGAAGGCGGCACCGTGACGGCCGGCAATGCCTCGGGCATCAACGACGGTGCCGCCGCCGTGGCACTGGCCGCAGGCGATCGCGTGGCTGCCCTGGGACTGAAGCCGCTGGCGCGCCTGGTCGGCTACGCCCATGCCGGCGTGGACCCCGCCTACATGGGCATAGGCCCCGTGCCGGCTACGCAGAAGGTGCTGCAGCGCACGGGCCTGAAGATTGCAGACATGGACGTCATCGAGGCCAACGAGGCCTTTGCGGCCCAGGCCTGCGCCGTGATCCAGCAACTGGCGCTGGACCCGGCCAAGGTCAATCCCAACGGCTCGGGCATCTCGCTGGGCCACCCGGTCGGCGCCACGGGCGCCATCATCACCACCAAGGCCATCGCCGAACTGCAGCGCACGGGCGGCCGCTATGCGCTGGTGACCATGTGCATAGGCGGCGGCCAGGGCATCGCAGCCATCTTCGAAAGGGTCTGAGCGCCCTGGGGGCGCGGCGATGTTTCACATGAAACATTGCCGGCCCGGGTGCCTTGCTGCTGGCTCAGAACGGCGCTTCTTCAGGCGCCGTGTCCACGGGTGCCGTGGCCGGCCCCGTCAGCGCTCCACGGCCCGATGCCGCTGCGCGCGGTGCCGTCGCGGGAGCGTGGGCAGCAGGCGTCTGCAGCGATGCGGGAAGATCCTGGCCCAGGCCCGTGCGCCCTTCCCCGCCCAACGCCTCGATCAGATCGGGGATGAGCCTGGACAGCTCGCCCGTGGCAATCGCCACGTCGGCATCGAAGCCGCCGTCGTCCTGCGACTGGCCTTCCATCACGGCATCGAGCAGCGCGATCTTGCGGATCTGCAGACCCTCGGTCAGCACAAAGCTCACGCGGTCGTCCCAGGTCAGCGCCAGGCGCGTGGGCAGCTTGCCGTGCTCGATGTGCTGGCGCACCTCGTCGATGTCCAGCGGATGGCGCGCATAGCGCACCACGGCCTTGGATTCGTCGGCGGCCTTGAGCTCGCATTCACGGTCAATCGAAAAGCCGGCCGGGCTTTCCTGCGTGGTCAGCCAGTGCGCCATGGCGGCCTGTGCGCTGGTCTGCGTATCGACCAGGGCCAGCGCAAAGCCTGTGAGGCCCTCCACCAGCGAGCTGACCACCTCGTCGGCGCGCGCCTGGCTGCCGGTGTCCAGCACCAGGGTGCGGGCCTGCGGGTCCAGCCACACCCACATGGAGCCCTGCTTGGTGAAGGCCATGGGCAGCAGGTCCAGCTTGGCCTCGTCCTTGAGTTCCTTCTTTTCCTTCTTGCCGGGCTTGCGGCCTTCGGTGGCCTCGATGTGGGCGGCCTTCTCGTTGACGCGGCGGTTGAGCACGCTGGCCGGCAGCATCTTGGCCTCGGTCATGAAGCGCATCACCCAC
Organism: Delftia sp. WSY_10; assembly: GCF_043104705.1. Taxonomy (NCBI): domain Bacteria; kingdom Pseudomonadati; phylum Pseudomonadota; class Betaproteobacteria; order Burkholderiales; family Comamonadaceae; genus Delftia; species Delftia sp. WSY_10. The sequence continues at coordinate 97,013 of NZ_JBICKY010000019.1, read as the reverse complement.
TGATTGGCCACGGACTCGGCCAGCGGGCCATGGGGCTCGCCGCGCGGCGGCACCCAGCCGGCGCTGCGCTCCTGCGTGGCGCCGCACTCGGCAAACGGGCTCTTGCCCAGGGCTTCTTCAAGCTGCTGCAAATCGCCCTGCCAGCTCTCGGCAATGCGATAGACGATCATGTTTTTGAACATAGCGAACCTTTGCTCGGACGGACTGCGGCTGCGCCGCAGCAGGGGTGTGCAACACCGGGCTGCGCCGCCTCCATCCAGAGGGAGAAAACAGAAAAAACAGCAGGGGCGCCATGCCTTGGCGCCCCGCCCGGCCATTGTGCATGCCTGGCGCCGGACAGCGCTGCACAAGCTTGTCAATTCTTTACAAGCCCTGCGCAAAACCACACGGCCCCGATACATCGGACGACCACACTTCAACCATCCGCTGCACAGGGCCCGCCAAGTGCCTTGACGGCGGCCTTCAGTCACCCTCTCCAGAAAGGATTTTGGAATGACCACCACCTTCCGCCGCACCCTCGCCAGCGCCGCAGCTGCCACCGCCTTGCTGGCCTCGTTCGCCCTGCCCTCGTACGCCCAGACCGCCGCGCCGGCAGCACCGGCTGCAGCCACCACGCCCAAGCCCGAACGTCCCATGCACAAGCCTGGCGAGCGCCGCGAACACATGCAGCAGCGCATCGCCAAGCTCAAGGCCGACCTCAAGCTCACGCCGGCCCAGGAGACCGCATGGAACACCTATGCGGCCACCTTCAAGCCCGGCGAGCGTCCCCAGCGCATGGAGCGCGAGGACTTCGCCAAGCTGACCACGCCCCAGCGCATCGACAAGATGCATGAAATGCGCGCCCAGCGCGCGGCCGATGCCGATCGCCGCGGCGAAGCCACCAAGGCCTTCTACGCCCAACTGGACGCCAACCAGCAAAAGACCTTCGATGCCGCCACGCTGCACAAGGGACACCCTGGCCACCACGGCATGGGCCACGGCCCGCGCCATGACCACAAGAGCGGCCAGGCCCGCCCTGCCCCGGCACCTGCCCAGTAAGCGCCAGCCTGGCCTGCCTGCCACCGGCGGGCAGCCGGATTGCTTGAGCCAGCCCTTGCACGGACGCCTTGTCGGGCGACCGACAGTGCAAGGGCTTTTTTGCTGACGCCCCGGTCTTCACCAGCCTCCCTAGAGTGTTACAGGCACAGCAACGTGTGCCGCCCCCGGAGAAGATCACATGGCCCTCAAAATCATTCAAACGACGCCATCCAGCTACCAGCGCCTCGCCAAGGCACGCATCCATCCGCCAGCACGCCTGGCAGCGACCGTGATGCTGGCCTTCGCAGGCGCTGTCCTGCCGATGGCGACCCAGGCGCAATCCTTGGCGCCGGAATCCACCCCTTCCCTGTACCTGCAATATGGCGCGGCCGAGCGCAGCGCCGACAGCTGGACCCTGGGCGTTACCGTGCCCTGGCGCAACTGGCGCCATGCGCTGTGGGGCGGCCAGCTCAGCGGCTACTGGGATATCTGGGGCGCGCGATGGTCCGCCCCCCTGGAAGGCAGCCACCGCAGCACCTGGGTGGTGGGCATCAATCCCACGCTGCGCTGGCGTGGCAGCAACGGACAGTCGCCCTGGTTTGCAGAAACCGGCGTGGGTCTGAGCTGGGCACTGAACCGGCGCTACGTCACGGACGAGAAGGAATTCCCGACCCGCTACAACTTCGCCACCCATATCGGCGTGGGCTACCTGTTTGGCAACCAAGGCCAGCATGAACTGGTGCTGAGGCTGGAGCACCATTCCAACGCTGGCATCAAGAAGCCCAACCCCGGCGAAAACTTCCTGCAGCTGCGCTACGCCCACCATTTCTGACCATCGCTGCAGCCCAGCCCCGACCACCCGCGAGGTGGTCTTTTTTTGCCCGCTGCGGACCTGTGGAAAAACCTGGGTATAAAAACCTTGTAAATCCATGCTTATCCACACGATGGATGCATCGCGGAAAGTTGTTCCCAAAACGGGTGCAGTTGCAAGGCAGCATCCACCACAGGGTTTGCATACTCATAACTTATTGATTTTCCATGTGAAAAATCAGTTATCAACAATTAAGCGCTTCACTTACTACTACTACTAATTAAAAATAGAAGAAATAGGAATAACAGCCGGGCTCAGTTTTTCACAGCACGAACGCCGATCTGGATAAAAAAAGCAGCCCCCTTGCCCAGGAAAAGCTGCTTGTCAACAGATCACAGCATGGTCAGACCCTGTGTTCATCCATGCATCACAGGTCTGTCTTCTGACTGGTAAACGCTTAAATTTCTTTTAAATCAATAACTTACGAGAAAACATCACAAAAAAAGCCTGTCATGCAAAACTGTGGATAGAAGATGATCAACTTTCAAGTTATCCACAGAAAAATCCGTGACATGCAATCTATCCCCGTTGGCAAGACACCAGGAACAGGGCGTTGACCACATGTTTTTCAGTACGCTAGATCCTTGTTTTTTTTAAGGTAATGGCAGTTATCCACAGAGATATCATGCCTCTACTACTACGACTATTCTTTATAAGAAGATCAAAGAACAACCAAAGGCGAAGTCACGCCGGGAAGCCAAGGCAGCCAGGTTTGCCAAAAAAAACAGACGCGTGAGCTTGGCTGGAGCCAGGCATGTGCAAAGAAGGACTGCGCTCCAGCGAAATTGGCGCGCCTGTCTGCAAAAAATCCGCAAGACTCCTGGGCGATGGCCTTGCTCATGAAGACAAGACGTCACCCGTCACCCGGTTGGCATGCAGGTGAACGACGGCCTTTTTCACGCTAGGCTGTGAACAACCAGGGAAAACTTCGAGGAAACGGCGTCTCTCGCACGGGCACATGCGGACACGCCAGAGGCCGCCGTTGTTCATTCAAAAAAATTCAATCCTTGATCTGGGCCCTGCAAGCGGCCTGTGCATCCGAATCAGGAGCAGTTGATCCAGCACTGGCAAGTGCAATCACGAAAAGTGATGGCTGCAGCACTGCAGGGAGAAAGGATGGGAATCAGGCCGTCTCTCCAACGGCCCGCAGACAGCGCAAACACCAGGCAGATGCCAGGACCCCTGCAGGGGCGCCAAAGCGCTTCCTGGGGCCGCCTGATGGCCTGTGGGCCGTGATCTACGGGGGTGTCGGCAGGTGTGGCCTGCGAGGTCGTGCAGGTCCTTTGAACCTGTTGCCGGGCGCCGCATGCATGAACGGATCCCGTGGAGTGAAGTTGCCCACAGGCTGTGTGCAAATGACCTGTGGGCAATCGGGAGGATGGTTTTCAGGAAAATTGCCTGAAATCAAGGGCTTGTGTGGATGGGGAAAGGTGGAGGAAACGGAGAGGGGCTGGTTTCCCCGTTCTTTCCACAGCTTTCGTCTCGGCGTGCCGGGCGGCGCTGCAGGGCAAAGGGCGGCAGGCCCTTGAGCAGCTGCTGGCCATAGCTGGTGTTCACCAGGCGCCGGTCATAGCAGTAGACATGGGCCTGGTCTTCCTCGGTGCGGATGGCGCGGCCCACCCACTGGGCCAGCCGTATCGCCGTAGCCGGCACCACGAGTTCGTTGAAGGGGTTGCGGCCGCTGCTGCGCAGCCACTCGGCGCGGGCCTCGCCCACGGGGTCGTCGGGCGGGGCAAAGGGCAGCTTGGTGATGAACAGGGACTCGCACAGTGCGCCGGGCAGGTCCAGTCCCTCTCCGAAGGACTGCATGCCGAAGATGATGGAGGGCTCGCCCATCTCCACGGCATCGCGGTGGCGTGCCAGCAGCAGGGCGCGGGGCATGGCCGTCTGCACCAGCACCTGCGAGCGCATGGCCGTGGACAGCGCATCCACCGCCAGGCGCATCTGCTCGCGCGAGGTGAACAGCACCAGGGCGCCGGCCTGCACGTGGGACAGGTCGCCCAGCAGCGCGTCCACCATCTCCTGGGTGAAGCGGGCGGCTTCCTTCGGATCGGCCACGGTTTCGCGCGCCACCAGCGTGCCCTGTCGCGCGTAGTCGAAGGGGCTGGGCACTTCCAGCGTGGTCACGGTCGCATCGTCGTGCAGGCCGGCCTCGCGCAGGAAGAAGTCGAATTGTCCACAGCTGGTCAAGGTGGCCGACGTGAGCACCGCGCCGCGCACCTGGGACCACAGATGGTGGCGCAGCGTGGCGCCGGGCAGGATGGGGCTGGCATGGGCCTTGACCACGATGTACTCGCCATCTGTCTCCAACGTGAACCATTTGGCATTGGGCACGCGGCTACTGTCGTCATCCTGCACCGGCTGCTGCATCAGCAACTGGGCCGTGTCATAGACGGATTCCAGGCGGGGTGCCAGTGCGCCAACCTGTGCATAAGCTGTAGACAGCCTGCGTGCTTCCTCTGGATTGTCCTTGATGGCGGCGCGCAGCGCCTTGGAGATGGCGCGCAGCGCGTCCAGAAAGCTGTTGGCATGGTGGGCCGCCCTGCCCAGCGGCTCCAGCAGGGGCTCGGGCAGCATGCCGCGCGGCACGCGCACCCGGGCCGGCCCCCAGCTGTCCTTTTGTGACTTGAGCGTATCGCCGTACAGCTCCATCACCAGGCGCGCCAGTTCCTGCAGCTGCTGGCGCAGCTGGCTTGCATGGCTGGGCAGGTCGGCCAGTTCCTCCACTTCGACCAGGGTATTCACGCGCAGGGCGCGGCTGGTCAGCTTGTCTATCCAGCCCAGGCGGCTCAGGTCCATCTCGCCGGCGAACTGGCCCAGCGCCGTGGCGGGCAGATGGTGGGCTTCGTCCAGCACCAGAAGGCAGTTGTCCAGCTCGGGCAGCAGCCGCGCGCCCAGGGAGGACAGCAGCAGATCGTGGTTGGCCACGATGACCTGGGCGGCCACCAGGTCCTTGCGGCGCTCGTAGTAGACGCAGTTGCTGAAGGCCGGGCAGTGCTTGCCCGTGCAGGACGAGGATTCGGCCGCCACGGGGCTCCAGGCCTCGGCCTCGGGCGGGGTTTCCAGCGAGTCGCGGTCGCCGTCCCAGGCCTGGCTGGCCAGCGCGTTGGCCATGCTTTTGTAGAACTGCATGCGCGCCTCCAGCTCCAGGGCCGGGCGTGCCACGCGGCTTTGGGCCTGGGCCTTTTCCTCGGCGAACAGATCGTCCAGATCCTCGTCCTGGGCCTCGCCAGTGCTGGCCAGCCGCTCCAGCTTCAGTTTGCAGACAAAGCGGCCCCGGCCCTTGGCCAGCGCGAACTTGAAAGGCTGCTCCAGCTGCTGGGCCAGCGCGGGCAGATCCTTGTTCACCAGCTGTTCCTGCAGCGCCACGGTGGCCGTGGAAATCAGCACCCGGGTGCCGCGCGCCAGCGCCATCGAAATGGCGGGAATGCTGTACGCCAGCGATTTGCCCACCCCCGTTCCGGCCTGCACCACGGCAATGGACCGGGTGGGCTCCGGCGCGCCCTCATCGATTTTTCCCAGCTGGGCCTGGCTCAAGGTCTGCGCGACCTGGGCTGCCATTTTTCGCTGCCCCTCACGATTTCGGAACCCCGGGATGGCTCCGACCACGTCATCGAAGGATTTCAGGGCTTGGTCAGCCCATTTTTTTTCATGCATTTCGGCGTATTTCGACCAGATAGATCACTTTGGTCCGTCTGTTTATAAGGATTCGTACAGTGATATGTATTAAATAAGATGCGAAATCTTATGGAATACAGCGCACAAAGCGCGTTTTTCGTATGCCGTACAGCCTACAAGCTGCACGTCATATGGATCACTGCACCCGCCAATCGCATGTGCGTACAGGTGGGTATCGGTGGCCGGGATGGACATCTGTCCACCGGCTGTTCCTGGATTGTTCCCATGGCCGTTGATGGCTGTGCGCGTGGCTGCATCCACAGTCTTGCCCACAGCTGCCAGGGTGTGCGGCCTGTGGTCAATCTTGTGTGCATGCTGTTGGCATGCCTGTGGATTGATGGAGTAATTGTCGCGATTCATCGTTGATTTGCAACGAATTTTTCGCGGATTCAGGTTTGCTGCAATTTGCAGAAGGTGATGGAAGTTGTCACCACTGTGGAAAACAGGGCCTGTGCAGATCTCTGGCTTTGCAGGGTGTGTTTTTCCCCGGGATATCCACAGGTCTGCCGCCGCTGCGGCCTGGCCTGGGTCCCACGCCAGGCGGCAGGTCCGGGACCGCGCAGGCTGTGCGCCGCGGACCGCACCGGATCTCGCAAAAGTCCGGCAAAGGCACAGACCATCCCCGCCGGGGACAGGTCCCGGGGGCGAGCCCAGGGCATGCGAGTGCCTTACCAAACGGTAATGAAGGCTTCACGCACGCCGGAAGATGCGTTTTCTAGCATCTGTTTCATCTCAGGAGACAAGGGTCGGCTCGCTGCAGTCCCTGCGCTCCAGGCATGGATTGAAGGGGCAAGAATGATCAAGACACTTGCGGGCCTGCCCACGGCAGCCCGGTTTCCGGCGGCCTCGGCATGCGCCGTCATCGCCGTGGCCTGCCTTGTGGCGGGCTGCGATGCATCCAAGGCATCGGCACAGAACGAGCCTGCCGCGCAGGCACCCGCGCCCGCCGGCGTGGTGCGGGTCAAGCCCGAGTCGCTGAAGATGCTGGACATCGCCGCGGTGGCCGATCCGCAGGGCACGCAGATGGCCTGGGCGCCGGCGCGCGTGACCTTTGCCGAGGACCGCGTGGCCACCGTCTCGGTGCCGCTGGCCGCGCGCGTGGTGTCCGTGCGTGCCCACGTGGGCGACATCGTCAAGGCCGGCGACGAGCTGGCCACCCTGGTCAGCCCCGAGGCGCTGCGCGTGCGCTACGAGGTGGAAGCTGCCCGCAGCGCGCATGACGTGGCCACCGTGGAAGTGCGGCGCCAGCAGACCATGGTGGACAAGGGCGTGGGCGTGGAGGTGGATCTGCGCGCGGCCCAGGCCAAGCTGCGCGAGTCGGCCCAGGAGCTGGCGCGTGCCCAGGGCACGTCGGCGCTGCTGGGGCAAGGCGGCGGCGACCGGCTGGTGCTGCGTGCGCCGCGCGCCGGCGTGGTGGCCGAGCGCAAGGCCGTGGTCGGCGCCTCGGTCGAGCCCAGCGGCGAGCTGTTCCTGATCGGCGATCCCGCCGCCATGAACGTGGTGGCCGATGTCTTCGAAAGCGATCTGCCCGGCATCCGCCTGGGCAGTGCCGTGCAGGTCGATGTGCCGCAGCTGCCCAAGCCCCTGACCGGCACGGTGCGCCACCTGGGCGCCACGCTGGACAAGGAATCGCGCCGCGCCTCCGTCATCGTGCAGCTCGATGCGCAAAACCCCGTGCTGCGTTCCGGCATGCAGGCGCGCGTGGGCCTGCAGGTCTCCAACGAGCACGAGATGCTGATCCCCGTGACGGCCGTGCTCATCAAGGATGAAAGCCGCAGCATCGTCTTCGTGCAGACCGGCGAGCTGCAGTTCGAGGCCCGCACCGTGGTGCTGGGCCGGCCCTCGCGCGGCATGGTGCCCGTGGTGTCGGGCCTGAAGTCGGGTGAGAAGATCGTCGTGCGCGGTGGTCTGCTGCTCGACGGCGCAGCCAGCCAGCTGCTCTGATCGCGGCAAGGAGTCCCATCAATGCTGCGTTCCCTGATAGCGTTTGTGGTGCACCGGCGGCTCGTCGCCCTGTGCGCCACCCTGATCATCGCCATCTATGGCGTGTATTCGTACCTGCACACGGCCATCGAGGCCTATCCCGATGTGACCAATGTGCAGGTGGGCGTGATTGCCCAGGCGCCGGGCCTGGCCCCCGAGGAGGTGGAGCGCCAGATCACCCAGCCGCTGGAGCGCGAGCTCAACGGCACGCCGGGCCTGGTGTCGCTGCGCTCGGAGAGCTACTTCGGCCTGGCCATGATCAACCTCGTCTTCAATGACGAGGCCGACAGCTTCCATGCGCGCGCCGAGGTGTCGCAGCGCCTGCCCCAGGCCAATCTGCCCGACGGCGTCACGCCCGAGATGGCGCCCGACTACACGCCGCTGGGCAAGATCTTCTACTACCGCCTGAAGAGCGACCGCCACACGCTGGCGCAGCTGCGCACCGAGCAGGAATGGCGCGTGGTGCGCGTGCTCAAGCAGGTGCAGGGCGTGGCCGACGTGGTCAGCATCGGCGGCTTCGTCAAGGAGTACCACGTCGAGGTCGATCCCGAGAAGCTGTATGCGCTGGGCCTGTCGCTGGAAGACGTGAGCGATGCCCTGTCCAAGTCCAACCGCAACGTGGGCGGCGGCCTGATGCGCCGCGGCGAGCAGTCGCTGATCATCCGCGGCATCGGCCTGCTGCGCACGCCGCAGGAGATCCAGGGCGTGGTCGTGGCCATGCGCGGCAGCGCGCCCGTGACCATTGGCGACGTGGCGCGCGTGGTGCAGTCGCACACGCCGCGCCAGGGCTCGGTGGGCATGGACGATGCCGACGACGTGGTCCAGGGCATCGTGCTGCTCAAGCGCGGCGAGAACCCCTCGGTGGTGCTGGACCAGATCCATGCCAAGGTGGCCGCGCTCAATGACGGCGGCCTGCCCGAGGGCATGCACATGGAGACCAACTACGACCGCTCCGATCTGGTCGGCCACACGCTGGGCACGGTGCAGCACAACCTGCTGTTCGGCGCCACGCTGATCGTGGGCGTGCTGTGGCTGTTCCTGCGCAGCCTGCGCGGCTCGCTGATCGTGGCCACGGTGATCCCGCTGTCGCTGCTGGTGGCCTTCATCGGCCTGCACCTGCTGGGCATGCCGGCCAACCTGATCTCCATGGGCGCCATCGACTTCGGCATCATGGTGGACGGCGCCGTGGTGCTGGCCGAGAACATCATCCGCAACGCCCGCCTGCGCAAGCCGCAGACGCAGGCGGACATGCGCCACATCATCATCGACTCGGCCGTGGCCGTGGCCAAGCCCACGCTGTTCGCCATGGCCATCGTGATCGCGGCGCTGATCCCCGTGTTCTCGCTGGAAAGCATCGAGGGCCGCATCTTCCGTCCGCTGGCCATGACCTACAGCTTCGCGCTGCTGGGTGCCCTGGTCTTCGCCATGGGCCTGGTGCCGGCGCTGTGCGCGCTGTTCCTCAAGCCCCAGCACGTGATGGTGGAAGAGCCCAAGATCTTCGACCGCGCGCACCACGGCTACCAGCACTGGATCGGCAGCCTGCTGGGCGCCGGGCGGCGCCGTGTCATGGTGGTGGTCGCCTCGCTGGCCATCCTGGTGGCGGCCGGCCTGTCGGCCGCCTGGCTGGGCACGGAATTCCTGCCCGAGCTCGATGAAGGCGACGCCTACGTGCTGGTGCAGATGCCGGCATCGATCTCGCTGGAAAAGGGCCAGGAAGTGCTGCGCGACGTGCGCCTGCGCCTGAAGACCTTCCCCGAGGTCATCACCGTCACCACCGAGCAGGGCCGTCCCGAGTCCGGCACCGACAACGAGACGCTGAACCTGGCCAAGGTGCTGGTGCGCCTGAAGGGCCACGGCGAATGGCGCAAGGGCCTGACCAAGCCCCAGCTCATCGAGCAGATGCGCGCCACGCTCAGCGAGATTCCGGGCGTGTCGTTCAACTTCGCCCAGCCCATCCGCGACAGCGTGGAGGAATCGACGTCCGGCGCGCGCGGCCAGGTGGTGCTCAAGGTCTTCGGCCCCGACATTCCGCAGCTGCGCTCCATCCTGCAGCAGACCGTGGACCTGGTGAAGGACATCGACGGCGTGGTCGACCTGGGCCTGTACCGCGACGCGCCTGCGCCCCAGGTGCACGTGGAGTTCGACCGCCAGGCGCTGGCGCGCCAGGGCATTGCCATGGAGACCGCGCAAAAGACGCTGGAGGCCGCGCTGGCCGGCAACATCTCCACCACGCTGTGGGAAGGCGAGTACCCCGTGCCCGTGCGCGTGCGCCTGCCCTACGTGGACCGCATGGACGAGGAACGCATCCGCAACATTGCCATCCCCCTGCCCAATGGCGCTGCGGGCGGCTCGGTGCCGCTGCACTCCGTGGGCAAGGTGGCCATCAAGATCGGCAACTCCTCCATCTTCCGCGAAGGCAATGCGCGCTACATGGCGCTCAAGTTCAACGTGGAAGGCCGCGACATCGGCTCCGTGGTCAAGGACACGCTGGCCACGTTCAAGAAGAACGTGAAGATCCCCGAGGGCTACCAGGCCGTCTGGGGCGGCGAGTGGGAGAACCAGCAGCGCGCGGCCGCACGCCTGAAGATCGTGGTGCCGCTGTCGCTGATCATCGTCTACGCCCTGCTGTTCGGCGCGCTGGGCCAGGCGCGCAGCGCCGGCATCATCTTGCTGTGCGCGCCCTTCACCATGGTGGGCGGCATCGCGGCCCTGCACTTGGCGGGCATCGAGCTGTCCATCAGTGCGGCCATCGGCTTCATCGCGCTGCTGGGACAGGTGGCGCTGGCCGGCCTGCTGGTGATCTCGGCCGTGGAGGAGCTGCGACGGCAGGGCATGCCCATGATGCAGGCCCTGGTCGAGGGCGCTGCCGAGCGCATGCGCTCCATCGTGCTCGTGGCGCTGCTGGCGCTGCTGGGCCTGCTGCCCATGGCGCTGTCCACGGGCGTGGGCAGCGAGACGCAAAAGCCCTTCGCCTCCGTGATCGTGGGCGGCATGGTGGTGCTGCCCCTGGTGGCCCTGGTGCTGCTGCCCGTGCTCTATGCGCTGCTGGGCCCCAAGAACATGTTGACGCAGGAAGAACTCGATGAAAAAGAGTGATAGCCCCCTGAGCGGCTTCGCCGCTTCCCCCTCTCGCTTCGCGGGGGGGACGACGCCCTCGCCGCGAGGCGGCTCTTGCTCGGCGTCCCTGGCTTTTGGTCGCGCCGGTTTTGCAGGCAGCGCCCGTTATCGGGCCCTGTTTGTGGCTGTGGCGCTGTGCTGCGGGGCGGGTTCTGCGCTTGCGCAGCAGGCTGTACCCGCTGTACCCGCTGTACCCGCTGTACCCGCTGTACCCGCTGTACCGGGCGGGGCGGCTGTGCCGGCCACCACTGCGGCGCCTGCCTCCGAGGTGGCTCCGGCGGCTGCGCCGCAGCAGCCGGTGGGGATGCAGGAGTATCTGCAGATGGTGGTGCGCAACCAGCCCCAGCTGGCTGCGCAGCGGCTGCAGATCGGGATTGCGCAGGCGGACAGCCGCACGGCGGCGGCGTTTCCCAATCCTTCGGCGTCGTACAGCAGCAAGCCGGGCGAGAAGCAGTGGGGCATAGAGCAGCCGCTGCCTATCTTCGGCCAGCGGCGCCTGCGCATGGAGAACGCGCGCAAGGGCGAGACGGCGGCGCGCGCCAATGTCGAGGTGGCCGTGGCCACCACGCTCAACGATGCAGCCACGGCCTTCATCGACCTGCTGATGACGCAGCAGCGCCTGAAGGTCTGGCAAGAGGCGCAGGAGGCCCTGAACAGCGCGGGCAATATCGTGCGCGGACAGATCGAGGCCGGTGCGCGCAGCCGCTATGACGGCGCGCGCCTGAGCCTGCAGCAGGCCCAGATGGCCATGCAGGTCAGCCAGGCCCAGTCGGACTGGCAGGATGCCGCCTCGCACGCCGCCGCCCTGGCCGCCCTGCCCCAGTGGGCACCGCGCGCCACGGGCAGCCTGCAGGCCGTTCCCGTGGCCCAGCTGTTGCACGAGCAGGAACTTTGGGAGGCCGCGCGCCTGCGCCTGCCGGCCCTGGTGGCCGCCCAGGCCGAGCTGGACCAGCTGCGCCACAAGGTCGAACTGGAACGCCGCGAAGCCCTGCCCACGCCCAGCATCAGCGTGGCGCGGGTGCGCAACCGGCTGGACGGCAACTACAACCAGATCGGCGTGTCGGTGGAGCTGCCGCTGTTCGATCGCCGCGAAGGCCCCATCGCGCGTGCCCAGGTGGAGGCCGAGCAGGCCCAGCTGCGCTACGACGCCGCGCTGATCGAGGCGCGTACCGAGCTGCAGCGCGCCATCAGGCAGCTGAAGCTGCGCCGCGATGCCGTGCGCGCCTACGAAAAGCAGGGCCTGGCGCAGATCGCGCCGCTCAACCAGATGGCCCAGGACGCCTACAAGCTGGGCCAGGGCTCCATCCTGGAGCTGATCGATTCGCTGGGATCGATCAACGAGCACCGCCTGGAGCACCTGGACCTGGTCAAGGAAATGATGCTGGCCGAGTGGCAGGTGCGCGTGGCCAGCGGCGATCTGCCGATGTGGGCTGCGCCCTGACGGTTTCATGCGGCGCGGTGCTCTGGGATGCCGCGCGGCCCTGCCCCTAGCTGGAAAGAGGTGGTCAACATGCCGGCATCCCCACCGATCTCGGCGGAGTCTGGCGCGCCGTATAGTGTCTGCCTCAGTTTCGAGTCAGGCCCTGCCGCCCGCATGTACCGCTATCTCATCATCGAAGACGACGCGCTGAACGCGCGCTACATCGCCGAAGGCCTGCGCCAGCAGGGCGCGCAGGTGGCGGTGTGCAGCGATGGTGTGCAGGGCATCGCCATGGCCGTGGGCGAGAGCTGGGATGTGATCATCCTCGACCGCATGCTGCCCAACGGCTTCGACGGCCTGCAGATCCTGCAGACGCTGCGCTCCATGGGCAAGCAGACGCCGGTGCTGGTGCTCAGCGCCCTGTCGGCCACGGACGAGCGCGTGCGCGGCCTCAAGGCCGGCTGCGACGACTACCTGACCAAGCCCTTTGCCTTCTCCGAACTCTCGGCACGCCTGGAGGCCCTGGTGCGCCGCGCCCAGATCCCGGCCCCTGCGCGCGAGATGCGCCTGGCCGACCTGCGGCTGAACCTGCTCACGCGCAGCGCCGAGCGCGCGGGCCAGCCGCTGGCGCTGCAGCCGCGCGAGTTCCGCCTGCTGGCCTTTCTGATGCAGCACGCGCACCAGATCGTCACGCGCACCATGCTGCTGGAGTCGGTGTGGGACTACCGGTTCGACCCGCAGACCAATGTCATCGACGTGCACATCAGCCGCCTGCGCGGCAAGGTGGACAAGGGCTTCGAGCCCGCGCTGATCCACACCGTGCGCGGCGTGGGCTACAGCCTGTCGGACCGGCCGCAGGACCTGCCGCAGGTGGCCTGATCCCATGTCGCTGGCCAAGCCCTGGAGCTCCACGGCCTTCCGGCTGGCGCTGACCTACGGCGTGCTGCTGGTGCTGACCATGTCCATCGTGCTGTCGGTGTTCTACGTGCAGACCGTGGGCGTGCTGCGCATGCGCATGGACCGGCAGGCCGAGAACCACATGCGCCGCCTGGTCGAGCACCGCGACAAGTACGGCGAGCCCGCGCTGGAGGCCGAGATCCAGCAGACCCTGCTGGACGGCGTCAACACCGATACCGAAATCCTCATCCTCATGGATGGCGACGGCAATCCCATCATCGGCAACGCCGACGTGGTGCCCGCACGCCGCCTGACGGAGATGGGCGTGCGCGATCTCAAGGTGCGGCGCAACGGCCGCATCATCGCGGGCCGCGTGGCCGTGGCCCAGCTGTCCGACGGCAAGCTGCTGGCCGTGGGCAGCGACATGCAGGTGCAAAGCGATGTGGAGGAGCTGTTCGGCCGCGCCAGCCTGCTGGCCGGCCTGGTGGCCCTGGGCATGGCCGTGCTGGGCGCCGGGGCCTTCCGGCGCGTGGTGGAAGAGCGTGCCGCCGACATCCGCAGCACCATGGCGCGCGTGGCCACGGGTGACCTGCGCCAGCGCATTCCGGTCACGCGCCGCGACGATGAGTTCACGCTGCTCAACCGCGACATCAACACCATGCTGGACCGGCTGGAACTGCTGATGGACGGCATACGCCATGTCTCCAACACCATCGCCCACAACCTGCGCACGCCGCTGACGCGCATCCTGCTGCGCCTGCGCAATGCCCAGCAGGCCACGCCCGAGGAAAAGAACGAGACGCTGGCGCTGGTGGCCCAGGAAGTGGCCGAGCTGGGCGTGGTCTTCGACAAGTTGCTGCAGATTGCCGAAGTGGAAAGCGGCGCCAGCCGCAAGAACTTCGCGCCCGTGGACCTGCGTGCCCTGCTGGTCGACGTGGTGGAGTTCTACGAACCGCTGGTCGAGGACGCAGGCGGCGTGCTGCGGCTGCAGGTCGAAGGCACGCCCATGGCGCTGGGCGACGGGGACCTGCTGGCCAGCGCCGTGGCCAACCTCGTGGACAACGCCATCAAGTACGGATCACTGCCCGACAGCGACCACGGCGCCGACATGCTGCTGCGCGCGGGCGTGGCCCACGAGCACGGCATGGACGGCGGCGCCTGGGGCGTGGAAATCATCGTGCAGGACCGCGGCCCCGGCGTGGACGCGCAGACGCGCGAGAAGATGAGCACCCGTTTTTACCGAGCCGAATCGGACCGCGAAGGCTACGGCCTGGGCCTGGCCAGCGTGCTGGCCATCGTGCAGCTGCACGGCGGCAAGCTGGGCTTCGAGAACATGCATCCGGGCCTGCAGGCAAGGATCTGGCTGCCCGGGTTGCCCACGGCCTGAAGCCGTTTCAGCGGTCCTTGTGACCGTAGGCGCAAAAGCCGGGCTTGGGCCCCTTCTTGGGGTGCAGGCGACAGGTTTCGGGCCGCTTGTCGTAGACCGTGCAGCGCCGCGACTTGGCATCCAGAAAATTGCAGTCCCCGCTGGCGCGCCGCGCCATGGTGAAGATGTTGTGCTTGGGGTTGTAGTGGTCGATCAAGCGCATCTTCATCAGCCGCTTGGCGATGAGCTTGGGCTCCACGTTGTCCACCTCGAACGGATCCACCAGTTCCAGCCGCACCAGATCGGGCAGCTGCACCTCCAGCGGCATGGTGCAGCAGTTGGCCGCACAGCTGTCGCACATGCCGGGCTTGTATTTGCTCCAGGAGTCGAGGCGGTCGACGTCGACGATGCTGATGGGGGATCTCATGGGTGGGCGATGGGCGTGTGCAGGGCCGCTATTTTTCGCCAGAAAGCCCGGCGGCGGTTGCCGCGCCGGCGTAGCCAAGCGACGGGGCGGGTCTTTGGGGGACGCCGCCCCTGCATCCATCCCCTGGCCCTCAGGCCGGCCGCTTCCTCAACAGGTATTTCTGAAACCCGTCGGACACCCGCTCGGCGCGCTGGTTCAGCACCTCGGTGGCCAGGGTCAGCACGCCCGTGGTGTTGCCGGGCTTGAGCTCGGACACCGTCAGCGTGCAGTACAGCGTGTCGCCCACATAAACGGGGGCCAGGAAGCGGCTGCCCTGCTCCAGAAAGCCCTTGAGCGATTCCTCGACCATGTGCGGGAACAGGCCGGCGCCTGCCGCCGTCTGTATGGCCACCTGGTAGCCGTGGGCCAGCATATGGGGCATGCCGCGCGCGCGGCAGTACTCCACGTCGTAGTGCACGGGATGGTTGTCGCCGCTGGCCAGCTGGAAGGCGGCGAACAGGGCGTCGGTCATGGTGCGCGATGGCAGGGCGAAGACCTCGCCCAGCGCGAAGTCTTCAAAGTAGCGCTGGGCGCACAGGGATGGATGGCGTGGCATGGCGACTCTCCTCAGTTCGCGCTCATGTGGGCGGCCCGGGCGACCTTGCCCCATTTGTCCAGCTCCTGCTTGAGGAAGGCGGCCAGCGCCTGGGGGCGCGGCTGCTTTTCCAGCACCAGGCCCATGTCGTAGGCCTTTTTCTGCAGCCCGGCATCGTCCACCGTGGCCTGCAGGCTGGACTGCAGGCGGGCAATCAGCGCTGGCGGCGTGCCTGCGGGGGCGAACACGGCGTTCCAGGTATAGGCCTCGTAGCCGGGCACCTGCTCGGCAATGGCAGGCGTGTCGGGCGTCTGCGGCAGGCGCTGGGCCATGGTGGTGGCCAGCAGGCGCACCGTGCCCGCCTTGACCTGGGCCAGGCCTGTGGGCGCACTGTCCAGCATGAAGGCCAGGTGCCCGCCGATGAGGTCCTGTATGGCTGGCGCACTGCCCCGGTAGGGCACATGCTGGGCCCGGGTGCCCGCCATCAGGTTCAGCAGCTCCGCGCCCAGGTGCGGAGCGCTGCCCACGCCCGCCGATGCATAGCTGACCTGGCCGGGCCGCGCCCGCAGATAGGCCAGGAAATCCGGCAGGCTTTGCACGGGCAGCCGCTTGTCCACCACCAGCACCAGCGGCGCCCTGGCGAGCAGTCCCACAGGCGCGAAGTCTTCCTCCGTGCGGTAGCCCAGCTTGTCGTGGATGTAGGGATTGACGGCATGCGCCACCGTGGTCAGCAGCAGGGTGTAGCCGTCAGGGGCTGCCTTGGCAACCGCCTCCGTGCCCACCAGGGTGCCGGCACCCGTGCGGTTCTCGATCACCACGGGCGTGCCCAGCTTCTGGCTCCAGACATCGGCCATGGCGCGGCCGAAGGTGTCGGTGGGGCCGCCTGCCGCGTAGGGAATCACCAGCTTGATGGGGCGCGCAGGATAGTCCTGCGACGCGGCCGCGCCGGCGGCCAGAAGCAGGGCGGTGAGAAGGGTTTGGCGTCTTGCCGTCTTGAAGTCCATAATTTTCTCCGTTGTCTCCTGGCGCCGACTATAGAAATGCGCTGCCAATGCGGCCAGTCGAATCATTGATAGGGCGGTTAGAAACCGTCTAACACCAAGGAAATGCCCAAGGCGGGCATGCAACGGATGCGATATGAATTGACGGATCTCAGGGTTTTCCTTGCGATTGCCCAGGCCAAAAGCCTCAGCGCAGGCGCGGCTGAAATGCATTTGACGGCGCCATCGGCCAGCTACCGGCTCAAGAATCTGGAGCAGGCCATGGGCGCATCGCTGTTTGAAAGAACGTCCAAAGGCATGGTGCTGACCCCGGCGGGAATGACGGTCAAGAAATACGCCGATTCCATTTTCGGCAGCGTGGACCGCCTGCACGGAGAAATGCAAAGACACATCAACGGAATATCAGGCCATATCCGCGTATTTGCCAACAGCAGCACGCTGACGGGAATCGCGCCCGTGCTCAGCCGCTATCTGGCCCATTATCCGAACGTCAATGTGGACCTGGAGGAGCGCCTGAGCGAAGACACGGTGCGCGCCGTGCTCGACGGCAGTGCCGACGTGGGCCTGGTGGCTGGCCAGATCGATCTGCATGGCCTGCATGCCATCACCTATGGCCACGATGAACTGGTGTTCGTGGTGCCCGCTGGCCACCCCTTGGCCGCCAGCAGCAAGGTGCCGCTGGAAACTGCGCTGACCTACGACCTGGTCTCGATCGGCCGCAAGACCAGCAACTTCCTCTACCTCCAAGGCATGGCATTCAGGCTGGGCATGAATCCCAGGGTACGTGTGCACGCACCAACATTCGAGGCCGTGCTGCAGTGCGTACAGGAAGGCGTGGGCATTGCGCTGGTGCCGCGCTCCATTGCCCGGCCGGCGCTGCAGGCGCGCAGGCTGGCTGCCGTGGGCCTGGACGAGGCCTGGGCGCAGCGCGAGCAGAAGGTGGTCACGCGCGAACCCGAAACCCTGCCCGCCTATGCCCGCGATTTCGTGGCCTATGTGGCGGCCCGGCCTTTGCCCGAGGAAGGCGCCGTGCAGGAAACCCTGCCTTAGAAGATTTGAAATTCCGCTTAGAAAATGCCGACTGGCTGGGTGATGGTCGCACTTCTAGAATGCGGCGAATCGAATATTCGCCTAGTTCAAGAAAATGCAGACACGCCCATTGGATGGTTTGACGGTATTGGCCATGGAACACGCCGTGGCAGGGCCTTTTGCCAGCCGGCAGCTGGCGGACCTGGGTGCCAGGGTCATCAAGCTGGAGCGATTGCCCGATGGGGATTTTGCACGGGGCTATGACGACAAGGTCCATGGTGAATCATCCTTTTTTGTCTGGGCCAATCGAGGAAAGCAAAGCCTGGCTGCGGACATCAAGACCGCCGAAGGGCAGCATATCGTCGGGAAAATACTGGAAAACGCCGATATCCTGATCCAGAACCTGGCCCCCGGTGCCATGCAGAGAATGGGCATGGATTTCGACAGCCTGCATGAGAAATATCCGCGTCTCATCGTCTGCGATATATCGGGCTATGGCGAGGGCGGACCGCTCAGCGACAGGAAGGCCTACGACCTGCTGATCCAGGCGGCAGCCGGCCTGATCTCGGTCACGGGCACGCCCGACCAGCCCGCACGCGTGGGCATTTCCATTGCCGACATCGCGGCCGGCATGTATGCCTACTCGGGCATGCTGTCCGCCCTGCTGCAGCGCGCACGCACCGGCCGGGGCCTGCGCGTGGAGGTGTCCATGCTGGAGGCGCTGGCCGAATGGATGTCCTACCCGCTGAACTTCGCCCACTACGGCGGCACGGCGCCTGCGCGCAGCGGGCTGACCCATCCTTCCATCGCGCCCTATGGCCAGTACACGGCCGGTGACGGCCAGAGCCTGATCTTCGGCCTGCAGAACGACCGCGAATGGCACAGCTTCTGCACCCATGTGCTGCAGCAGCCTGCGCTGGCGCAGGACACGCGCTTTGCCACCAACCTGCAGCGCGTGGCGCACCGCAAGGAACTCGATGCGGTGATCGCATCCGTGCTGGCCCACCTGAGCCGCGAACAGGCCATGCAGCGCCTGGATGCAGGCGACATCGCCAACGCGCCGCTCAACGACATGCACGCGGTCTGGAACCATCCGCAATTGCAGGCGCGCGAACGCTGGCGCGAGGTGGCCACGCCCGCCGGCAGTATCCAGGCCCTGCTGCCCCCGGCCACGCTGTCGGATGCCGAAGCCGCCATGGGCGCCGTGCCCGCGCTGGGCGAGCACACGCAGGCGCTGTGGGAGGAGTTTGGCGGGCGGTAAACATGGCCAGGGGGGCCAAGGTCCGGCCATGAAAAAAGCGCTCCTTGCAGAGCGCTTTTTGCAGTGTGCCGTTCGGCTGGATCAGACGTCGATATTGCCCGCCCGCAGCGCATTCGTCTCGATGAAGTCCCGGCGCGGCTCCACCTCGTCGCCCATGAGCATGGTGAACACGCGGTCGGCCTCGATGGCGTCGCCGATCTGCACCTGCAGCAGGCTGCGCACGGTGGGGTCCATGGTGGTCTCCCACAGCTGCTCGGGGTTCATTTCGCCCAGGCCCTTGTAGCGCTGGCGGGCCGTGGTGCGTTCGGCCTCGTGCAGCAGCCATTGCATGGCCTGGCGGAAGTCGGTGGCCTTGTCGCTCTTGGCCTTCTCGCCTTCGCCGCGCGTGACCTTGGCGCCTTCGCCCAGCAGGCCGTTGAAGTTCTGGGCTTCGTCGGCCAGCGCGGCGTAGTCGTGGCTGCGCACGAACTCCTGGGTGAGGATGGAGCTCTTGATGTTGCCGTGGTGGTGGCGGCTGATGCGCAGCACGGGCTTTTCGGAGACCGGGTCGATTTCGGCCGTGACCTCGGCGGGCACGCCTGTGGTGGTCAACTCGCGCAGCTTGGCCTCCAGGATGGGGGCGCAGGCCTGTGCCGCCTCGATGCTGTCCAGCGTGATCTGCACGCCGTCGGCGATGGCGCGCAGGGCCTCGGCATCCATGAAGTTGGACAGGCGGTCGATGACGGTCTCGGCAGCCAGGTGCATGTTGGCCAGCTTGGCCAGTTCCTCGCCGTCCAGCGTGCGCGGGTTGGCGCCGCCGGTGCTGACGCTGGCGTTCATCAGCGCGATGCGCAGCAGGTACTGGTTGAGCGCGGGACCGTCCTTGATGTACAGCTCTTCCTTGCCGTTCTTGACCTTGTACAGCGGCGGCTGGGCGATGTAGATGTGGCCGCGCTCGACCAGGTCCGGCATCTGGCGGTAGAAGAAGGTCAGCAGCAGGGTGCGGATGTGGGCGCCGTCCACGTCCGCGTCGGTCATGATGATGATGCGGTGGTAGCGCAGCTTGTTGGGGTCGAAGTCGTCGCTGCCGCTCTTGCCCGATTCGGCCGTGGCCTTGCCGATGCCGGTGCCCAGGGCCGTGATCAGGGTGACGATTTCGTTGCTGGACAGCAGCTTCTCGTAGCGGGCCTTTTCCACGTTCAGGATCTTGCCGCGCAGCGGCAGGATGGCCTGGAACTTGCGGTCGCGACCTTGCTTGGCGGAGCCGCCGGCGGAGTCACCCTCGACGATGTAGATCTCGCACAGCGCCGGGTCCTTTTCCTGGCAGTCGGCCAGCTTGCCGGGCAGGCCCA
This sequence comes from Delftia sp. WSY_10, assembly GCF_043104705.1. NCBI lineage: Bacteria > Pseudomonadati > Pseudomonadota > Betaproteobacteria > Burkholderiales > Comamonadaceae > Delftia > Delftia sp. WSY_10. The sequence goes on along the minus strand of NZ_JBICKY010000019.1, from coordinate 77,041 downwards.
TGCCGTCGAGCACGCCCTTGCGGCGCGTCATCTCGCGGGCCTTGCGCGCGGCCTCGCGGGCACGCGCGGCATCGACGATCTTGCTGCACAGGATCTTGGCGTCGTTGGGCTTTTCCTCCAGGTAGTCGGTCAGCGCCTTGGCGACGATGTCCTCCACGGGCGCGCGCACTTCGCTGGAGACCAGCTTGTCCTTGGTCTGGCTGCTGAACTTGGGCTCGGGCACCTTCACGGACAGCACGCAGCACAGGCCTTCGCGCATGTCGTCGCCGCTGACCTCGACCTTGGCCTTCTTGGCCAGCTCGTTCTGCTCGATGTACTTGCCGATCACGCGCGTCATGGCGGCGCGCAGGCCCGTCAGGTGGGTGCCGCCGTCGCGCTGCGGGATGTTGTTGGTGAAGCACAGCACCTGCTCGGCATAGCTGTCGTTCCACTGCATGGCGACTTCGACGCCGATCTCGGTGCCGGGGATGCCGCCGTAGCTTTCCGCAGGACGCGTGCCGTTGGCGTGGAAGGCGGTGGGGTGCAGCACCTTCTTGTTGGCGTTGATGAACTGCACGAAGCCCATGACGCCGCCGGCGCCGGAGAAGTCATCCTCGCGGCCGTCGCGCTCGTCCTTGAGGCGGATGCGCACGCCGTTGTTCAGGAAGGACAGTTCGCGCAGGCGCTTGGCCAGGATCTCGTAGCGGAACTCATGGTTCTGCGTGAAGATTTCCGTGTCGGGCAGGAAGTGGACCTTGGTGCCGCGCTTGTCGCTCTTGCCGACCACGCGCATGGGCGAGACCTCGACGCCGTCCACGATCTCGATGGGGCGGTTCTGCACCTGGCCGCGCGAGAAGTCGATCTCGTAGACTTCGCCGTCGCGGCGCACGCTGAGCTTGAGCCAGATGGACAGTGCGTTCACGCAGGACACGCCCACGCCGTGCAGGCCGCCCGAGACCTTGTAGCTGTTCTGGTTGAACTTGCCGCCCGCGTGCAGTTCGGTGAGGGCGATTTCGGCCGCCGAGCGCTTGGGCTCGTGCTTGTCGTCCATCTTCACGCGCGTGGGGATGCCGCGGCCGTTGTCGATGACGGACAGGGAGCCATCGGCATGGATGGTGACCAGGATGTCGTCGCAGTAGCCGGCCAGGGCTTCGTCGATGGAGTTGTCCACCACTTCGAAGACCAGGTGGTGCAGGCCCGTGCCATCGGAGGTGTCGCCGATGTACATGCCGGGGCGCTTGCGCACGGCCTCCAGGCCTTCGAGGATCTGGATCGCGCCTTCGCCATAGCCGCTGGAGTCTGAGCCTTCGGGGGCAATGGTCTGGTTTTCTGGCTTGTTCTCGTCGGTCATGGAAGGCCCTGGGGTAGTTCCGTCGGAAGCTGTCGCTTCGCTTGAAAATGTTCGATTCGGCCGCTGGCGCGGTGCGTAGGGACGCGCGCTGCGGGCTACGAGTCGGATAGGGTGGTTGCGCGCCTTGCACCGGCTTGTGCCACCGGGCGGCGGGTGCAGGGGCTGCGCAATGTGTCAGGCATCGGGTAGGTGTGGCGCGCGCTCAGATGCGCATCGGCATCACGACGTACTTGAAGCTGTCGTTCTCGGGGATGGTCAGCAGCGCCGAGCTGTTGCCGTCCTGCAGGTCGATCCTGATCATGTCCTGGCCCATGTTGGACAGGGCGTCGATCAGGTAGGTAACGTTGAAGCCGATCTCGATGGTGTCGCCACCGTAGTCGATGTCCAGCTCGTCCATGGCCTCTTCCTGCTCGGCGTTGTTGGAGGCCACGCGCAAGGTGCCGGGCTCCACCGTCAGGCGCACGCCCTTGAACTTGTCGCTGGTCATGATGGCCGTGCGCTGCAGGCTGGCCAGCAGCGGGGCGCGGCCCAGGGTCACGCTGTTGGTGTGGTTGCGCGGGATGACGCGGTTGTAGTCGGGGAACTTGCCCTCGACCAGCTTGGTCACGAACTCCATGCCGCCGAAGGTGAACTTGGCCTGGTTGTTGGCGAACTGCATCTCGATGTGGGGCTGGTTCTCGCCGCCGGCATCCGACAGCAGGCGCTGCAGCTCCAGCACGGTCTTGCGCGGCAGGATCACTTCCTGCTTGGGCACTTCCACGTCCAGCTGGCTGCTTGCAAAGGCCAGGCGGTGGCCGTCGGTGGCCACCAGGGACAGCTGCTTGCCCTCGGCCACGAACAGGATGCCGTTGAGGTAGTAGCGGATGTCCTGCACGGCCATGGCGAAGGAGACCTGGCCCAGCAGGTCCTTGAGCACCTTCTGCGGCACGCTGAACGACGGGCCGAAGGCCGCAGCCTCCTGCACCAGCGGGAAATCCTCGGCCGGCAGGGTCTGCAGCGTGAAGCGGCTCTTGCCGCCCTTGAGCACCATCTTGGCCTGCTGGGTCTCCAGGCTCACGGTCTGGTCGCCGGGCATGGTCTTGAGGATGTCGATCAGCTTGCGCGCACCCACGGTGGTGGTGAAGTCGCCGGTGTCGCCGCCGAGTTCGGCGGTGGTGCGGATCTGGATTTCCAGGTCGCTGGTGGTCAGCTGCAATGCGTTGCCGGTCTTCTTGATCAGCACGTTGGCCAGGATGGGCAGCGTGTGGCGGCGTTCGACGATGCCGGACACCGATTGCAGGACCGCGAGAACTTTGTCTTGTGTGGCTTTCAGGACGATCATGTCAACCTCTGATTTAAGGATGCGGGTCTCGGTGGGAGCGGCGGCTCACACATGAGCCCCCTCTTGCCGCTCGAATCCCCCATTTTGCCGCGTACGCAGGGCCTGAACGGGGGAGTTTTCATCAACCTTTGAGAGTTTGCTCCAGCACGTGCAGCTGCTGGTTCAGCTCGGTCAGTTGCTGGCGTTCGCCGGCGATCTTGCGCACCGCGTGCAGCACGGTGGTGTGGTCGCGTCCGCCGAACAGCTCGCCGATCTCGGGCAGGCTCTTCTGGGTCAATTCCTTGGCCAGGTACATGGCAATCTGGCGCGGCCGGGCAATGCTGGCCGGGCGCTTCTTGCTGTACATGTCGGCCACCTTGATCTTGTAGTAGTCGGCCACCGTCTTCTGGATGTTTTCCACGCTGATCTGGCGGTTCTGGATGGACAGCAGATCACGCAGGGCCTCGCGGGCCAGCTGGATGGAGACTTCCTTCTGGTTGAAGCGCGAATAGGCCAGGATCTTGCGCAGCGCGCCTTCGAGCTCGCGCACGTTGGAGCGCACGTTCTTGGCCACGAAGAAGGCGACTTCCTCGGGCATCTCGGCGTTCTCGGCGCGGGCCTTGTTGATCAGGATGGCCACGCGCATCTCCAGTTCGGGCGGCTCGATGGCCACCGTCAGCCCGGAGTCGAAGCGCGAGACCAGCCGCTCGTGGATGTTGGCCAGGCCCTTGGGATAGGTGTCCGAGGTCATCACGATGTGGCTCTTCTTGGCCAGCAGGGCCTCGAAGGCGTTGAAGAACTCCTCCTGCGTGCGGTCCTTGTTGGCGAAGAACTGCACATCGTCGATCAGCAGCAGATCCAGCGAGTGGTAGCGCTCCTTGAATTCGTCAAAAGTGCGGCGCTGATAGGCCTTGACCACATCCGAGACGAACTGCTCGGCGTGGATGTAGAGAACTTTCGCGTCGGGCTTGTCGGCCAGCAGCTTGTTGCCCACGGCATGCACCAGGTGGGTCTTGCCCAGGCCCACGCCGCCGTAGATGAACAGCGGGTTGTACAGGTGGCCGGGCGAGCCCGCCACATGCATGGCGGCCGAGCGTGCCATGCGGTTGGCCGTGCCTTCCACCAGGGTTTCAAAGGTCAGCGCGGCGTTCAGGCGCGTACGGAAGACCGGCGCTGCCGCGTCTTCGCCAGTGACCGTGGGCACCGAGGTGACAATGGTTTCCGGTGGGGCCGAGCGCTCGCTGGAAGATGGGCGAACATAAGTACGCACAACGCTTTCCCGTTGAGCGAGCGCTAACTCAAGTGTCACCGGCTGGCCATAGAGCGACTCCAGCATGGCCGAGATGCGGCCTGCATATTGGGCGCGGATCCAGTCGAGCTTGAAGCGGTTGGCCACGTAGACGGTGACTTTGGAGAAGTCTTCGGCGACGTGCGCGGTCAGGGGCTTGATCCAGGTGTTGAACTGCTGCTCAGGCATTTCCTGCCCCAGTTGCTCAACGCAGACTTGCCACAGGCCCTGGCCTGCATCGTTCGTAGGTTCCTCTGTCATTGTCGAAGTCTAGTTGTGGATAGGAGGAACTGTTGCGAGGCTGCCATTGTAGCTTTTGCGGAAGTTATCCACAAAATATCAGGAGCTTGTCCTCTGCCCTGTCGCAAAATGGGCAGGCATCCTTCGGGTTCGAAGGGCATTGCATCAAGTGGGCAACGCTGTGATAATCGCGGGTTTCCCTGAATGTGTTCAGGGTGATATGTCCCGCCCGTCTGCATCGGGTCTGCATGCTGCTGCTGGTTGCCTTGGGCGAAACCTTCCCGGTTCGCGCTCCTGGCCGCACATGGCAAGTGCATCGTGCAGATTTTTGGCAGGTGGCCTGGCGGTTTGCCTTTGTGGCGGCTGCTGGCTGCACTGCGTGTAGCGTGCCGGATACGGGACCGGTGCAAAACTGAACCTTCTCTAGGAACCAACATGAAACGTACTTACCAACCCTCCAAGACCCGTCGCGCCCGCACCCACGGCTTTCTGGTCCGCATGAAGACCAAGGGCGGCCGCGCCGTGATCAACGCTCGCCGCGCCAAGGGCCGCAAGCGTCTGGCCGTCTAAGGCCAGCCATTGCTGGGCGGTTTGCTCGCTGCACTGAACCCCTGAAAGGGGTGCTGGAATGCAACGGCTGAAAACACGTCCGCAGTTTCAGGCCGCCATGGCTGCCGGTACGATTTCGCGTACCGCGCACTTCGCCCTGCACCGTCTCGTTCTGACGGAGCAGGTCGCTGCCATGCCGCCACCGACAGGGCCCGGATCGCAAGATCCGCAGGCCCTGTTCGGCGTTGGCGCGGTGCGCCGGGATGCCTGGCTGGGTGCCATGGTGCCCAAGCGCTGGGCGCGCCGATCGGTGACACGCCACACCATCAAGCGGCAGATCTATGCCGTGGGCGGCGAGCACGAGGCCTTGATGCTCCATGGCGCGCATGTGGTGCGATTGCGCTCGGGCTTTGACCGGCGCCAGTTCGTGAGCGCCACGTCCGATGTGCTCAAGCAGGCGGTTCGTGCCGAGCTGCAGCAGCTGTTCGTCCATGCCGCGAAACGCCTGTCGCAGCCGGCACCCGGGTTGCCTCAGCCAGCGCAGGAGCCGGCCGCTGCCGCTGGCGAGCCTGCCGGAGCCACGCCATGATGCAGCGGCTGCTGATGGCGCTGGTGCGTGGCTATCGGCTGATGCTCAGTCCCTGGCTGGGCTCGGCCTGCCGCTTCACGCCGACCTGCTCTGCCTATTCCCTTGAAGCGCTGGAGCAACACGGCGCTGCGGTAGGCTCCTACCTGACACTGCGCCGACTGGCGCGCTGTCATCCGTGGTGTGACGGGGGGCATGACCCTGTGCCAGAGCACAAGCCCAGGCTGTTCACCAGCCTGACGGCTGCGCCCGAAAACACCCAACCTTCCTCACCTAAGAAGTCTTCATGAACGATATTCGCCGCACCATCCTGTGGGTGATATTTGGCTTTTCGCTGGTCTTGCTATGGGACAAATGGCAAGTGCACAACGGCAAGAAGGCCACTTTCTTCCCCGCGCCGGCCGTGGCCACGGCCCCGGCACCTGAAACGGGCAAGGCGCCCGGCGACGCCAGCGTGCCCTCGGCAGCGACTGCGGCAACGGCCGGTGCCGGCGAAGTGCCTGGCGGCGCTGCCGCGCCCGAGGCTGCTCCGCGCCAGAACGTGACCATCAGCACCGACGTGCTGCGCCTGACCTTCGACAGCCAGGGCGGCACGCTGCGCCATGCCGAGCTGCTCAAGTACGCCGATTCCGCCCACAAGGACAAGCCGGTCGTGCTGTTCGACGAGAGCGTGCACCGTGTGTACCTGGGCCAGTCGGGCCTGATCGGCGGCGGTTTCCCCACGCACAAGACGACCATGACCGCGCTGCCCGGTGCACGCGAGCTCAAGGACGGCGAGGACCAGATGGAGCTTCGCTTCGAGTCGCCCGACATGGGCGGCGTGAAGCTGGTCAAGATCTGGACGCTCAAGCGCGGTGCCTACGACATCGGCGTGCGCCATGAAGTGGTGAACACCGGCACGACTGCCGTGAACCCGCAGCTGTACCTGCAGCTGGTGCGCGACGGCAACAAGCCCGAAGGCGAAGAGTCCACCATGTACTCCACCTTCACGGGCCCGGCCGTCTACACCGACGAGAAGAAGTACCAGAAGGTCGAGTTCAAGGACATCGAAAACGGCAAGGCCAGCGTCGAGAAGTCGTCCTCGGGCGGCTACGTGGCCATGGTCCAGCATTACTTCGCCAGCGCCTGGCTGCTGGCCGAAGGCGTGCAGCGCGAGAACTTCCTGCGCAAGGTGGACAGCAACCTCTACGCCGTCGGCATGATCACGCCCGTGGGCACCATCGAGCCCGGCCAGAGCAAGAGCGTGGAAGCGCGCCTGTTTGCCGGACCCCAGATCGAAAAGCGCCTGGAGGCTCTGGCCCCCGGCCTGGAACTGGTCAAGGACTATGGCTGGCTGACCATCCTGGCCAAGCCGCTGTACTGGCTGCTGGACAAGCTGCACGGTTTCCTGGGCAACTGGGGCTGGTCCATCGTGGCCCTGGTGCTGCTGCTGAAGATCGCCTTCTACTGGCTCAATGCCAAGGCCTACTCCTCGATGGCCAAGATGAAGGCCATCAACCCGCGCATCATGGAAATGCGCGAGCGCCTCAAGGACAAGCCCCAGCAGATGCAGCAGGAGATGATGCGCATCTACCGCGAGGAAAAGGTCAACCCCATGGGCGGCTGCCTGCCCATCATCATCCAGATCCCGGTGTTCATCGCGCTGTACTGGGTGCTGCTGTCCAGCGTGGAAATCCGCAACGCCCCCTGGATCGGCTGGATCACCGACCTGTCGGCCAAGGACCCGCTGTTCATCCTGCCCGTGCTGATGACCCTGTCGTCGCTGCTGCAGACCGCGCTGAACCCCGCTCCGCCGGACCCGATGCAGGCCAAGATGATGTGGATCATGCCCCTGGTCTTCAGCGTGATGTTCTTCTTCTTCCCGGCCGGCCTGGTGCTGTACTGGCTGACGAACAACATCCTGTCCATTGCCCAGCAGTGGATCATCAACACCCGCATGGGCGTGCCGCCGCAGTTCAATCTGCCCAACTTCGGCAAGACCAAGCCTGCCAAGTAAGCCTGCGAAGGCCCTGGCTCCAAAGCCCGCTTCGGCGGGCTTTTTTCATGGGCGGCCTATCATCGGCGGCCTGAAATCCCTTCCCAAGAAAGCTCCATCCATGCTGCCCCGCCACAACGACCCCATTGCCGCCATCGCCACCGCTCCGGGGCGCGGCGCCGTGGGCATCGTGCGCGTCTCCGGCAAGGGGGTGGCGCCGCTGGTGCGGGTGCTGTGCGGGCGCGACCTCAAGCCGCGCGAGGCCACCTACCTGCCGTTGCGCGATGCCGCAGGCGGACCCATAGACCACGGCCTGGCCCTGTTCTTCCCGGCGCCGCACAGCTACACCGGCGAGGACGTGCTGGAGCTGCAGGCCCACGGCGGCCCGGTCGTGCTGCAGCTGCTGCTGGCACGCTGCCTGGAGGCGGCGCAAGAGCCTCTCGAAGGCCATCGCAGCGTACTGCCTGGCCTGCGCCTGGCCCAGCCTGGGGAATTCACCGAACGTGCCTTTCTCAACGACAAGATCGATCTGGCCCAGGCCGAAGCCATTGCCGACCTGATCGACGCCAGCACCGAGGCCGCCGCGCGCAGCGCGAGCCGCTCGCTGTCGGGAGCCTTCTCCGAGGAGATCCATGGCCTGCGCGATGCGCTGGTGCACCTGCGCATGCTGGTCGAGGCCACGCTGGACTTTCCCGAGGAAGAGATCGACTTCCTGCAAAAGGCCGATGCCAGCGGCCAGCTCGCGCGGCTGCGCGGCAAGCTGGACCAGGTGCTGTCGCGCGCCCACCAGGGTGCGCTGCTGCGCGAAGGCATCAAGGTCGTGATCGCAGGGCAGCCCAATGCGGGCAAGAGCTCGCTGCTCAATGCGCTGGCCGGTGCCGAGCTGGCCATCGTCACGCCCATCGCCGGCACCACGCGCGACAAGGTGCAGCAGACCATCCAGATCGAGGGCGTGCCGCTGCACGTGATAGACACAGCCGGCCTGCGCGAGAGCAGTGACGAAGTCGAGCGCATCGGCATCGCCCGCGCCTGGGAGGAGATCGCTGCGGCCGATGCCGTGCTCTTCCTGCACGACCTCACGCGCATGGGCGACAACGACTATCTGGCCGCAGACGCGGCCATCGCCGAAACCCTGGCCCAGAAGCTGCCGGGCCAGGTGCCCGTGATCGATGTCTGGAACAAGACCGATCGCGCCGAGCCGGCCCAGCTGCAGGCGCATGGCGGGCGCGAAGGCAGCGTGGCGCTGTCGGCACGCACCGGCGACGGCCTGGATGCGCTGCGCCGGCGCCTGCTGGATGTGGCCGGATGGCAGTCCGCCCCCGAAGGCCTGTACCTGGCGCGCGCACGCCATGTGGAGGCGCTGCAGGCCGTGGCCGCGCGCCTGGAAGAGGCCGAGCTGCAGCTGGCGGCCCAGGCCGCCCATCTGGACCTGCTGGCCGAGGAACTGCGCCTGGCCCAGGTCTCGCTGAACTCCATCACCGGGGAATTCAGCTCGGATGACCTGCTGGGTGTGATCTTCTCGAGCTTTTGCATTGGCAAGTGACGGAGGGGATCCGGGCTGAGCGCGGCATGCACAGCACGGCTGATGGGATGGCGGCAATATTTATCTTTTGCTACAAAATTTGCTGTCGAAAACCCACGCGCCGGCATTGGCGTGCCCGCTGCCGTCGCTTAGCATGCGGCGTGCCGCAGCGGCCCTTGCCGCTGCCTGTCGCCGGGTGCCGTCCCGGAGCGGGTACGCGGCCCACTTCGAACCGGATCCGCCATGTCTTCTTCCTCCCACAATGATTTGCGGCCCTTGGCCCAGGCCATGTCGTCGGCCGTGGCTGTCGACGGTGTGCAGAACGCGCTGACCTCGGAGCAGTGGGATCTGCTGGCACCTTACCTGGTGCCCGTCACTCTGGCCGCGGGCGAGCTGCTGTTTGCCGAAGGTTCGCTGGACCGCAATCTGTACTTCGTGGAGTCCGGCAGCCTCAGCGTGCACTACCAGGATGCCAAGGAGCGCATCCGCCTGGCCATCGTCGGTCCGGGCTCCATCCTGGGCGAGGGCGCCTTCTTTGCGCACCGCGCGCGCCACGCCACGGTGCAGGCTGCCGCGCCGGGGCGCCTGTGGTGCCTGACGGCCATGCGCTTCGCCGAACTCAGCAACCGCCAGCCCGGGGTGGCTCTGGCCCTGGTCATGGCCGCCGGCCAGGTCCTGGCGCGACGCGCGGTGGACAGCCGCCGCCGGGTGGCGAGCACCTGAGCAGCACCTGAACGGCACTTGGGCGAAGGCTCTCGGGGGGCCGGGTGGGATTACAGACCGGGCTTTGCTCTGCGACAAATTGATACAGCGGTTTTTGCAACACCTGTGCTCAAAATGTCGCCAAGTTGCAGGCACAATGCCGCGAGTTTGTGACTATTCGTGACAATGAGAGCCCCCATGTCTGTGTTCAACTGGTTTTCCCGCAAGCCTTTGCCCGAACAGGGTCGTGGTTCGCCTGGAAACGATGGCCAGGCCAACCCCGCGGCACGCCGTGATGCCGTCGCGGCCGGGCGCCGCAGCGAGCGGTCCGAGCGCCGTGAGCAGCTCTACGGCGTGGTGCGCGATGTCATGGTGCGTGCCGGGGTGTTGTCGGCCAGCTACAAGTTCAAGGTGCTCTCGCTGGACAGCGTGGGCCAGCGCTTCGTGGTGATGATGGACCTGGCACGGGCCTATGCCAGCGAAACCGCTCGGCTCAGCGAGATCGAGGCCATGCTGGCCCAGGCGGCCAAGGCCCGCATGGGCGCGGTCGTGACAGCCGTGTACTGGCGGGTCAGCGACCAGAACGCTGCCGCCCAGGCCCAGGTGCATTCCGTGGCCGTGCGCACACCGCGTCCCGTCCAGCCCGTGGCCGTCCCCGCCGTGGCTGCGATGGAGGCCGTGGCGCCCCAGCGCCGCAGGCAGGACACGGCGCCGTTCGAGCCCATAGACGATCAGGAAATGGCCGCCTTCAAGATGGCCGTGGCGGCCATGCCCGCTGCAGCCCGTGGTGCGGGCTCTGCAGCTGCGGCGCCCGCCGGCGTGCGCCGCTCGGGCCCCTTGCTCGGGCCAGGCGCAGGCGAACGCGGCGCGGACTTTCACCACAGCACGCTGGACCATCTGGACCTGGGTGTCACCCAGTACGGCGAACTGCGCTGACCGGGCGCCGGCCTGATTCAGTGGCCGGCGAAATCCACCAGCGTGAACAGCGGCAGGCCGCCATCACGCAGCAGGGTGGAGCCGCCCAGTTCGGGCAGATCCACGATGGCCGCGCCCTCGATCACCGTGGCGCCCAGCTTTTCCAGCAATCTCTTGCCGGCCATCATGGTGCCGCCGGTGGCGATCAGGTCGTCGATCAGCAGTACGCGATCACCGGTCTTGACGGCATCTGTGTGCAGCTCCACCGTGGCGCTGCCGTATTCGAGCTCATAGGTTTCCTCCACCGTGGTGAACGGCAGCTTGCCCTTCTTGCGGATGGGCACAAAGCCAACGCCCAGCTCGTGGGCCACCACGGCACCCAGGATGAAGCCGCGTGCATCGAGCCCTGCCACCACGTCGGGGCGCATGCCGCGCTGCATGTAGCGGTGCACGAAGGCGTCGGTCATCACGCGAAAGACCTGGGGGTCCTGCAGCAGCGGCGTGATGTCGCGGAACTGCACGCCGGGCGCCGGCCAGTCGGGCACGGTGCGTATGTGCGATCGCAGGTAGTCGTTGACGCTGAGGGTGGTGTGCATGGCGCTGGATCGGGGGCTGGAAAGAACGGGCCAGTGTACCCAGACGCCCGATGGGGGCCGCCGCCGCCGGGTAGCCAGACCGCCTAAAATCTTCCAGATGAATTCTGATGCTGCCACCTTGAATGCGCTGGATACGTCCAGGGTCCTGCGCCTGGCCCGCGACACCCTGGGCATCGAGGCCGATGCCCTTCTTGCCATGTCGCAGCGCCTGGATGGCGTGTTCGGTGAAGTGGTGCAGCGCATCCTGAGCCTGTCCGGCCGCGTCGTCGTGATGGGCATGGGCAAGAGTGGCCACGTCGGGCGCAAGGTGGCGGCCACCCTGGCATCCACGGGCACTCCCGCCTTCTTCGTGCATCCGGGCGAGGCCAGCCATGGCGACCTGGGCATGGTGACCGGCATCGATCTGGTACTGGCGCTGTCCAACAGCGGCGAGGCCGATGAACTCACCGTGCTGCTGCCTGCCATCAAGCGCCAGGGCATACCCCTGGTGGCCATGACCGGCGGCGCGCAGTCCACGCTGGCCCGCCATGCCGACTGGGTGCTGGACACCCGTGTGGAGCGCGAGGCCTGCCCTTTGAACCTGGCACCCACGGCCAGCACCACCGCGCAGATGGCCATGGGCGACGCCCTTGCCGTGGCACTGCTCGATGCACGCGGCTTTGGCGCCGAGGACTTTGCGCGCTCTCATCCGGGCGGCGCGCTGGGCCGCAAGCTGCTGACCCATGTGCGCGATGTCATGCGCAGTGGCAAAGAGCTGCCCAAGGTCGGGGCCGATGCCAGCTTTGTCGAGTTGATGCGCGAGATGAGCGCCAAGGGCCTGGGCTGCTCGGCCATCGTCGATGCGGCAGGCGTGCTGCAAGGCATCTTCACCGACGGAGACCTGCGCCGCCGTGTCGAGGCCGGCACCGACCTGCGCGCGCTGCAGGCCGGCGATGTCATGCACAAGGGCCCCCGCACCATCGCCGAAGACGCGCTGGCCGTCGACGCCGCCAGCATGATGGAGGAGCACGGCATCACCGCCGTGCTGGTGGCCGATGCGCAGCACCAGCTGCGCGGCGTGGTCCATATCCGCGACCTGATGCGCGCCAAGGTAATCTGATGGCACGCGCTCCCTTGACGCCCGTGCAGAACTGGGACGCACCACTGCTGCTGCTGGCGCAGGATGTGCGGGTGGCATTCTTCGATGTCGATGGCGTGCTGACCGATGGCGGCCTGCTGTTCTCTGGCGAAGGCGAAGTGCTCAAGCGCTTCAACACGCTGGACGGCCATGGTCTGAAACTGCTGCAAAAGGCTGGCATCACGCCCGCCGTGGTGACGGGCCGCGATTCGCCCGCGCTTCGCCTGCGGCTGAGCAATCTGGGCGTCACGCATGCGCGCTTTGGCACGGAAGACAAGGTGCCTGCCGCCGAGGCCATCCTGAAGGAGCTGGGCCTGCAATGGCACCAGGCGGCAGCCATGGGCGACGACTGGCCGGACCTGCCCGTGATGCGGCGCTCCGCCTTCGCCTGCGCACCGGCCAACGCCCATGACGAAGTGCTGGCCGTGGCCGATTGGGTCACGCCGCGCAGCGGCGGTGAAGGAGCGGTGCGCCAGCTGTGCGACCTGCTGCTGGCCGCGCGTGGCGCCTATGCCGGGCTGCTGGCGGAATACGCATCATGACCCAGGCCTGGCGCCGCGTCGGTGACCGGCTTTCCCTGTACCTGCCCGTGCTGCTGATGGGCCTGCTGGCGCTGGGCACCTGGTGGCTGGTGCGCAATGCGCCGCAGCCCCTGGCCAGCGGCACCGAAAAGGCCGTGGCGCACGAGCCCGACTATTTCATGAAGGATTTCTCGATCAAGAGCTTCGATGCCACGGGGCGTCTGAAGAGCCAGATCGAGGGCAGCATGGGCCGCCACTATCCCGATACCGACACGCTTGAAATCGACAACGTCCGCATGTTCGCGGTCTCGCCCGAAGGCCGCATCACGCGCGGCAGTGCGAACCGGGCGCTGAGCAATGCCGATGGTTCCGAGGTGCAGATGTTCGGCAATGCCATCGTCACGCGCGAGCCATTTGTGACAGCAGGTAAACAGCCGCAGCCGCAGTTGCAATTCCAGGGCGAATTCCTGCACGCCTGGCCCAACGAGGAGCGCGTGAGTTCCAACCAGCCCGTGGTGCTGACCCGTGGCAAGGACCGCTTCACGGCCGACAGCATGCAGTACAGCAACCTGGATCTGGTCATGAAACTGCAGGGCCGCGTGCGCGGCACCCTGCAGCCTTCCAGGACCAAGTAAGGCGCCAGCGCAAGCGCAGGCATGCCGATGGAGAACAAGCCATGACGACATCCTCGCGCAGCCCGGCACCCCTGGCCTTCATCACCGGCGCATCCAGCGGCATAGGCCAGGCCCTGGCCTGGCACGCCTACCAGCAAGGCTGGTCGCTGGCGCTGGTGGCTCGGCGCGGCGACGTGATGGCGCAGTGGGCTGCGCAACAGGGCCTGGACTCCTCGCGTTTCGCCCTCTACGAGGCTGATGTGGGCGTGCCTGACAGCATCATCGCCGCCGCCCGGCGCTGCGAGCAGCAGCAGGGCCTGCCCGATGTCGTGATCGCCAATGCTGGCGTCAGCTGGGGCGTGGACACCTCGATGCGCGAGGACATCGACTCCATGCAGCAGGTGCTGGCTGTCAACACGATGGGGGTTGTGGCCAGCTTCCACCCCTTCATCGCACCCATGGTGCAGCGTGGAAGCGGGCAACTGGTCGGAATTTCCAGTGTGGCCGGGCTGCGCGGCTTGCCAGGACACGGCGCTTATTGCGCCAGCAAGGCTGCAGTCATTGCCTATTGCGAAAGCCTTCGCGGTGAATTGCGCAGTAGTGGCGTAAAAGTCACGACATTGCTTCCTGGCTATGTGGATACACCCCTCACGCGTGGTAACCGCTATGGCATGCCATTCCTATTGGAGCCGCAGGAGTTTTCCGCAAGGGCCTGGCGTGCCATTGAAGCTCGCCGCAGTCTGGTCATCATTCCATGGCAAATGGCCTGGGTGGGGCGGTTGATGAAAATTCTCCCCAACGCGATATTCGACAGGCTGCTTGTAGGACGGAAGCGCAAACATCGGCATTTGGAAAATCCCTGATGCCCATTGCCGTTCGGAATATGTTCATGCACGCATCTTGTGCGTAAAAAAGGCTCCATGAAGGAGCCTTTTTGATTCGGGGTAACACTGAGAACCGTGGATCTCATTCCCCGTTGTTATTGTTGTTTCCCCAGCCGCCGCCACGGCCGCCATTGCGGGGGCCGGAGCCATAAGGGCTGCGGAATCCGCCGTCGCCACGACCGCCGTAGCCGCCGCCACCGCCGCCGTCACCACGGCCATAGCCGCCACGGTCGCCACCGTCACCGCGTCCGTAGCCACCGCCATCACCGCGGCCACCGCCACCGTAACCGCCGCCGCCACCATCACCACGGCCATAGCCGCCGCCACCGCCGCCAAAGCCGCCCGAACGCGGGGGGCGAGGCTCCATGGGACGTGCTTCGTTCACCACAAGGCTGCGTCCGCCCAATGGCTGGCCATTCATGCCCTGAACGGCAGCCTGAGCCTCGGCATCACTGCCCATCTCGACAAACCCGAATCCCTTGGAACGGCCTGTGTCGCGCTCCATCATGACCCGGGCGCTGGTGACAGCGCCGAACTGGCTGAATGCCTGCTCCAAGTCGTTGTCACGCACACCATAGGGAAGGTTGCCGACGTAAAGCTTATTGCCCATCAAAAACTCCTCAACTCCTCAATGCTCACTGGTTTGCGCTCGGCTTCAGGACGCACAGACATCAGGTTCCTTGTATACAAGAGCCTGGCCAACCTTCCTAAACACATAGCGTTCGAACGGGTCTGCCCGAAACTAAATTATGAAGCACAAAAATCAAAAAGATAAATGCTCGAAAACACAAGCTGATAACGTTTGGCAACAAAAAAGGGGCCCAGAGGGCCCCTTTTTTTGCTAACGCATGCTCTAAGCGAGAGCTTAGTAGCTGTTGCGACGGCCACCGCCGTAGCCGCCGTCGCGGTTGCCACCGCCGAAGCCGCCACCGCCGCCACCACCGAAGCCGCCGCCGAAGCCGCCGCTACGGGGAGCGCGGGGCTCCATCGGGCGGGCTTCGTTGACCACCAGGTCACGGCCGCCGCGGTTTTGGCCGTGCAGGCCTTGGATAGCAGCTTGTGCTTCGGCATCGCTGCCCATTTCGACGAAGCCGAAACCCTTGGAACGGCCGGTGTCGCGCTCCATCATTACCTTGGCGCTGTTAACGGCGCCGAATTCGCTGAAGGCTTGCTCCAGATCGCTGTCACGGAAGGTGTACGGCAGGTTGCCGACGTAAAGCTTGTTGCCCATGGAGGACTCCTGAAAAAACTGGAAAACGCGATGGAGCCCTAGGGAGTCAACACGGGATGACAACGTTAGAGACGCAAACGCACTAGCACTCATTGAGCCGAAGCCCGAACGAAAGCTCGCCCATTATGTGGCAGAAGTTTTCGCACGTTATTACTGTTTCGCAAAAATTCGTCGTGCCCGCCACAGAATGCCCCTGGGAGTTACCCTGAAATTGCGGCAGCGCATAAGCAAGTGCCTTGGCGGCAGTGGGGGCCGGCATGCAGATCTGAGGGCTGCTATGATCGCCGGCTCAGTCTTTGGGGAGTAGATCGTTCGGCTCAGCAGCCGGATGCATGCGTCAACAAACTTGGGCCTTCGCTGGCCTATGGCGTATGCGGCGCGCAGTGCAATGCTGCGTGTGACCGATCGAGACCATTGACCGCGCACCGATCCAAAGGCCGGAGTCGGAGCGTGGTCAATGCGTGCTCTATCCGGCCGGATAAATCCCCACACCATGGAAGCCTTCCTGATTTCAACCTCCGTCGTCGCGCTTGCCGAGATGGGGGACAAGACCCAGCTGCTGTCGCTGGTGCTCGCCGCGCGTTTTCGCAAACCCTGGCCCATCGTGGCGGGCATTTTCGTGGCCACGCTGGTCAACCATGCGCTGGCCGGTGCCGTGGGCGCCTGGATCACCAGCTATCTTGGCGAGAACGCCATGCGCTGGATTCTTGGCCTGTCCTTCATCGCCATGGCGGTCTGGATGCTGATCCCCGACAAGCTCGACGAGGACGAGGTCTCCGGGCATTCGCGCTGGGGCGTCTTCGGCACGACGCTGGTGGCCTTCTTCCTGGCCGAGATGGGCGACAAGACGCAGATTGCCACCGTGATGCTGGCGGCCAAGTACAACGCCTACCTGTGGGTGGTGGCCGGCACCACGCTGGGCATGATGCTGGCCAACGCTCCCGTGGTGTGGCTGGGCGACAAGCTGGTCAAGCGCGTGCCCATCCGGCTGGTGCATGTGATCTCGGCCGTGATCTTCCTGGTGCTGGGCGTGCTGGCCCTGTTCCTTCCGGGGGCAGGCGTTTTGGCATAATGATTCTTCATGCGCCGATTTGCTTCTGCTTGCGGGCGCTTTATAAATCCAGCTAAAGACGACACCAGAGAACCCGGCCTCGTTTTTAGCGATGCCGGGTTTTTTCATGTCCTTCATCGCCACACCACAATCCATGCACTTCGACGAGCCGCTGCCGCTGCAGGGCGGCGGCTCGATCCGTGACTACGACCTCGCCTACGAGACCTACGGGCAGCTCAACGCCGACCGCAGCAATGCCGTGCTGGTCTGCCATGCGCTCAACGCCTCCCACCATGTGGCCGGCGTGTACGAGGGCCAGCCCAAGAGCGAGGGCTGGTGGGACAACATGATCGGCCCCGGCAAGCCCGTGGACACGAACCGGTTCTTCGTGATCGGCGTGAACAACCTGGGCTCGTGCTTTGGCTCCACGGGCCCCATGCACGCGCATCCGGACACCGGCAGGATCTATGGCGCCGACTTTCCCGTGGTCACCGTGGAGGATTGGGTGGACGCCCAGGCCCGGCTGCTGGACCGGCTGGGCATAGCGCAGCTGGCCGCGGTGCTGGGCGGCAGCCTGGGCGGCATGCAGGCGCTGTCCTGGTCGCTGCGCCATCCGGACCGCATGCGCCATGCCGTGGTCGTGGCCAGCGCGCCCAACCTCAATGCGGAGAACATCGCCTTCAACGAGGTGGCGCGGCGCGCCATCGTCACCGATCCGGATTTCCATGGCGGGCATTTCTACGAGCATGGCGTGGTGCCGGCGCGCGGCCTGCGCATCGCCCGCATGATCGGCCACATCACCTACCTGAGCGACGACGTGATGAACCAGAAGTTCGGCCGCCAGCTGAGGGAGGGCCTGGACCTGAAGTACAGCACGCAGGACGTGGAGTTCCAGATCGAGAGCTACCTGCGCTACCAGGGCGAGAAGTTCAGCAGCTACTTCGACGCCAACACCTACCTGCTGATCACGCGCGCGCTCGACTATTTCGACCCGGCGCGCACGCATGGCGGCGACCTGACCCAGGCGCTGTCGGTGGCCAAGGCCGGCTTTTTGCTGGTCAGCTTCACCACCGACTGGCGCTTCGCGCCCGCACGCAGCCGCGAGATCGTGAAGTCGCTGCTGGAGAACAACCGCGACGTCAGCTATGCCGAGATCGACGCGCCCCACGGCCATGACGCCTTCCTGCTCGACGACCCCCGCTACATGAACGTGATGCGCTCCTACTTCGACGGCATCGCCCAGGAAACCACGACAGCCGCCAAGGAGGCCGCATGACCGAGCTGAACACCATGCAGGCGATTGCGCGCCTGATCCCCAAGGGCTCGCGTGTGCTCGACCTGGGCTGCGGCGATGGCGCCCTGCTGTCGCACCTTCAGCGCGAGCGTGGCTGCACCGGCTACGGCGTGGAGCTGGATGACGCCAACGTGCTGGCCTGCGTGCGCCGGGGCGTGAACGTGCTGCAGCTGAACCTGGAGGACGGCCTGGCCATCTTCCAGGACAACAGCTTCGACGTGGTGCTGCAGATCGATACGCTGCAGCATCTGCGCAATGCCGAGACCATGCTGCAGGAGACGGCGCGCATAGGGCGCGCGGGCATCGTCGCCTTCCCCAACTTCGCGCACTGGCCCAACCGCCTGTCCGTGCTGCGCGGGCGCATGCCGGTGACGCGGCGCCTGCCCTACCAGTGGTATGACACGCCCAACATCCGCGTGGGCACCTACAAGGACTTCGAGGTGCTGGCCACCCGGAACCGGCTGCGCATACTGGACTCCTTCGGCCTGCAGGATGGCCGCAGCGTGCGTACCCTGCCCAATCTCATGGCGGGCACGGCGGTCTTCCATTTCGAGCACGCCTGAGCGCAGGCGGGCCATGCCCGTGTCATCCCCGGCGCGCACAATCGAATGCCCCGAGACCCCGGAGACAGACATGGACAACCTCCCACGCCGCCGCGCGCTGGCCCTGGCCGGCGCGGCCGCCGGCCTGCTGGTGGCCGGCTGCGCCGCACCGCAGGCGCCCGCCCGAAGCGATGCCGCTGCCGACTGGCCGCCCCGGCCCGCGCTGATCGCCCATCGCGGCGCATCGGCGCTGCGGCCAGAGCACACGCTGGAGGCATACCGCGAGGCCATACGCGCGGGCGCCGACTTCATCGAGCCCGACCTGGTCATCACGCGCGATGGCGTGCTGGTGGCGCGGCATGAGAACGCCATCGCCATCCTGGCGGCCGACGGCAGCCTCAAGGAGGCCACGACCAATGTGGCCGACCGCCCCGAGTTCGCGGCGCGCAAGACCACCAAAACCATCGACGGGCAGGCGATCACGGGCTGGTTCGTGGAGGATTTCACGCTGGCCGAGTTGAAGACGCTGCGTGCGCGCGAACGCATTCCGGCGATCCGCCCGGCGAATGTGCAGTTCAATGACCGTTTCGAGGTGCCCACGCTGCAGGAGGTCATCGACCTGGCCCGAGCCGAGAGCGCACGCACGAGCCGTACCATCGGCATCTATCCCGAGACCAAGCACCCGAGCTACTTCCAGTCCATCGGCCTGCCGCTGGAGCCCGCGCTGCTCAAGCTGCTCGCGGACAACGGCTGGAACCATGCGCAGGCGCCGGTGTTCGTGCAGTCCTTCGAGGTCGAGAACCTGCGCTGGATCCGTGCGCGCAGCAGCCTGCGCCTGGTGCAGTTGCTGGCGCCCAAGGGCAAGCCCTATGACAGCGTGGCACGCGGCACGGGCCCCGGCTATGCCGACATGGTCACGCCCGCAGGCCTGGCCGAGATTGCGCGCTACGCCAACGGCATAGGGCCGAGCAAAAGCATGGTGATCCCCGTGGTGCAGGGTGCGAATGCCGCGCCCACTGCGCTGGTGGCCGATGCCCATCGCGCGGGGCTGCTGGTCCATCCCTGGACGCTGCGGCCCGAGAACGCCTTCCTTCCCCTGAGCCTGAAATCTCCGCCCGCACAGGACGGCGCCCGGCGTGGCAATGCGCGCGCCGACATGGACGATTTCCTGCGCACGGGCATCGATGGCATCTTCACCGACGACCCGTCGGTGGGGCGAGCCGCCATTGACGCATTGCTCAAGTCGCGGCCTTGACCGGACGTGCTGCCGTGCGCCGGCCCGCTGCCTGCGCCTGCTCCAGCCACTGCTGGCGGCGTGCGGCATCGGCGCCGAGCACGGGTCCGAAACTGTGTATGCGCACGGGCCGGATGCCGCTGAACTCCAGGATGGCACGGCGCATCTGGTGATGGCCCGGCATGTGCGCCAGCCAGCGGTAATACCAGGGCGGGGAATCCATGCTCACCAGCAGATCGGCGGTGCGGCCGGCCAGCAGCCGGTCCCACAGCATCGAGCCCTTGCGGTACTTGAAGGCGAAGCCCGGCAGAAAGATGCGGTCGATGAAGCCCTTGAGCAAGGCCGGCAGGCCGCCCCACCAGGTCGGATAGACCCAGGCCAGGTGGCTGGCCCACAGGATGTCGGCCTGGGCCTGCTGCAGGTCAGGCTCCAGGGGCTGATCCTGGCGATAGCCGGCGCGCAGCAGCGGGTCGAATTCCAGTTCGCCCAGGCGCAGTGTGCGCACTTGGGCACCGCTGTCGCGTGCGCCCTGGGCGTAGGCATCGGCCAGGCCGGCGCACAGGCTGCCGGCCGACGGGTGGCCGAGGATGATCAGGATGCGCTGGGGATGATGGGGGTGCGTGGTGCTTGGA
This sequence comes from Delftia sp. WSY_10, assembly GCF_043104705.1. Taxonomy (NCBI): domain Bacteria; kingdom Pseudomonadati; phylum Pseudomonadota; class Betaproteobacteria; order Burkholderiales; family Comamonadaceae; genus Delftia; species Delftia sp. WSY_10. Next base: position 56,918 of record NZ_JBICKY010000019.1, on the reverse strand, counting down.
GACATGGCGGCCATGTTCGCCTTGCCCCAAGGGGCAGGGTCAAGACCCTGGATCAAGCCATGGCGGTTTCGCAGGCGCGTTCTCTGGAATCCGCCGGCTCCAGGTGGCATTCGAGCAGCTCACGCTCCAGTGCGGCCAGCTGCGTCTGCAGTCCCTGAAGGTGCTGCATCTGCGCCTGCACCTGCTCGCGGCGGCCGCGCAGCAGCCGGGCCAGCGCGTCCCAGCTGTCGGCGTGGTCCAGGCGCTGCAGGCCATGCAGCTCGTCGAGTCGAAAGCCCAGCCCAAGCGCCTGGCGGATGCGCTGCACCAGCACCAGATCCTGCTGTCCATACACGCGGTAGCTGCCTGCCCGCGCCACGGCACCGAGCAGGCCCCGTGATTCATAGAGCCTGACGGCCTTGGGCGAGCAGCCGGCGCGTCGGGCGAGTTCTCCGATATACATGGGGCGTGATCGTAGTCGCTGGCGCCGGGCTCTCATGGTCTGCATGGCGTTGGCGCACAATGACCGGATCGCGGCGCTGGCTTCGCTCGAACGGTGCGCCCATCCCTGACACGAGGACCCACCATGAATGCACGCACTCCTTCACAACTGCTGCAGCCCGCAGCCGCGCTGGACCGGATCAGCCGCTCCTGGGACGAGCGCATCGTCCCGGCGCTGACCGAGTACATCGCCATTCCCGCCAAGTCGCCCATGTTCGCGCCCGACTGGGAGCAACAGGGCCACCTGGAGACCGTGCTGCGCAATGCGGCCGACTGGGTGCAGGCGCAGAAGGTGGCCGGCCTGACGCTGGAGATCGTGCGCCAGCCGGGCCGCACGCCGGTGCTGTTCTTCGAGGTGGAAGGCACGCAGGACAAGGCGGCCTCCAGCCCCACGGTGCTGATGTACGGCCATCTGGACAAGCAGCCCGAGTTCGACGGCTGGCGCAGCGACCTGGGTCCGTGGACGCCCAAGTACGAGAACGGCAAGCTCTATGGCCGTGGCGGCGCCGACGACGGCTATGCGGTCTACGCCAGCATCGCGGCCGTGCAGGAGCTCAAGCGCCAGGGCGTGCCGCACCCGCGCATCCTGGGCCTGATCGAGACCTGCGAGGAAAGCGGCTCGCGCGACCTGCTGCCCTATGTCGATGCCCTGCGTCCGCGCCTGGGCGATGTGGGCCTGGTGATCTGCCTGGACAGCGGCGCCGGCAACTACGACCAGCTGTGGCTGACCACCAGCCTGCGCGGCATGGCCAGCGGCACGCTGAAGGTGGAGATCCTCACCGAGGGCGTGCACTCGGGCGATGCCTCGGGCGTCGTGCCGTCGTCCTTCCGCATCCTGCGCCAGGTGCTGGACCGTCTGGAGGACAGCAAGACCGGGCGCCTGCTGCCCGCCAGCTTCCACTGCGAGGTCCCGGCCGACCGCATGGCCCAGATGCGCGCCACGGCGGCCATCCTCGGCGAGGAGACCTATGCGCGCTTTCCCTGGGCGCACTACGACTGCGGCGGCTCCACGCTGTTTGCCCTGCCCACCACCACCGACCCGGTGCAGGCGCTGGTCAAGCGCACCTGGGAGCCCACGCTGAGTGTCACAGGCGCAGAGGGCCTGCCCGCGCTGCAGGATGCCGGCAACGTGCTGCGGCCCTACACGGCCTTCAAGCTCAGCCTGCGCCTGCCGCCCCTGGTCGATGCCGCCGCCTGCGTGCAGGAGATGAAGGCGCTGCTGGAGGACAACGCGCCCTACCAGGCCCGTGTGACCTGGCAAGGGCTGTCGGGTGCCAGCGGCTGGAATGCGCCAGCCATGGACGGCTGGTTCGAGGACGCGCTCAACGCCGCCAGCCAGGCGCATTTCGGCGCTTCCTGCGGCTACATCGGGCAGGGCGGCACGATTCCGCTGATGAACATGCTCAGCCAGGGCTTTCCCAAGGCCCAGATGATGGTCTGCGGCGTGCTCGGCCCCAAGAGCAACGCCCACGGTCCCAATGAATTCCTGCACGTGCCCTATGCCAAGAAGCTCACGGCCGCCGTGGCCCAGGTGATCGCCGCCATGGCCGGGACGCAGGCAGCTTCCGAAGCCGGTGCCGGCACTGCCGGCGTGGCGTGATGGCAGCGTCTGCCCCCGCACCCGTTCCTGCATCTGCCTCGCAAGGCCAGGTCACGCGCCTTGCGTCCAGCGACGGCGCCGAGCTGTCACTGCGCGACTGGCCCGTGGACGAGGGCCCGGCGCGCGCCACCGTGCTGCTGGTGCACGGCCTGGGCGAGCACATCGGCCGCTATGCGGCGCTGGCCCAGCGGCTCAATGCCTGGGGCTATGCCGTACGCGGCTACGACCAATATGGCCACGGACGCTCGGCAGGGCCGCGCGGTGGCCTGACGGGCGACAACCGGCTTCTGGACGACCTGGCGGCCGTGGTGGATGACACGCGCGCCCGGCAACCGGCCGGCCAGCCGCTGGTGCTGTTGGGCCACAGCCTGGGCGGCCTGGTGGCGGCGCTGTTCGTGGCCCGGGCCATCCGGCCTGTCGATGCGCTGGTGCTGTCCTCGCCAGCCCTCGATGTGGGCCTGTCGCCGATCCAGAAATTGCTCGTTGGCACGCTGCCGCGCCTGCTGCCCGATCTGCGCGTGTCCAACGGCCTGCAGATTCCGTATCTCTCGCATGACGTGGCGGTCTGCGATGCCTACCGCGCCGATCCGCTGTGCCACGACCGCATCAGCGCACGGCTGGCGCGCTTTCTGGCGCAGGGCGGCCCGCAGGTGCTGGCCCGTGCGGGCAGCTGGAGTGTGCCCAGCCTGTTGCTGTGGGCAGGGGACGACAGGCTGGTGGCGCCGGCCGGCAGCCAGGCCTTTTCCGACCGTGCGCCGCCGGCCGTGGTGCAGGCGCAGTGCTTTGACGGCGCCTACCACGAGCTGTTCAACGAAAGCGATGCCTTCGCCGCGCCCGTGTTCGCAAGGCTGCGGCAGTGGCTGGGCCGGTTCAGTCCAGCGTGAGCGCCGCCAGCGCGGCCAAGGGCGCGGTTTCCGCGCGCAGAACGCGTGGACCCAGCGTGACGGGCACGAAACCCTGGGCGCGGGCCAGGGCCTCTTCGGCCGGAGAGAGGCCCCCTTCGGGGCCCGATAGAAAGACCACGGGCGTATCCTCGGCCGTGGCGTCCACGATCTCGCCCAGCGGCCGGGTTCCCTCGCCCAGCGACAGCAGCAGCCGCAGCGTGCCGGGCGGCAGCTGTTTCGCGCCGCCCTCCAGCCAGTCTTGCAGGTCGGTGGGCGCATGCAGCGGCGGCACGCGGTTGCGTGTGCACTGCTCGCAGGCCGACACGGCCACGGCCTGCCAGTGCGCCAGCTTTTTCTCGGCGCGCTCGCCCTTGAGCTTGAGCACGCTGCGCTCGGCCACCAGCGGCGTGATGCTGGCGGCGCCCAGCTCGGCGGCCTTCTCCACCAGCCAGTCCATGCGTTCGTTGGCCGTGATGCCTGCCAGCAGGTGCACGGGGCGCAGCGGTTCGCGTTCCACGGCGTGGTGCGCGCCTATGCGCACGGCCACGTCGCTGCGGCCCATGCGCAGCACGGTGGCCTCGAACTCGCCGCCGCTGAAGCCCTCGCCGGCACGGCCCTGAAAGAGGGTGATGCCGTCGCCGGGCTGCAGGCGCAGCACCTGCACATGGCGGGCCGCGCCGGGCGGCAGTTCGATGTCGTCGCCGCTGTGCAGCGCGATGGGGCAGTGAAAGCGTGGCATGGCGTACCTGTCCTCAAACGCGCCCGTAGGCCCAGCCCACCTGGGGCTGGATGTTCTCGATCTGGTCCACCAGGCGCAGCAGCGGCGTCAGCTCGCGGTAGCGGCTGCAGGTGGCGCGGATGTAGTGGATGAAGCGCGGCGTATCCGCCAGGTAGCGGGGCTTGCCGTCTCGCAGTGTCAGCCGTGCAAAGATGCCGGCCACCTTGAGGTGGCGCTGCAGCCCCATCCATTCCACGCCACGGTAGAACTCGCCGAAATCGTCGCCCCAGCCGCTTTGGCTGCGCGCGCCCACCAATCCCGACTTGCGTGCCTTTTCCCAGTAACGCACGGTAATGTCGATGACAAAGTCCTCTTCCCAACTGATGAAGGCATCGCGCAGCAGGCTGGCGATGTCATAGGTCACCGGGCCGTAGACCGCATCCTGGAAGTCCAGCACGCCCAGCGGGCCGCTGGCGGTCACGGGCTGCATGAGATTGCGCGTCATGAAGTCGCGGTGCACGAAGACGCTGGGTGCCGCCAGGTTGTGGGCCACGATCTGGTCGAAGGCCTTGGCCAGCGTGGCCTGCTGCCTGTCGTCGAGCACGGTCTCGCGGTGGCGCGCGATGTACCAGTCGGGGAACAGTTGCAGTTCGCGGCGCAGCAGGGCGCCGTCATAGGCGGGCAGCACGTCGGGGCGCGAGGCGGTCTGCCAGGCCAGCAGCACCTCCAGCGCCGAGCGGTACCAGGCTTCCGCGTCCTGGGGCTTTTCCGGGTCCAGCGCCTCGATGACGGTGTGGCCGCCCAGGTCGGACAGCAGCATGAAGCCGTGCACGGCGTCCCAGTCCAGGATCTGCGGCACGGCCAGGCCGGCCGAGGCCATCAGCGCCTGCACCTTGGCGAAGGGCGCGCAGTCTTCCTTGTCCGGCGGTGCATCCATGACGATGAGGCTGGCGCCGGCGGCGGTGTCCAGGCGCAGATAGCGGCGAAAGCTGGCATCGGCCGAGGCAGGGCGCAGGGTTTCGGGGCGCAGCGCGTGGCGGGCGGACAGCGGGGCCAGCCAGGCGTCGAAGGCGGCATGGCGGGCGGGGTCGGCCCAGACAACGCCGGCCGTGGGGGTGTTTGGATGGCTCATGGATAATCGCGATTCTACAAACCGCCACCCCGGCGAATGCCCGGCGGTGATGCTAGGCTTGCGCCTTTGTCCACCCGCCGCTGTTGACCACCGTGTACCTCCGACCGCCGCTCCCCGATCCGCTGGCTGCCCGCGCGCCCGCGCGCCCCGCTGTACGCCCGCTGGCCTGGCTTGTGGCTCTCGCATGGGCCGGTGGCTCGACGCTGGCCCAGGCCCAGCCCGCTGCGGCCGATGAAGGCCGGCTGCAGCAGGTGCGCCCGCTGCGCCCCAGCACGCTGATGCAGGAAACCTACCCTGAGGCGGTCCGCTCCCAGCAGCCCGTCTACGTGCGCGGTGACGCGCTCAGCGGCCAGCCGGACATCAATGCGGTGATCGAGGGCAATGCCGAACTGCGCCGCGGCGACACCATGATCCGCGCCGACCGGCTCGAATATCAGGTGCCCGACGACCGCGTCAATGCCTCGGGCGCCGTGCACATCAACCAGGCCGGCAATGTCTACGAAGGCTCGCAGCTGGACCTGCAGGTCGATGCCTTCAAGGGCTTTTTCGACAACGCCGGCTACCGCTTCCTGGCCAACGGGGCCTACGGCAAATCCTCGCGCGTGGACTTCATCGACCGCGACCATGCCGTGGTCCATGACGCGACCTACACCACCTGCCAGCGCGATGACGAAGCCACCTGGCAGCCGGCCTGGATGCTGCGCGCCCGGACCTTGCACATCGACATGGCCGAGGAAGTCGGCGTGGCCGAAGGCGCGGCCCTGCAGTTCAAGGGCGTGACCGTGCTGCCCGTGCCGCGCATGAGCTTTCCGCTGTCGGACAAGCGCAAGTCGGGCCTGCTGCCCCCCACCATGGGCCTGGACAAGCTCAGCGGCATCGAATACACGCAGCCCTACTACTGGAACCTCGCGCCCAACCGCGACATGACCCTGTATCCCTCGGTCATGAGCAAGCGCGGCGTCAACCTGGGCGCCCAGTTCCGCTATCTGGAGCCCACCTATTCGGGCGAGGCCTACGCGGCCTACATGCCGGGCGACCGCCAGCGCGACCGTGACCGCTGGGCCTACTCGCTGCAGCACCGGGGCGTCATCAACTCGCCCATCGGCGGCCTGGGGTTGAACATGAACCTCAACCGCGTCAGCGACGACAACTACTGGCGTGATTTCCCGCTGGCCGCCCGTACGCTGCGCGAGCGCCTGCTGCCCAGCGACGTGAACCTGTCCTGGGCGCGTGGCGACGGGGTGCTGACCCTGCGCACCCTGTACTGGCAGACCATGCAGGACGCATCGGCGCCCATTGCCCCGCCCTACGGCATGAAGCCGCAGCTGCAATGGCGCTACACGCCGCTGGACCTGCCGCACGGCCTGGACTTCAGCTTCGTGGCCGACACCACGCGCTTCGAGATCGACAAGCCCCTGGCCGGCATGACCTACAACAACGGCCAGCGCAGCTACATGCAGGCGCAGCTGAGCCGTCCCTTCCTGTCGCCGGGCGCCTTCATCACGCCCAGGATCCAGTTGCACACCAGCAACTACCAGGTGGACCGCCTGATGAGCAACGGCAGCCGCAATGCCTCGCGCACGCTGCCCACGGTCAGTGTGGACAGCGGCCTGGTGTTCGAGCGCGACACCACGCTGTTCGGCCGCCAGCTGCTGCAGACCTTCGAGCCGCGCGCCTTCTACACCTACACGCCCTACCGCGACCAGAGCTTTCTGCCGCTGTACGACACGGCGCGCAACGACTTCAACTTCGCGAGCATCTACTCCGAAAACGACTACAACGGCCAGGACCGCATTGCCGACAACCACCTGCTGACCCTGGGCGCGACCACACGCCTGATCGACGGGGCCACGGGCGCGGAGAAGGCGCGCTTCGGCATTGCGCAGCGCGTGCGTTTCTCCGACCAGAAGGTCATCCTGCCCGGCGAGGTGCCTGCCACCAGCCGGCTGTCCGACGTGCTGCTGGGTGCGGCCATCAACTGGACCGATGCCTGGTCCACCGAAGGCACGACCCAGTACAACCGCGACCTGAACCGCCCGGTGCGCACCACCTTCGGCGCGCGCTACAGCCCCAGCTCCTACCGCACGGTGAACGTGGCCTACCGTACCCAGTACGACACCGTGGCACGCACCGATGCCAGCAAGCTGGTCGATGTGGGCTGGCAATGGCCCATCAACGACCTCTGGGGCGACAAGGGCCGTGACCTGGGTGCCGGCCGTGGCCAGGGCGGCGGCCGCTGGTACACGGTGGGCCGGCTGAACTACAGCCTGAAGGACCGCAAGCTCGTCGATACCGTGGTCGGGCTGGAGTACGACGGCTGCTGCTGGATTGGCCGCGTGGTGCTGGAGCGCCTGCAAAGCTCCATCACCCAGTCCAACACCCGGCTGCTGTTCCAGATCGAGTTCGTAGGCTTCTCGCGGCTGAGCCTGGGTGCCGACCCGCAGCGCAGCCTCAAGCAGAATGTGCCGCGCTACCAGTACCTGCGCGAGTCGGTGACGCCGCCCAGCCGCTTCACCAATTACGATTAGAGCCAAGGCTCCAAACACGCTTTTTGCAAGGCATCTCTCCCATGCGTTTTCTTTCCCAGACCCATTGCTGCGCAGCGGCCGCTGTGGCGCTGGCCTTGCTGGCCACCACAGCCCAGGCGCAAGGCCTGCGTGTTCCGGGCCAGTCCAGGGCGCCCCAGGCCGGCGATGCCTCCGTCTCGCGCGCGCTGGACGCCACCAACCAGCCCTTGTCGCGTGATCGCGGCGGCAATGCCGGCGTGCGCTCGGCCGACTACATCGTGGCCGTGGTCAACTCCGAGCCCGTGACCAACAACGAGGTGCGGGCCCGCATGGCGCGCGTGGCGCAGAACATTGCCGAGCAGGGCGGCCAGATGCCGCCCGAGGCGCTGCTGGCCCGCGAGGTGCTGGAGCGGCTGATCGTGGAAAAGGCCCAGCTGCAGGAAGCCAAGGACACGGGCCTGCGCGTGGATGACTACGCCGTGGACCAGGCGCTGACCAATGTGGCGCGGCAAAACGGCCTGGACAAGGCCGGCCTGCAGTCACGCCTGCGGGCCGAGGGCGTGAACGAAAAGCAGTTCCGCGAAGAATTGCGCCGCCAGATCACGCTGCAGCGCCTGCGCGAGCGCGATGTGGACGGCCGCGTGCGCGTGACCGAAGCCGACATCGACCGCTACCTGGCCGAGCAGCGCAGCGGCGGCGCCGACAAGGCGCCGGCGGCCGTGAACCTGGGCCACATCCTGATCGCCGTGCGCGAGGATGCCAGCCCCGCCGAAGTGGCCGAGCGCGAAGCCCGCGCCAAGCAGGCCGCCGAGGCGGCCCGCACGCAAGGCGACTTCCTGGCCGTGGTCAAGGAGTTCTCCGATGTGCCCGACGGCCAGGGCGGCGGCGCCATGGGCATGCGCCCGCTGGACCGCTACCCCGAACTGTTCACCAAGGCCGTGGGCCAGACGCCGCAGGGCGGCATCGTCGGCCCCTTCCGTTCGGGCGCGGGCTTTCACGTGCTCAAGGTGCTGGAGAAGTCGCAGGCCGGCATGCCTTCCGTGGTCACGCAAAACCATGCGCGCCACATCCTGCTGCGCATCGGCGACCAGATGACCGAGGCCGATGCCGCCAAGCGCCTGGCCGACTACAAGCGCCGCGTGGACAGCGGCCAGGCCAGCTTCGAATCGCTGGCCCGCGAGTTCTCGCAGGACGGCAGCGCGCGCAACGGCGGCGATCTGGGCTGGGCCTCGCCCGGCCAGTTCGTGCCCGAGTTCGAGCAGGTGCTCAATGCGCTGCAGCCCGGGCAGGTCAGCGACCCGCTGGTCTCGCGCTTCGGTGTGCACCTGATCCAGCTCATCGAGCGCCGCCAGGCCGCGCTGACGCCGCGCGAGCAGCGCGACATGGTGCGCAACGTGGTGCGCGAGCGCAAGCTCGAAACCGACTACCAGACCTGGCTGCAGGAGCTGCGTGGCCGCGCCTACGTCGAGTACCGCGAGCCCCCGCAATAAGACACCCCCCAAGCAGCCATGGCTGCGGCAGTCCACAATGGAAGGCGGTGCCATGGCGCACCGCCTTGCTTTTTCTATGAAACACATTCCTCGCAAACGCTTCGGCCAGAACTTCCTGACCGATGGCGGCATCATCGACGGCATCGTGCGTGCCATCGATCCCCGGCCGGGCCAGTCCATGGTCGAGATCGGTCCGGGCCTGATGGCCCTGACCCAGCCCCTGGTCGAGCGCCTGGGCCGGCTCACCGTGATCGAACTGGACCGCGACCTGGCCGTGCGCCTGCGCCTGCACGAGCAGCTCGACGTGGTCGAGTCCGACGTGCTCAAGGTGGACTTTCGCGCCATCGCTGCGCGCCTGGGCGTGCCCAAGCTGCGCATTGCGGGCAACCTGCCCTACAACATCTCCAGCCCCATCCTCTTTCACCTGCTCGAGCAGGTGGACGTGGTCGAGGACCAGCACTTCATGCTGCAAAAGGAGGTCATCGACCGCATGGTGGCCTCTCCGGCCACGGCCGCCTATGGGCGGCTGACGGTCATGCTGCAGTGGCGCTATGCGATGGAGAGCGTGCTGTACGTGCCGCCCGAGAGCTTCAATCCGCCGCCCAAGGTGGACAGCGCCGTCGTGCGCATGGTCCCGCGCGAGGCGCCGGCGGCCCTGGACGCGAAGCTGCTGGAGGAGATGGTGCAGGTGGCCTTCAGCCAGCGGCGCAAGATCCTGCGCAACACGCTGGGGCGCTGGCTGGAAGCCAAGGGCTTTGACGGGGAGTTCGACCTGCAGCGCCGCGCCGAGGAAGTGCCGGTGTCCGAGTACGAGGCACTTGCAGCCCGGTTCACGCGCAGCTAGACGCAGGTGGCGCACGGCGCCAGCGCCCGCATGGGACGCTGGCGCCGTGCTATCAATGTGCGGCTCTTACAGGAAAGAGTAGAAGCAGCGGAACGGGATCTTGCGCTCGGCCCAGTACTCGGCCGCGTCGCGGAAGCTGTCCAGCAGCTGCTCGCGCACTTCCTTGTCGAACTTGGGCGTGGTCGGGATCTGGTCGAGCACGAGCACAAAGCCCGGCTGCGGGCCGGCCTTGTGGATGGGGTCGGTCAGGCAGTCGTAGAGCGCGTCGAAGTTCTTGCCGAAATGCGCGGGGAAGAAGAACTGCGTGGCCAGCAGCTCCAGGATGTCGGCCTTGGTCTGCGCATGGGCCAGGTTGGCATACAGGAAATGGCACCCCAGCGTCTCGGCCGCCTGTTGCAGATCCTCCACCCTGTAGGCGCGGATGGACTGCACGATGTTGGCGCGCACGTTCCGCAAAGGGGTGTCCGGGATCTTACGAAGTGGTGCATCCATCTCCGTGGCTCTTTCTCTAACGTGGATGTGGCCTGCGGGTACGGGCACGTGGCCTGCGGCGTCCCCGGGCTGTGGATGAAATGCAGACCCCTGCCAGCGCACTGCGTCGGACGCGGAGGGTCGAACTGGCTGCAAAGACTGGGTCGAGGTCATTCGATGATCTTGCGAAAGCTGCTGTAGTGGTCGCTGGTGTAGTAGCAGGCATCGGGCTGCTGTGGCTCTCCGCCGCAGACGATGCGGCGGGCTCCGCGGTCACGCGAGCCGGGCGTGCGCACCGTGTACTCACGGTAGTAGCCGCGCGACTGGCGCGGCAGGATGCGCTCGCGGTTGCCGAACACCGTGCCGTCCTTGTCGTGGGCAAAAGGCCCGCCGCGCAGGATCAGCGTATAGGTGGAACGGCCTTCGCGCGGCAGCTCTGACAGGGTGACGGTGGCCATGGCCGCCGTCGAATCCGCGCTCTCGGGCGCCGAGCGGCGCGCATCAGCGAGCGAGGGCGACAGCACAAAGGCGGCCCCGACGATGAGCGCTAGACCGGACTGGTACGCCTTGGCGGCGGCTGCCTTCAGCATCAACTACACCTTTCAGAAATCCAGGGAAGCCCTGAAATCTCGACCCGCTAGTGTGACGGAACACCCCTCAAAATGCAAGTTCTGCCTAAAAAACAGGCAGCTTGACCGAGGAAATGTCTGGGGATTGAACAGTGAGAAGGCAACTCTGCGCCTGAGTTGCCTTCCATTCAATGCAAATGCCGCCCGTTGTCTCAAAAACGCGCGCGGCCAAAACGAGGGACACCGAGCAAGGGCCGCCCCGCAGCGAGGGTGTCGTCCCCCTCCCGCGAAGCGAGAGAGGGCGCCGTGCACACGGGGGAAGCGGCGAAGCCGCTCAGGGGGTGCTTAACGGTTAGCGTTAGCGTCCGCCACCGTCAGCGCCGTCATGTTGACGATGCGGCGCACCGTCGTGCTCGGCGTGAGGATGTGCACGGGACGGGCGGCGCCCAGCAGCACGGGGCCGATGGCAATGCCGCCGCCAGCGGCCTGCTTGAGCAGGTTGTAGCTGATGTTGGCCGCGTCGATGTTGGGCATGACCAGCAGGTTGGCATTGCCCAGCAGCGTGCTGTTGGGCATGAGCTGGGCGCGGGCCTTGCCGTCCAGGGCCACGTCGCCGTGCATCTCGCCGTCCACTTCCAGCCAGGGGGCCTGCTCGCGCAGCAGCTCCAGGGTCTGGCGCATCTTGACGGCGCTGGGCTGGTTGCTGGAGCCGTAGTTGGAGTGCGACAGCAGGGCGGCCTTGGGCTTGACGCCGAAGCGCATCATTTCCTCGGCGGCCATGATGGTGATCTCGGCCAGCTGCTCGGCCGTGGGGTCGTAGTTGACGTGGGTGTCCACCAGGAAGACCTGGCGGTCGGGCAGCAGCAGGCCGTTCATGCAGGCATAGGTCTGCACGCCGGCGCGGCGGCCGATCACCTGGTCCACGTACTGCAGGTGGTGCGATGTCTGGCCCCAGGTGCCGGTGATCAGGCCGTCCACTTCGCCCTTGTGCAGCAGCATGGAGCCGATCAGGGTCAGGCGGCGGCGCATCTCGATCCTGGCGATGGGCACGGTGATGCCCTTGCGCTCGGTCATGCGGTGGTAGGTCTGCCAGAAGTCGCGGTAGCGCTCGTCGTGCTCGACGTTGACCACGTCGTAGTCCTGGCCCTCCTTCAGGCGCAGGCCGAACTTCTCGATGCGCTGGGCAATGATGGCCGGGCGACCGATCAGCGTGGGGCGCGCAATGCGCTCGTCCACCACGATCTGCGCGGCGCGCAGGATGCGCTCTTCCTCGCCTTCGGCATAGGCCACGCGCTTCTTGGTGGCCTTCTTGGCCGTGGCGAACAGCGGCTTCATCATCGTGCCCGAGGCGTAGACGAAGGTCTGCAGATGGGCGCGGTAGGCATCCATGTCCTGGATCGGGCGCTGGGCCACGCCGCATTCGGCGGCAGCCTGGGCCACGGCCGAGGCGATCTTCATCATCAGGCGCGGATCGAAGGGCTTGGGGATCAGGTACTCAGGACCGAAGCTCAGCTGCTCGCCCACGTAGGCTGCCGCCACTTCCTCGCTCTGCTCGGCCTGGGCCAGTTCGGCGATGGCGTGGACGGTGGCGATTTCCATCTCGGTGGTGATGGTGGTCGCGCCGCAGTCCAGCGCACCGCGGAAGATGTACGGGAAGCACAGGACGTTGTTGACCTGGTTGGGATAGTCCGAGCGGCCCGTGGCGATGATGGCGTCGCTGCGCACGGCCTTGACGTCTTCGGGAACGATTTCGGGGTTGGGATTGGCCAGCGCGAAGATCACCGGGCGCGCGGCCATCTTGACCACCATGTCCTGCTTGAGCACGCCGCCAGCGGACAGGCCCAGGAAGACGTCGGCGCCTTCGATGACCTGGCCCAGGGTGCGCAGCTCGGTGGCGCGTGCGAACTGGGCCTTGTCCTCGTCCATCAGTTCGGTGCGGCCTTCGTAGACCACGCCGGCCAGGTCGGTGACGAACACGTTCTCCCGGCGCAGGCCGACCTTGAGCAGCAGGTTCAGGCAGGCCAGGGCAGCGGCGCCCGCGCCCGAGGCGACGAGCCGGACCTCCTCGATCTTCTTGCCCGCGACCTTGAGCGCGTTGACCATGGCCGCAGCCACGGTGATGGCCGTGCCGTGCTGGTCATCGTGGAAGACGGGGATCTTCAGGCGGCGGCGCAGTTCGCGCTCCACGAAGAAGCACTCGGGCGCCTTGATGTCTTCCAGATTGATGGCGCCGAAGGTGGGCTCCAGCGCGGCGATCACGTCGACCAGCTTTTGCGGGTCCTTCTCGTTGATCTCGATGTCGAAGACGTCCACGCCCGCGAACTTCTTGAACAGGACGGCCTTGCCTTCCATCACCGGCTTGGAGGCCAGCGCGCCGATGTCGCCCAGGCCCAGCACGGCGGTGCCGTTGGAGATCACGGCCACCAGGTTGCCGCGCGCCGTGTACTTGAAGGCGGCGGCCGGGTCCTTGACGATCTCTTCGCAGGGCGCTGCCACGCCGGGCGAGTAGGCCAGGGCCAGGTCATGCTGGTTGGCCATGGGCTTGGTCGGCACGATGGTCAGCTTGCCGGGCTTGGGAAACTCGTGGTATTCGAGTGCGGCACGGCGCAGCTGGGCACGTTTATCGGAAGGGGTCGGGGCCGTGTTGTCGGACATCAAGCGTCTCCAGCGAAGGCATGGCCAACGCACGCGCGGATCAGCCCGCGTGCCGTCGGCCGAGGTAGGGGGGAACCGATTGTAGGCCGACAGGCAATAGCCGGGCCCTGCTGTGAAACTGTTGTGATGCCTGGTTGCCCAATGTCCTGCGGCGGCGGCGGTCTTTGCTTGCGCGGCGCCGCAAAGCCGGGCAATCACATGGCGTCCATCAGATGGCGTCCAGCGGAAACACCGGGCGGCTGACCCGGGCGAACGGAAAGCGCGAATAGTCCGAGGTGGTCACGCCGGGGCTGTCGCACTCGACCAGGCCGGCCGACAGCGGCACGAAGACGGGCCGGCAATACATGCGCGACTTGAGCAGCACGAAGCGAAAGCGCGTCGGGTCCATGCCCACGCAGTGGAACACGCCCAGGTCCCAGGGCTCGTGCGTCTGCTCGGTGATCACGATCTGCGCTGCGCCCGTGTCCAGGCAGACCGTGCGGCCCATGTGGCAGCGCTGGCCGGTGTAGATGGGGCCGCTGACCGTGTAGGCGCCGTCGCTGACGGCGCGCACCGTGCCGCGCAGCCGCAGCGGCTGCTTGTGCAGGCCGATGCGTTCCAGCGAGACCTTGTTGCCCAGCGCGATCTCCACCTCGGCGCCTTCGCCCGCCGCCGTGAGCGAGGCAACCGCTTCGGGGTCGCACAGCGGGCCCACGGCAATGCCTGACAGGCCCAGCTCCAGCGCGGTCTGCAGCACGTCCATGGTGTCGCAGGTGCCGCCGGACATGCAGTTGTCGCCATGGTCGAGCAGCAGCACGGGGCGGTCGGCTCCCTCGGCCAGGGCCTGGGCGCGGCGCAGCGAATCGGCCAGCGGCTCGCTGCGGTAGACGAAGTCGGCGCGGCGCTGCCAGATCCGGGCGGCCAGCGCGTCCACGCTCGCCTGGGTGGCCGCGCGCTCGTCGGTCCTGCAGGTGGCGACCACGCTCACGCAGGGCGCGGCGATGTCGGCCAGCGAGAAGCCGCCGAACACCGAGACCGCGGGCAGGCCCTCCGCTTCCAGGGCGCGCGCTGCGTTCACGGCGTCCAGCATGGGGCCGTCCAGCGTGGTGCTGCGCAGCGTGTGGCTCATCAGGGGCAGGCGGTGCCAGCACACGGCGTAGCGCGCGCGGCCGGCCAGCATGTCCAGCAGCAGCCGGCCCGCGTGCTCGCCGGTCTCGTACATGTCGATGTGCGGATAGGTCTTGAAGCCCACCATCACATCGGCATTGCCCACCATTTTTTCGGTGATGTTGCCGTGCAGGTCCAGCGCCACGCCAACGGGCACGCCGGGCGCGGCGGCGCGCACGCGTTCGAGCAGGTCACCTTCGCCGTCGGCGCTGTTCTCGGCCACCATGGCGCCGTGCAGGTCCAGCAAGATGGCATCGCAGCCCGGCGCGGCCGCCACGATGCGGCGAGTGAGTTCGTCGTAGGCGGCAGCATGCACGGGGCCGCTGGGATTGGAGGTGGCCGATACCGGCGTGACCAGGGTGGCGCCCGCCGCCTCGGCCAGGTCGATGAAGGCGGCCATGGCCGTGCGCATGCCCTTGTTGGCCGAATAGGCGGCCTCGCCATAGGTGGGCGCAAACGCCTCGATGGGCGTGGGCACGGGCGAGAAGGTATTGGTCTCGTGGTTGAGCCGGGCGATCAGGATCTTCATGCCTGCACCCCGCCGTCCGCTGCCTGCACCACGCCCGCGGCCGCCAGCATGGCGCGCAGCAGCACGTTGCAGCCGGCCTCCAGGTGGGCGGGCTCGGCATCCTCGATCTCGTTGTGGCTGATGCCGTCGGCGCAGGGCACGAAGATCATGGCGGCAGGCGCCACGCGCGCCAGGTAGACGGCATCGTGGCCTGCGCCGCTGACCACGTCCATGGCGCTGTAGCCCAGGTCGGCGGCATTGGCGCGCACGGCCTCCACCAGGTGTGGCGTGAACGGCTGGGGCGGGAAGTAGACGACCTGCTCCACGCCAACGGTCACGCCATGCGCGGCCGCAATGCGCTCGCAGGCCGCGCGCAGTGCGGCATCCATGTCCAGCAACTGGCCGTCGTCCGGCGCGCGCAGGTCCACGCTGAGCTTGACGCCGCCCGGGATCACGTTGCGCGAGTTGGGAAACACCTCCAGCGATCCCACGGTGCCGCGCGCATGCGGCAGGCGGTCCAGGGCGATGCGGTTGACCTCGGCCACGAGGTCGCTGGCGGCCAGCAGGGCGTCGCGGCGCAGCTCCATGGGCGTGGGGCCGGCATGGGCCTCCATGCCCTGCACGCTGACGTCGTACCAGCGCTGGCCCAGCGCGGCGCTGACCACGCCGATCACGCGTTCATGGTTTTCCAGCACCGGGCCCTGTTCGATATGGGCCTCGAAATACGCGCCCACCGCAGGCGCCGGGCCAGCCGGCCCGGCATAGCCGATGGCGCGCAGCGCCTCGTCCACGCTCACGCCCTGGGCATCGCGCTGGGCCAGCGCATGCTCCAGCGTGAAGGCATTGACGAACACGCCCGAGCCCATCATCACGGGCACGAAGCGCGAGCCTTCCTCGTTGGTCCACACGGCCACTTCCAACGGGGCGCGCGTGCGCACGCCGCCATCGTTGAGCGTGCGCAGCACCTCCAGCCCGGCCAGCACGCCGTAGTTGCCGTCGAACTTGCCGCCCGTGGGCTGGGTGTCGATGTGGCTGCCCGTCATCACGGGCGGCAGCGCATCGTCCAGGCCTGCGCGGCGCGCGAAGATGTTGCCGATGGCATCGACGCGGATGCTGCAGCCGGCCTCGCGCGCCCACTGCACGAAGAGATCGCGCCCCTGGCGGTCCAGGTCCGTCAGCGCCAGGCGGCACACGCCGCCCTTGGGTGTGGCGCCTATGCGCGCCAGGTCCATCAGCGATTGCCACAGGCGGGCGCCGTCGGTGCGCAGCCCGGCCGCAACGGCGGTGGCTGCAAGAGGGGTACTGAGATCCATGAATGACTCCTGGGAATGCGAAAGGCGGTGGATCAGGCGATCCCTACACCGAGATACCGGTCCTTGATGGCGTCATCGGCCAGGAAAGCGGCATTGCCTGCCTCGTGCGCAATCGCACCCTGTTCGATGATGTAGTGGCGGTCGGCCAGCTGGGTGCAGACCTCCAGGTTCTGCTCCACCAGCAAGATCGCCACGCCGGCGGCCTTGATGGTCTTGAGCTGGGCCACGATCTCCTCCACGATCACGGGCGCCAGGCCCTCGACGGGCTCGTCCAGCATGAGCAGGCGCGGCGCGTTCATCAGGGCGCGGCCTATGGCCAGCATCTGCTGCTCGCCGCCCGACAGCTGGCCGCCGCCGTTGCCGCGCCGCTCCTTGAGGCGCGGGAAGATGCGGTAGATGTCGGCCAGTTGCCAGGGCGAGCGCTTGCGCTGGCCCAGCATCAGGTTCTCCTCCACCGTGAGCAGCTTGAAGATGCCGCGGTGCTCGGGCACCAGGCAGATGCCGCGCTGGGCCACCTGGTGCGTGGCCAGCCGGTGCACGGGCTCGCCGCCGAAGCGGATCTGCCCCTGCGAGGGCTGCATCACGCCTGCGATGGACTTGAGCGTGGTGGTCTTGCCCGCGCCGTTGCGGCCCAGCAGCGTGACCAGCTCGCCGTCCTGCACCTGCAGCGACACGCCCTGCAGCACATGGCTCTTGCCGTAGTGGGCGTGTATGCCCTCGACCGAAAGCAGGGGACCGCTCATGCCTTTCCTCCCGTGATCATGTTGCCCAGATAGGCGCTGCGAACGCGCTCGTCGGCGCGGATCTCGTGGGGCAGTCCTTCGGCCAGCACGCGGCCCTGCTGCATGACGGTGATGGTGTCGGAGATGTCCATGACGATGTTCATGTTGTGCTCGATGAGCACCACGGTGTGCTCATCCCTGAGGCCCTGGATCAGGCGCTTCATCTCGTCCAGGTCATCGATGCCCATGCCCGAGGTCGGCTCGTCCAGGAAGATGGCCTTGGGCCGCGCGGCCAGGGCCATGCCCACCTCCAGCCGCCGCTGCTGGCCGTGCGAGAGGTTGCCGGCCGGCGTGTCCGCATGGCGCTCCAGACCCAGGCGCGAGAGCACGCTGGCCACGGTGTCGGCCAGGGCGCGAGCACCCACGGGCGCGTTCCAGCAGTCCAGCGCCCTGGCGGGCGCCACGCCCTGGGCGGCCAGGCGCAGGTTCTCGCGCACGGGCAGGGTCAGGAACAGGCTGGTGACCTGAAAGGACCGTGCCATGCCACGCCGCACGCGGCGGTGGTCGGGCTCGCGCGTCACGTCGTGGCCGTCGAAGACGATGCGCCCGCCGCTCACGCTCTTGGTGCCCGTGAGCATGTGGAACAGCGTGGTCTTGCCCGCGCCGTTGGGGCCGATCACCGAGTGCACGGTATGGGCGCGCACCTTGAGGTCCACGCCGCCCAGGGCGACGAACTTGTCATAGCGCTTCTCGACGCCCACGGCCTCGAGCAGGATGGGAGATGCTGCGGCGCTCATGCCTGGCCTCCTTTGGTTTCTGCAGCGGCCGCCGCGGCATCTGCCGGCCCTTTGCGGCGCACCAGGGCCCACAGGCTCTCGCCCAGGCCCCACAGGCCGCGCTGCAGGCCCAGGCTCACGATCATCAGCACCACGCCCAGCAGCAGCAGCCAGCGCGGCCACAGCGTGGACAGCCAGTCGCCCAGCAGCACGTAGAAGGCCGCGCCCAGCACCGAGGCCAGCAGGTTGCCCGTGCCGCCGATCACGGTCATCACCAGGATCATTTCGCTGGTGTGGTACTCGGCATTGGACAGCGGGGCGATGCCCGTCATCATGGCGTGCAGCGCGCCGGCCAAGCCCGTGACCGCGCCCGAGATCACGAAGGCCTGCAGCTTCAGCAGCCTCAGGTCGTAGCCCACGGCGGCGGCGCGCTCCTCGTTGTCGCGCACGGCCAGCAGCGTGCGGCCGAACATGGAGTCGCAGACGCGGCGCAGCAGCCAGAACACCACCAGAAAGAGCACGGCCACAAAGCCGTAGTACTGCCAGGGCGTGGCCAGCGGCCACAGCGTCTGGCCGGCCACCGCGAGGGCGGGGCGGGGCACATCGAGCAGGCCGTTGTCGCCGCCGGTGATGTCCGTGGCCGAGTAGGCGATGAAGTAGAACATCTGCGCAAACGCCAGGGTCAGCATCACGAAGTAGGTGCCGCGCTGGCGTATGGCCACCCAGCCGACGATGGCCGCGCCCACGGCCCCCATGGCCGTGGCGGCCAGCAGGGCCAGCGGCATGGGCAGGGGCCAGCGTGTCAGCAGCAGGGCGATGGTGTAGCTGCCCAGCCCGAAGAAGATGCCCTGCCCGAAGGACAGCAGCCCCGTGTAGCCCAGCAGCAGATTGCAGCCCATGGCCGCGAGGCCGAAGATCAGCACTTCGCTGGCCAGCGAGCCCGACTGCATGCACAGCGGCATGGCCACCACGATGGCCAGCGCGAGAAGGAGATGGGAATGCCTGGTCATGGTCTTCATCCTTTGCGGCCCAGCAGGCCATGGGGTCGCAGCAGCAGCACGGCGGCCATGGCCACGTAGATCATCAGGCGCGCGCCCTCGGGCCACAGCGTGCTCATCACGCTTTGCACGATGCCGATCAGCAGGCCGCCGACCAGTGCGCCGCCGAAGCTGCCCAGCCCGCCCACGACCACGATCACGAAGGCCACGCCCAGTGCCTCCACGCCCATGAAGGGCTCTGCGCCGCGTATGGGCGCGGCCAGCACGCCGGCCAGCGCCGCCGTGGCAGCGCCCAGCGCGAACACCAGGCTGAAGATGCGCAGCACGTTCACGCCCAGCAGGGACACCATCTCGGTCGATTCACTGCCCGCGCGCACCGCGCTGCCCAGCCGCGTGCCTTCCAGCAGCCACCACAGCAGCACGGCCAGCACGGCGGTGAAGCCGATCACGAACAGCCGGTACTTGGGATAGACGAAGCTGCCCCACATCACCACGCCCTGCAGCAGATCGGGCACGGCCACGCTGTCGCCCAGCGGGCCCCATTGCACGATCACCAGCTCCTGCACCACCAGGGCCAGCCCCACGGTGACGATGATGTGGAACTCATGCGCCTTGGCATACACATGGCGCAGCATGAGCTTTTCCACCAGCCAGCCCAGCGCGCCCACGGCCAGCGGCACCACGACCAGGGACAGCCAGAAGCTCATGCCCCAGCGCGTCATCTGGTAGCAGAAATAGGCGCCCAGCAGGTAGAAGGCACCGTGCGCGAAATTCACGAAACGCAGCAGGCCGAAAACGATGGACAGGCCCACGGCCAACAGGAAATACAGCATGCCTATGCCGATCCCGTTGATGGTCTGAAGCAGATAGATGCTCATACAGGGTCCGAAACGATGGACGAAGGAGGCGAAGTGCCCGGTGGCTCTGAAGCACGCCGGTCATGGTGCTGTGCCTATGAAACTGGCGCGGCCTAAGTGAGGGACACCGAGGAAGGGCCGCCCCGCACCGAGGGTGTCGTCCCCCTCCCGCGAAGCGAGAGAGGGGGAAGGCGCGCAGCGCCTCAGGGGGAGCTCTAAACCAGCTTGCAGCCGGTCTGGTCTACGGGCAGGAAGGACTTGCCGGAGCTGACCACATCCACGTAGTCGTCCTTGTTCTTCATCTTGGACTTGGCCTTGCCCTTGAGCAGGTAGTAGTTCTTGAGCACCTGGTGGTCTGCCTTGCGCACCTCTTCCTCGCCCGTCAGGCCCTGGTACTTCATGCCTTCCAGCGCGGCGACTACGGCCTTGGGGTCGACCGTGCCGGCCTTGACGATGGCATCGATCATCAGCTTGGTGCAGATGTAGTGGCCGGCCAGGCTGTAGTTGGGATTGGCCTTGAACTTGTCGTTGCAGCGCTGCACCAGATCACGGTTGAGCGGCGTGTCCACCGTGTGCCAGTACTGGGCGCCGAAGTACACGCCGTCGCACAGGTCGGCGCCCAGCGACTCGAACTGCTCCAGCCCCGAGGCCCAGGCGATCAGGATGGTCATGTTCTTGTTCATGCCGAAGCTGATGGCCTGGCGCAGCGTGTCCGAGGACTGGGCGCCGAAGTTCAGCAGCAGCAGCACGTCGGGCTTGGCCGCCACGGCATTGGTCAGGTAGCCGCTGAACTCCTTTTCGGTCAGCGAGTGGTAGCTGTTGCCCACATGCTCGATGCCCTTTTCCTTGAAGATGTTCTTGGCCGCCGTGAGCAGGCCGTCGCCGAACACGTACTGCGGCGTGATGGTGTACCAGCGCTTGGCCTTGGGCAGGGATTCGATCAGCGGGCGCACGGTCTGCTCGATGGCGCCGAAGGTGGGTGCCGACCAGCGGAAGGTGGCGCTGTTGCAGTCCTTGCCCGTGATCTCGTCTGCGCCTGCGGTGGTGATGAAGATGCCGCCGGCCTTCTCGGCCTCCTTGCCCATGGCCAGCGCCTCCGACGACAGGATGCCGCCTGCGAAAAAGCGCGTGCCCTGCTGCTGCGAAGACTCCTGCAGCTTGCGCACGGCCGTGGCGGGCTTGCCCTCGGTGTCCAGCACGGTGTAGGCCAGCGGGCGGCCCAGCGCCTTGCCGTATTGCTCTATGGCCAGCTTCATGCCCAGGTCCGCGTACTTGCCGTTGGCCGCGAAGGCGCCCGACATGGGCACGGGGCAGGCGAACTGGATGCTGTCCTTGGACTGCGCCCAGACGCTGCGGCCCAGGCCCAGCGATGCGGGCAATGCGCCCAGTGCCGAGAGTTGCAGGAGGTGACGACGTTGCATGGGATCTCCGTGATGGGGACTGAAGGCGCTGCGGCCCGGGTACGCTTTTCAGAGCAAGTTGCATGCCAGACGAAACGGGTGCGTGCAGGCTCCTTGATTCATATTTATAGTGATAAATAGAAGGAATAGGGCGCGTGCTAACCCTAGGCGCAAACGCCCACGCGCCATGGCGGTGCATACTGCACCAAACCCGTATGCAGACTGGGCGCGGACACGATCCGGTGCCCTTCCGGAGAACACAACAATGGCTACACCCAAGTCGGCCCCCCTGGCGATCCGGCAGCTCAAGCGCCCGGATCTGGTGGCCCAGGAGATCAAGCGCCTGATCACCGAAAAGAACCTCAGCCCCGGCGACCGCCTGCCGCGCGAAAGCGAGCTGCAGGCCCAGTTCCAGGTCAGCAAGGGAACGATCCGCGAGGCTCTCAAGTCGCTGGAAGTGCAGGGGCTGATCACCATCTCCACGGGCCCTTCGGGCGGGGGCATGGTCGTGGAGGTGCCGCTGGACCGCACGCTGCAGTTCATGCAGAACTACCTGTTCTTCCAGGAGGTGACCATCGACGACATCTACACGGTGCGCCAGATGCTGGAGCCCGAGCTGGCGGCAGGCGCCGTGCCCCATCTGACCGAGGCCGATTTCGAGGCCCTGGAGCACAGCATCGCCTGCTGCGATCCCACGCAAAGCAGCGACGACCTGGTGAGCCAGCGGCGCGAGGACGTGAACTTCCACGACATCCTGGCGGCCGCCAACCCCAACCCGTTCCTGCGCTTCACCTGCGAGCTGATCAACGAGATGATCCGCCAGCTCATCGTCTTCGCCAACCGTACTCCGCAGGCCGAGCACCGGCGCTTCGGCGAGGCCAATGCGCAGTTCCACCGCAGCATCGTGCAGGCCGCGCGCGAGCGCGATGCTGCGAAGGTGCGCGCATTGATGCAGGAGCACATGCGCGATGCGGCCAGCAGCGTCAAGCGCATGAAGGGCCGCATCCAGGGCCGGCTCATCCTCGATGCCGACAGCCTGCGCAGCCCGCGTCCGCGACGCGCCGTGCAGCCGGTGGAAAAGGCCGCAGCGACAGCGCCAGGGACTGCGCCAAAAACAACGGCAAGGGCGAGCGCAAGGACCACCGCGAAGGCCCCGGCAAAGGCCCCCGCAAAAACCATCCCAAAGGCCTCCGCAAAGACGGCTGCGAAGGCTCCGGCAAAGTCGCCTGCAAAGGCCACGTCCGCGCGTCCCGCTGCCGCACGCAAGCGCGCGGCCTCCTGAGCTGTCCCGCACCGGTCATCGGCGCCCCACGCCACGCGTTTCGCGCTGCCCGCTGCTGGTATGCTGCCGCGCGCTTGGCCTTCACGCATTCCCCTCACGAGACAACAGCATGAGACAAACCCCTTTCGCATCCTCCCGCACCCCGGTGCGCCGCGCAGCCCTGTGGCACGCCCTGGCCGGCGGCCTGGCGCTGGCGGCCACGCTGGCGGCGCCCCTCGCCCATGCCCAGGGCGCAGGCAGCTATCCGTCCAAGACCATTCGCCTGGTCGTGCCCTTCGCACCCGGTGGCTCCACCGACATCCTGGGCCGCCTGCTGGCGCAAAAGCTGGGCGAGAGCATGCACACCACGGTGGTGGTGGACAACAAGCCCGGTGCCAACGGCACCATCGGCTGCGACCTGGTGGCCAAGGCGCCGGCCGACGGCTACACCGTGGTGCTGGGCGACGTGGGCTGCATGGCCATGGCCAAGGGCCTGTATACCAAGCTGCCCTATGACCCGCTGCGCGACTTCGCGCCCATCAGCCTGGTGGCGCGCAGCCCGCTGGTGCTCACCGTGGGAGCGCAAAGCCCGTTCCACTCGCTCAAGGAGCTGACGGCGGCGGCCCAGGCCCAGCCCGGCAAGCTCAACTACCCCTCGTCGGGCACGGGCGGACCCAACCATCTGGGCGCCGAGCTGTATGCCATGCAGGCCAAGGTCAAGATCGGCCACGTGCCCTACAAGGGCAGCGCGCCTTCGGTGGTGTCGCT
The DNA here is from genome assembly GCF_043104705.1 of Delftia sp. WSY_10. Classification (NCBI taxonomy): domain Bacteria; kingdom Pseudomonadati; phylum Pseudomonadota; class Betaproteobacteria; order Burkholderiales; family Comamonadaceae; genus Delftia; species Delftia sp. WSY_10. The sequence goes on along the minus strand of NZ_JBICKY010000019.1, from coordinate 33,819 downwards.
GGCCGCCGGCGAGACCGACTTCGGCTTTCTCACGGCCGTGACCATTGCCGCGCAGCTCAAGGCCGGCAAGGTGCGCGCGCTGGCCGTGGCCCACAACGAACGCCTGCAGTCCATGCCCGACGTGCCCACCATGTCGGAGGCCGGCCTCAAGGACTTCACGGCCGATGCCTGGTTCCTCGCGGCCGTGCCCGCAGGCACGCCCAAGCCCATCGTGGACCGGCTCTACGCCGAGATCGCCAAGGCCCTGCCCGCGCCCGAGGTCAAGGAAAAGCTGGACGCCATGGGCGTGCTGCCCTCGGGCCTCAAGCCCGATGCCTCGGCCCAGTTCCTGCGCGTGGAAGTGGACAAGTGGCGCGATGTGATCAAGAACGCGGGCATCACGCTGGACTGATTTCGCAGCCTTGCCGTTGCCATGCAAAAAGCCCCTGCGGCCTCACGGCCCAGGGGCTTTTCTCATGTGCCGGAGATGCTCAGTTCGTTTCGGTCAGGGCATCGCCCAGGGCGCTGACCAGCCGCTCGATCTCGGCCTTCTCGCTGATGAAGGGCGGCGCGATCTGGATGGTGTCGCCGCCGTAGCGCACGTAAAAGCCCTTGTCCCAGCACTTCATGGCGATCTCGTAGGGACGGCGGGCCGGCTCGCCGGGCAGCGACTCGATGGTGAAGCCCGCAGCCAGGCCGAAGTTGCGGATGTCGGCCACATGCTTTGCTCCCTTGAGGCTGTGCACGGCCTGCTCGAAGAACGGGGCCAGCGCGCGCACGCGGCCCGGGCCGTCCTCGCGCTGCAGCAGGTCCAGCGCGGCCACGCCCGCCGCGCAGGCAATGGGGTGGGCCGAGTAGGTATAGCCGTGCGGGAACTCCAGCATGTACTCGGGGCCGCCCGCTGCCATGAAGGTGTCGTAGATCTCCTTGCTGGCCACCACGGCGCCCAGGGGCTGGGCGCCATTGGTCACCTGCTTGGCGATGTTCATGATGTCGGGCGTGACGCCGAAGGCCTCGGCCCCCGTCATGGCGCCGCAGCGGCCAAAGCCCGTGATGACCTCGTCGAAGATCAGCAGGATGTTGTTCTGCGTGCAGATCTCGCGCAGGCGCTGCAGGTAGCCGGCCGGCGGAATCACCACGCCGGCCGAGCCCGAGAAGGGCTCGACGATGACGGCTGCGATGTTGCTGGCGTCATGCAGGGCGATCAGGTCCAGCAGCCGGTCGGCCAGCGCGCGGCCATCGGTGGCAGGCATGCCTTTGTGGAAGGACCCCAGCGCCGGCTGCGTGTGCGGCAGGTGGTCGGCCTCCACGCCCTGGCCGAAGGTCTTGCGGTTGCCCACCATGCCGCCGACCGAGATGCCGCCGAAGTTCACGCCGTGGTAGCCCTTCTCGCGCCCGATCAGCCGGGTCTTGCCGCCCTGGCCCTTGGCGCGCCAGTAGGCGCGTGCCATCTTCAGCGCCGTGTCGGCGGCTTCCGAGCCCGAGCCCGTGAAGAACACATGGTCCAGGCCTGCGGGCGTCAGCTCCTTGATCTTGTTGGCCAGCGCGAACGAGGCCGGGTGGCCGAACTGGAAGGCCGGCGCATAGTCCAGCTGCTGGGCCGCGCGGCCGATGGCTTCGGCGATCTCGCGGCGGCCATGGCCCAGGCCCGAGCACCACAGGCCCGACAGGCCGTCGAAGATCTTGCGGCCGTCGGCATCGGTGTAGTAGGCGCCCTGGGCGCTGGTGATCATGCGCGGGCGCGCCTTGAACTCGCGGTTGCCGGTGAAGGGCATCCAGTGGGCCTCGAGCCAGGCGGCATCGGTGCGCGTGGCGGGGGCGGCGCTTTGTTCGGTGGGAACCAGGGTCATGGCGATCTCCTCGAGCCTAGGGAAGAAATGTGGATCGGCCCATTGTGAGCGCGCTGTTTGATTTCGCGAAGAGCGCGATATCGAGGTTTACTTGCATATTTCTGCAAGTGACCAAGCGCCTGCCGGTCGCGGCATGGCGTGCGCGCATTGGGGGAATCCGTCGCCACTGCCGCCCCGTGGCTCCCCTATAGTGGCTCCCCTGTAGCGGTGGCCATGTCCGGCAAGCACACCGGGAGGCGAATGGCGATGGCGGAATTTTCTCTGGAGACCCCTGCGAGCCGCCGGGCACGCGATGGCCGTTCGCGCGCGGCGCTGGGCCAGCTGGGCGACATGGATCTGCGCCTGCTGCGCGTGTTCAAGGCCGTGGTCGAGTGCGGCGGCATGTCGGCTGCCGAGCTGGAGCTGAACATCGGCAGCTCCACGCTGAGCCGCCACATGAAGGACTTGGAAGAGCGCCTGGGCCTGACGCTGTGCCGGCGCGGGCGCGCCGGCTTCGCGCTCACGCCCGAAGGCCACCGCATCTACGAGGCCACGCTGCAGCTGCTGGGCGGCGTGGAGGGGTTTCTGGGCCAGGTGGACGACATCCATGGCCGGCTGGCCGGCACGCTGGACGTGGCGCTGTTCGACAAGACCGTGGGCAATCCGCAGTCACGCATTCCCGAGGCGATAGGCCTGCTGCACGATCAGGCGCCGCAACTGCACCTGCGGCTGCACGTGGCCTCGATACAGGCCATCGAGCGCGGACTGATGGAGGGGCGCTGGCAGGTGGGCGTGCTGCCCTCTGCACCCAGTTCGGGCGCGCTGGACAGTGCCCGGTTGTTCGGCGAGCGCATGCAGCTGTACTGCGCTCCCGGCCATCCGCTGCATGGCGCCGACCATGGCGGGCTGGACTGGGACAGCCTGGGCGCACATGCCTTTGCAGGCCTGGGCTACCAGTCACCCAATATGGCGCTCAGCCACCAGGCCGGCCTGCAGCGCCAGGCCACGGGTTTTGACCAGGAGGCCATTGCCATGCTGGTGCGTTCGGGCCGCTACCTGGGATTTCTGCCCGACCACTATGCACAGGCCATGGAGGGCCAGGGTCTGCTGCAGGCCGTGGCCCCCCACCGGTTCTTCTATCTCTGTGATTTCTTCGCGGTCTGGCGCAGTGCCGTGGTGCCTGGGCGTGCAGCCCGTGTGTTCATCGACGCGCTGCTGGGCGTGCACCGTGAATGAAAGGCTTTGCCACAGCCTTGGCAAGAGGAAAATCACAGGTTTGCGAAGAGGTTATGCACAGCTTTTGGCACAGCTTGTGCACATATTTTCCAGCGTATGCGCTTGACAATGTTTGGCATTGTGACCGGCGCCGGGGCTTCAGTCCGCCCCGATGCGGTCGAAAGGCATGTATGGATTCCGTGCCGGCCATGGGCCGCACGGGCAGCGCCTTGATACCAACGATTTCGCATTTCCCGGGTTCTTGCCACCATGCGCCGCCATGTCCACCTCTCTTGCCGCCACGGCAGGGCCGGGTTTCAGCCCGTGCCGCCATCGACCATCCTTGCCAGGGTTTCGGTCAGCCAATTGCCGAATGAGGCGTCCGCGCTGAAGGACCGCAGGGGCGTGGGCATGTTCGTGCTCCTGGCGGGTTCAGGCCGCAGCCGCAGTGGCTGCTGCGGGCGGCGCCATGCCGGCGCCCGCGTCGGCACGGCGGCGCAGGCCGCGCTCCCACAGCTTTTCATGGAAGAAGAAGGCCACGGCCTGCACCGTGGGCTCCAGCAGGCTGAGCGTCAGCGCGGCCCAGAGATTGCGGGTCACGGCATAGGCCACGGCCGCTGCCACGGTGACATGGATGACGTAGTAGCTGGCAGTCTTCAACAGCGTGCGGCGGTGGTGGTGAAGGGTCTGGCGGATGCGGCTCATGGGGCTCTCCTCGGGATGAGACTCCATGCTAGGTGCGCTGGATAGTTATGGCCAATCGAAAATGATCATCAAAGTTATAAACACTATCGATGGCCGGCGGTTGCGTGCTGCGGCCTTGTGCCATGCCGGGGGCGCGCCATGAGCTGGGACCAGATTTTCGTGCTCGGCTGGGCGCCGCATCCGCAATGGTTCCAGTGGCTGCATCCGGGCCTGGTGACGCTGTCGGTGCTGGTGGCCGTGGCCACGTCGGTGATGGCCATGCAGATTGCCGGGCTGGCGCGCGATGCCGCGTCGCCGCGCATACGCCGCGTGGGCGTGCTCACGGGCGCCTTCTGCCTGGGCGCGGGCATCTGGGCCATGCACTTCATCGGCATGCTGGCCTTCGTGCCCTGCACCTTTGGCGACTACGACCCCTGGATCACCACGCTGTCCATGCTGCCCAGCATGCTGGCGTCCTGGCTGGCGCTGACGCTGATGGTGCGGCCGCAGCTGTCCACGCAGGCGCTGGTGGGCGGCGGCGTGCTCATGGGGCTGGGCATTGGCTCCATGCACTACATCGGCATGGCGGCGGCCCAGACCTGGACCTCGATGCTCTACGACCCCTGGGGCGTGCTGCTGTCGGTGATCGTGGCGGCAGGCATGGCCATGCTGTCGCTGTGGGTGCGCTTCAGGCTGGGCAACACGGGCCGGCTGTGGCCCACGCTGGTGGCCGGCATCGTCATGGGCCTGGCCATTTCCTGCATGCACTATGCGGGCCTGTATGCACTGCGCCTCAAGCCCGAGATCGATGTGCTGGCGCAGGTGGAGTCGCCCACGCATGCGCTGCTGGTGTTCTCCATCGTCGGCATGGTGGTGCTGATCTTCGGTCTGGTGTTCGCGGTCAACATGACGCTGCGCTACCGCCAGATCTACCGCCAGGTGCAGCGCAGCGAATCGCGCCTGCGCGCCGTGGTGGAGACGGCAGTGGACGGCATCGTGATGATCAACGGGCGCGGCAGCATCGTTTCGTTCAACGGCGCGGCCGAGCGGCTGCTGGGCTGGACGGCGCAGGAGGTGGTGGGCCGCAGCGCCAGCCTGCTCATGCCCGCGTCGGGCTGCGATGGCGATGGCGGCTCGCTGCAAAAGCATCTGGCCACGGGCTTTGCGGGCCTGCTGGGCTCCAGCCGCGATATCAACGCCATGCACAAGGACGGCACGCAGATCGCCGTGCGCCTGGCCGTGGGGCGGGTGGCGATTGCCGGCGATCCGCTGTACGTGGGCTTTGTGACCGATATCCGCGAGCGCCGCCAGATGCTGCAGTCGCTGCGCCGCAGCGAGGAGCAGTACCGCACCCTGATCAACAACGTGCCCGGCACCACGTTCCGCTGCCTGTACGACGGCAAATGGACGCCGCTGCTGCTCAGCCGCTCCATCGAGGAGTTGACGGGCTGGACCGAGCAGGATTTCACCGATGGCCTCACGGGCTGGGACCGGCTCATCCACGCCGAGGACCGCGACCGGCTGGAGGCTGCGGTGGCGCATTCTCTGGCGCGGCGCCAGACCTACAACGCCGACTACCGCCTGCTGCACCGCGACGGCAGCATGCGCTGGGTGTCCGAGACCGGGCGCGGCGTCTTCAACGAACAGGACGAACTGACCTGGATCGACGGCGTGATCATGGACCAGACGGCGGCGCGCGCGCGCAATGCCGAGTTCGAGGGCACGGTGCGCGCCATCGACCTGTCGCTGGCCACCATCGAGTACGACCTGCGCGGCCATGTGCTGCGCGCCAACCGCAATTTCCTGGACCTGTTCGGCTACCGGCTCGACGAGGTCGCGGGCCGCCACCACGGCATGTTCTGCGAGCCCGGCTATGCGCATTCGCCCGAGCATGTGCAGTTCTGGCGCCGCCTGGCCGAGGGCGAGTTCCAGGCCGGCGAGTTCCTGCGCTGCGGGCACGAGGGGCGGCGCATCTGGGTGCAGGCCACCTACAACCCCATACGTGGTGCCGACGGCCGGCCCTACAAGATCGTCAAGCTGCTCACCGACATCAGCGCCCAGCGCAAGCTGGCCCAGGAGCTGGTGCTGGCCAAGGAGCATGCCGAAGCCGCGGCCGCCGCGCGCAGCACCTTCCTGGCCAACATGAGCCACGAGATCCGCACGCCCATGAACGCCATCATCGGCTTCACCGAGGCGTTGCGCGAAACCGCGCTGCAGCCCACGCAGGCGCGCTACCTGGACACGGTGCACTACGCGGCGCGCTCCATGCTGCGCCTGCTCAACGACATCCTGGACACGGCCAAGCTCGACAAGGGCGCGGTGGAGCTGGAGATAGAGGACTTCTCGGTGCGCGAGCTGTGCCAGCAGATCCTGGCATCGCTGCGCATCACGGCCGATCGCAAGGGCCTGGACCTGCGCCTGGACTACGACCCGCACACGCCGGCCGCGCTGCGCGGCGACGGCATGCGTGTGCAGCAGATCCTGGTGAACCTGCTGGGCAATGCCGTGAAGTTCACCGAACGCGGCCATGTGCTGCTGCGCGTGCGCTACGAGCAGGGCGTGCTCCAGCTCGATGTGCATGACACGGGCATAGGCATCGCGGCCGAGAAGATCCACCGCATCTTCGACCCCTTTGCCCAGGCCGACGCCTCGACCACGCGGCGTTTCGGCGGCACGGGCCTGGGCACGACCATCTCGCGCCAGCTGGCCGAACTCATGGGCGGCAGCATCCAGCTGCACAGCACGGTGGGCGTGGGCACGGTGTTCGAGGTGCGCCTGCCCCTGCCGGTCGGCGAGAGCCCGCTGCCCGAGCGCGGGGCGGCCAGCCGCGGCCTGCCGCCGCTGCACATCCTGGCCGTGGACGATGTGCCCGAGAACCTGGAGCTGCTGCAGATCAACTTCTCCAGCCAGAACCACCAGATGGTGCTGGCCCACGACGGTGCCGAGGCGCTGCGCTGCGTGCAGGCGCAGGAGCCGCCTTTCGACGTGGTGCTGATGGACCTGCAGATGCCGGGCATGGACGGCCTGGCGGCGGCGCGCGCCATCCGTGTCTGGGAGCGGCAGCTGCAGCGCCGGCCCGTGCCCATCGTCGCGCTGTCGGCCAGCGTGCTGGAGAAGGACCGCAGCGACGCCACCGCCGCCGGCATGGACGGCTTTGCCTCCAAGCCGCTGGACATGGCGCGGCTGCAGGCCGAGATCGCACGCCTGCTGTCGCTGCAGGTGGCGCTCAAGGAGGCCAGGCCGCCCGCGCCCGCCAGCGCCCAGCCGGGGCTGCCTGATGTCACGGTGGACTGGGCCTCGGGCATTGCGCTGTGGGGCCGGGTCGATCCGCTGGTGGCCGCCATTCGGCGTTTCCTCAACGAACAGCTGGACCTGGCCGACCGCCTGCGCCGTGCCCTGCAGCGCCCCGGACCCGAGGCCTTGATCGGCCTGGCGCACCGCGTGCGCGGCGCGGCCGGCAACCTGGGCCTGCAGGCCGTGTACCGGCTGGCATCGCGCCTGGAAGGCCTGGCGCAGGAGGGCGCCGGGCAGCCGCAGCTGCTTGCCCTCATCGACCAGCTGCACCAGGCGCTGGATGCCGTCGCGCGCGAGCTGCGCCAGCGCCACCCGGCCGCCATGCCGATGGCCGAGGCACAGGGGGCGGCATCGGGCGAGGCGCCGGGCCAGGCGCAGGGCCATGCGTGGGCGCAGGCCGAGGGCGATGCGGCGCCCCAGGCGGGCGCACCCGCCCTGCCTGCCGATGCCCGGCCCTGGCTGGAGCGCATCGTGGCCGCCTTGCACAGCGGGGAGCTGGACGGGCAGGCCATGCAGGCCCTCGTGCGCATGCTGACGGCCGAACAGCTTCAGCCGCTGCAGCAGGCACTGGATAATTTCGACTTCGAGCGCGCGCAGGAATGCGCCCAGCAGTTGCAGCAGCAACTGCCCTCGAACGATGGAGACAGAGCATGAATGCGCCCAATCTATTGGCAACGGACAAGCGCCCGCGCCTGCTGCTGGTCGATGACGACCCGACCAACCTGCATGTGCTGCGCCAGATCCTGGGCGAGGATTACCGGCTCTCGTTCGCCACGGACGGGCGCAAGGCTCTGCAGCTGGCCCAGCACCAGCCGGACCTGATCCTGCTGGACATCATGATGCCCGAGCTGGACGGCTACGCCGTGTGCCGCCAGCTCAAGGCGCAGGCCGACACGGCCCGCATCCCGGTGATCTTCATCACCGCCCTGTCTGACGGACAGGACGAGGCCCTGGGCTTTGCCTCGGGCGCGGTGGACTACATCGTCAAGCCCGTGCGCGCGCCCGTGGTGCGGGCGCGGGTGCGCAACCACCTGTCGCTGGTCAAGCTCGACGAGCTGCGCAGCACGCGGCTGCAGATCGTGCAGCGCCTGGGCCGCGCGGCCGAGTACCGCGACAACGAAACCGGCATGCACGTGATCCGCATGAGCCACTACGCAAAGACGTTGGCGCTGGCGGCCGGCTGCACCGACGAGTGGGCGGACGACCTGCTCAACGCCGCGCCCATGCACGATGTGGGCAAGATCGGCATCCCCGACGCCATCCTGCTCAAGAACGGCCCGCTGACGGCCGAGGAATGGACCGTCATGCGCCGCCATCCGCAGATCGGCGCCGAGATCATCGGCGAGCACGATTCCCAGGTGCTGCAGATGGCCTACAGCATCGCGCTGACCCACCACGAGAAATGGGACGGCACGGGCTATCCGCAGGGCCTGGCGGGCGAGGACATCCCGCTGGCCTCGCGCATCGTGGCCGTGGCCGACGTGTTCGATGCCCTCACCACGGAACGCCCCTACAAACACGCGTGGACGGTGGACGACGCCATGGATCACATAGAGCAGCAGGCCGGCGCCCACTTCGACCCGCGCCTGGTGCCGCTGTTCATCGGCCTGCGCCCGCAGCTGGAAGACATACGCGAGCGCTGGAAGGATTGACGGGGAACCGATTCCGGCAGGGTGCGCCGGGGCTTGGGCAATCGCTTACCCTGGGCGGCCTGTCTCCGGCACCTGCCTGTCCTGCCCATGTCTTGTTCGCCTTCTCCCTCCTCTTCCTTGCCTGCCGCTGACCGCTTTCATGTCCGCGCACTGACCGCCGCCGACCTGCCCGGTCTGCTGGACATCCAGCGGGCCTGCTATGGCGAGGACTATGCCGAGAGCGGCGAGGTCTTTGCGCGGCGCCTGGCCGGCACGGCCCATTGCTCGCTGGCACTGGAGCAGGACGGCCGTGTGCGCGCCTATCTCGCGGCCTACCGCAGCCTCATGGCCAAGATCACGCCGCTGCACGGTGACTTCGAGGCCGTCGAGCAGGCCGACACCCTCTACCTGCACGACATGGCCGTGCACCCCGAGGCCGCAGGCCAGGGCCTGGCCCGTGCGCTGCTGGCGCCGCTGTGGGAGCGGGCGCGCGCTGAGGGCCTGCGCCACACGGCCCTGGTGTCGGTACAGGGCTCGCGCGGCTACTGGGAGCGCCATGGCTATGCCGTGCAGGAGTTGACCGATCCGCTGCAGCAGCAGCGCCTGGTGAGCTACGGCGACGGTGCGCTGTACATGGCCCGGCCGCTGTAGGGCGGCGCTACAGGGCGCTACAGGGTGCTACAGGGCGCCGTGTCGCGTGGTGGTCTGCAAGGCGCGGTGATGGGGTTTTTGGCCGGGGACGGGCCGGCCGCCTCTGGTCATAATGCGCGCCATGCCCGATCGCTGGAAACCCAATGTCACTGTGGCGGCCATCATTGAGCGCGATGGCCGTTTTCTGCTGGTGGAAGAAGACACGGCCGATGGCGTGCGCTACAACACCCCCGCCGGCCATCTCGACCCTGCCGAGTCGCCCATCACCGCCTGTGTGCGCGAGGTCGATGAGGAGACGGCGCACGACTTCGTGCCCACGGCCCTGGTCGGCGTCTACCTGAACCGCTTCGTTCGCACGCGCACCGGCTCAGACATCACCTATCTGCGCTTTGCCTTCACGGGCGAGCTGGGTGACTTCCGGGCCGGCCAGCCGCTGGACGACGGCATCATCCGCACGGTCTGGATGACGCTGGACGAACTCAAGGCCTGCACCGCCCAGCACCGCAGTCCGCTGGTGATGCAAAGCATAGAGGACTACCTGGCCGGCCGCCGCTACCCGCTGGAGCTGATCCACACCGATCCCAGCGTGCTGCAGGCTCCGCAGCCCCACTGAGTCACCAAGGCACCGAGCACCATGCCGGCCCTGTCTGTCACACAACGCCACGCTCCCGCGTCTTGATGGCATGCAGACCTCCTCCGCCACCGACGATCCCCTGGCCCTGTTCGAGCGCCACCGCCCGCGCCTGTTCGGCCTGGCCTACCGCATGCTCGGCCAGCGCGCCGATGCCGAGGACCTGGTCCAGGAGGCCTGGCTGCGCTGGCATGGCGCCGAGCGCGCCGGCATAGAGCAGCCCGAGGCCTGGCTGGTCTCCGTGACCACGCGCCTGGCCATAGACCGGCTGCGCCGCCTGCGCGCCGAGCGCGAGCACTACCAGGGCTTCTGGCTGCCCGAGCCCCTGGTCCAGCCCTGGGCCGAGGAGTCCGCACCCTCGGCCGAAGACCTGCTGGAGCGTGCCCACGACGTGTCCACGGCGCTGATGTTCGTGCTCGAGCAGCTCACGCCCGACGAGCGCGCCGCCTTTTTGCTGCGCGAGGTCTTCGATGCCGACTATGCCGAGGTGGCCCAGGCCCTGGGCCGCAGCGAGGCCGCCTGCCGCCAGCTCGTGCACCGCGCCCGCAGCCATGTGCAGGCCGGCCGCCCGCGCTTTGCGGCGCCGCCCGAGGCCCATGCCGCGCTGCTGCAGCGCTTTGCGCAGGCCGTGCAGGGTGGGGACTTTGCGCAGATCCAGGCGCTGTTCGCGCCCGATGCCGAACTCATCAGCGACGGCGGCGGCAAGGTGCCCTCGTTCGGCCGCGTGCTGGAGACCGGCCGGCGCCTGGCCCTGCTGTACTTCGCCACCACGCGCCGCATGCGGCGCAACGGCCAGCGCCAGACCCTGCACCTGGCGCGCGTCAACGGCCTGCCGGGCCTGCTGCGCTGCATCGACGGCGAGCTGGAATCCGTGCAGACGCTGCTGGTCGAAGACGGCCTGATCCGCCGCATCTACACGCTGCGCAATCCCGACAAGCTGTCCGGCGTGCCAGTGCCGCCGCAGGCGCTGCCGTAGTCAGACGAGTTGCAGGTCGCGGGGCGTCGCGCCTTCGAAGACACGCTGCAGCTGGGCCGGGCTCAATCCATACATGCGCTGGAACAGGCCGCCCAGCACGGCGCGGTACTCGTTGAGCACGGGATGGTCGCGGTTCTGGAACAGGTTTTTCTGGTTGACCTCGACCTGCTCTCCCACGATGCGACCGCCCGCGCGCGAGGACAGCCCGCCGCCCAGCAGCCAGTAGGTCGTGCCGTGGCCGTGGTCCGTGCCCTTGTTGCCGTTCTCGCGGAAGGTGCGGCCGAATTCGCTGATCACCACCACCACCGTATGGCGCCAGGCCTCGGGACCTATCTCCTGGGCAAAACCGGCCAGGCCCCGGCCCAGCTCGTCCAGCCGTCCGGCCAGCGCGCCTGTGGCGCCGCCCTGGGCCACATGCGTGTCCCAGCCGCCCACATCCACAAAGCCCAGGTCGAAGCGATCGCGCATCAGGGCCGCCATGCGCTGCGCCACCAGCGCAAAGCCCCGCGCGCTGATGGCGTCGCGCCCGGCCTGGTCCATCTCTTCCTGCACGCTGCGCTGCACTGCATCGCGCACGGCAAAGCCCTCCTGCACGGCCGTGGCCAGGGCAGTGCCTGCGTACATGGCGGCAATGGCTTGGCTGCGTCTATCGTCCAGCCCGCCCTTGCCCACGGACGCCAGGGCCATGTTGGCGGACGGCAGGCTGCCACGCAGCAGCAGTGGCAACTGGGGCGTGAACGACATGGGCGACACCGGGCCCCGCCCGTCCTGCCCCAGCACCTGGGCCAGCCGGTTCAGAAAGCCCGACTGGTAGCTGCGGCGCCCGTCCAGGCCCTGGCCCTGGCCCAGTTCGATGGAGTCCTGTGTCTCGAAATGGCTGCGCGACAGGTCGTGCGTGCCTGCAAAGGGCACGAAGCAGGCCTGGCCGGCCTGGAACAGCGGATGGATGCTGTCCTCCAGCATCGGATGCAAGCCCCAGCGGCCATCCAGCGCCAGCGCGCCGCCGGCCTCGCCGGGACGGGGGATGGCAATGCTGGGACGGGCCTCGTAGTAGAAGTCGCTGTGCGTGGGCACCAGCAGACTGTTGCAGTCATAGGCACCGCGCAGAAACACCAGCAGCAGGCGCGGCGTGGCTGGCTGGAGGGCGGCCGCCTGCAGCCGGCCCAGGTGGGCGGCAAAGGGCAGGGCCGATGCCATGGTCAGGAAGTGGCGTCGCTGCATGGAAAGTCTCCGGGGTTCAGCGGAACATCATCTCGGGTGCGGACAGGAAGTAGGTATTCCAGTCCGCCGGATTGCGGGCCTGGGCCAGTGCCGCCTGCGTGGCCTGGCTCCACTGGGGCAGGCGCTGGCGCACGCTGGCCCGTTCCGACAGCATGGGGTAGGGCGGCTTCTCCAGCGCCTCCTTGGGGTCGGCGCGAAACAGCACGGCGCTGCGCGTGGCGATCTGGCGCGCCACCTCGAAGCGTGCCGCCATCTGGCCCGAACTGGCCCAGTCGGACTGCATCTGCGGATAGCCGTCCGGCGTCTCATGCGCGTAGAGGTTCTGGCCCAGCCGGTTGATCCAGCCCAGCACGGGCGCCACGTCGGCCGCCACGCGCTGGTCCACCGACAGCCGCGTGGCGGCCAGCACGTAGTGCAGCGGATCGCGGAACTTGCGGCCAAAGCGCGCGGCCTCCGGATCGGTCAGCAGCGCCGCCACGGTGGCTGCGATGTCGCCCCGGCTGCGCGTGAAGGCCTGTGCCGTGCGCTGCACCAGGGCCGGCGGCGGATCGTCGGCAATGAAGAACACCGCCAGCTTGTGCGCGATGAACTGCGCCGTGGCCGGCGCGGCGACGATGCGGTCCAGCGCCTCCTGGACCTCGGCCATGCCGCGTGCGTTCAGGGGCTGGCCCAGGAAGGTCTTGGCTCCGTAGTCGTGCCGGTTGGGATTGAACTCGAAGAATCCCGAGCGCAGGTAGTCGCCCTGGCGCCCGCCGCGCATGCGCGGCGGCGGCGTGCCGGCCGGCTGCAGATTGATGCCCACGCCTGTCAGGATGCGCGCCATCTCCTGCACGTCGGCCTGGGTGTAGCCGCTGCCCACGCCCATGGTGTGCAGCTCCATCAGCTCGCGCGCGTAGTTTTCGTTGATGCGGCCCGCCGCATTGCTGGCGTTGTCCAGGTAGCGCAGCATGGCCGGGTGGCGCAGCGAGGCCTCCAGCAGGCTGCGGAAACTGCCCAGCGCATGCGGGCGTATGGCCTGCTCCTCGTAGTCGCCCACCCAGGCGCGGATATCGGCCTTGCGCAGGCTGACGCTGAAATGGTTCATCCAGAACCAGGTCATCTGCTCTTGCAGCTGTGCCGGCGAGTACAGCGCGCGGATCACGAAGCGCTTCTGGGCATCGCTGCCCAGCTGGTTCAGCGTGCGCTGGTAGGCCTGCTGCCGCGCGGCCTTTTCATCGGCCGATGCGGCTTCCTGCACGGCCTTGCGCTGGTCGCCCAGCTCCAGCAGCACCTGGTCCATGGGGCGCTGGCTGATGCCCAGCCCATCAATGCGCTGCTGCGCCTGCGCAGGCAGCGGCTGAGGCCCCGGCTGCAGTTGCCGTGCCAGCCAGGCCTTGAGGCCCAGGCGCTGCAGCTGCGCATCCTCGCTGTCGGTGGCGCCCCAGGTGACGCGGTCCAGCCATTGCTGGCGCTGCGCGGCGGTGAGCGGTGCCTCGGCCACTCCCTGCAGCGCGGCCGCTGCGGACGACGGCGGGGCCTGCAAGGGCGCACAGCCTGTGGCCAGGACGATGGCGGAGAAAGTGAGAGCGATGGCGAACGGCGAAGTGCGGCGCATGGTGTCTCGGTGGGTAGGGGGCATCCATTGGACGCCAGCATCCTCCACCCATGTGCTTCGCCCTGTAAAGCGCCGGTAGCAAAAAGTAAAAGGCAAAAAAAAGCGGAGTGTGAAGCACTCCGCTTTTTCTGAGGGACCCTGCCTTATTTGCTGGGCCGGCTCGCGCATTCAGCGCACTGTCCGTACAGGGCCATCGAATGGTCCTGGATCACCCAGCCCTTGGCCTTGGCGATCAGGTTCTGGCGCTTTTCGATATCGGGATCGTAGAACTCCTCGACCTTGCCGCAGCTGGTGCAGACAAAGTGGTCGTGGTGCTGGCCTTCATTGAGCTCGTAGACGGCCTTGCCGCTCTCGAAATTGCTGCGGATGAGGATGCCTGCCTGCTCGAACTGCGTGAGCACGCGGTAGACCGTGGCCAGGCCGATGTCCGAACGCTCGTCCAGCAGCACGCGGAACACGTCTTCGGCCGTCATGTGGCGTTGCGCACCCGTCTGGAAGATCTCCAGGATCTTCAGGCGGGGCAGCGTGGCCTTCAGGCCGGTACTCTTGAGTTCGTCGATGTTCTTCATGTCTGGGTCTTTGGCAGAGACTGCCCGCTGGGCTGCCACCACGGCAGGTGCGGGACGGCGAACAAAATGGCCCTGGTGCCAGGGGCGTCGCATGATCGCAAGCCCCGGGGACCAGCCGCTACAATGATCCACGATCATATCCCTATGCTGATACCAATGCATGTTCAAGCCCGTTGCCGCGCCAGTGCGGCCCTGATGCTGTTGATCGGGGTGGCGCTGGCAGGCTGCAGCAGCCTCGATGGCGCCGCGCACCGAGTCGCCAATGTCGTCACTCCCTACAAGGTCGAGGTCGTCCAAGGCAACTTCGTCTCCCGCGAACAGGTCGAGGCCCTGCAGCCCGGCATGAGCCGCCAGCAGGTGCGTGACATCCTCGGCACGCCGCTGGTCACCAGCGTATTCCACGCCGACCGCTGGGAATATGTGTTCACCATCAAGCGTCCCGGCGTCGATTCCCAGGTGCGCAAGCTGACCGTCTTCTTCAACGGCGACCTGTTCGCGCGCTCTGAAGGCGACGAAATGCCCACCGAGGCCGAATTCGTCGCCAGCCTGGGCTCCAAGAAGAAGCTGGGCAAGATTCCTCAGCTGGAAGCCAGCGAGGAGCAGCTGTCCAAGTTCCCCGCTGCCAAGCCGGTCGAAGAGCCCGTGGCCGCCGAGCCGCCGCCCGCGGCGGCCAGCTATCCGCCACTGGAGCCCGGCGCCCGCTGATATCGCCGCCCGCGCGCCGCAAGGCATGCGGGCGTTTTTCCGTGGATGGCGGCTGCCGCGGTGCCTGCCGTGCGCCCGGGCAGTCCACTTTCCACGCATTGAGTCTTTGCATCTCTTTCCCGACATGAACGCCACGACCGCCACTTCCTCCAGCAACAACCAGCGCCTGCGCGTGGCCGTGGCCGGCGCCTCCGGCCGCATGGGCCGCATGCTGATCGAGGCCATCGCGCAAAGCGATGACCTTGCGCTGACCGCCGCGCTGGACCGTCCCGACAGCCCTGCGCTGGGCACCGATCCCTCGGCCTTCCTGGGCCTGGCCAGCGGCATCGTCATCGAAAGCGATGTGCGCGCCGCGCTTTCCAAGGCCGACTGCCTGATCGACTTCACGCGCCCCGAGGGCACGTTGGAGCACCTGGCCATCTGCGCCGAACTGGGCGTCAGGCTGGTCATCGGCACCACGGGCTTCAGCGACGAGCAAAAGGCGCGCATCGCCGAGTACGCCCAGCGCACGGCCGTGGTGCTGTCGCCCAACATGAGCGTGGGCGTGAACGTGACCTTCAAGCTGCTGGAGATGGCGGCCAAGGCCCTGTCCAGCGGCTACGACATCGAGATCGTCGAGGCCCACCACCGCCACAAGGTGGATGCGCCTTCGGGCACCGCCCTCAAGATGGGCGAGGTCATCGCCGAAGCCCAGGGCACGAAGCTGGCTGACCGCGCCGTCTACGAGCGCTTCGGCCACACCGGTGCGCGCGAGGACAACACCATCGGCTTTGCCACCGTGCGCGGTGGCGACATCATCGGCGACCACACGGTGCTGTTTGCGGGCACGGGCGAGCGCATCGAGATCTCGCACAAGTCCAGCAGCCGTGCCGGCTATGCCCAGGGCAGCCTGCGTGCCGCGCGCTTCCTGGCGGACAAGGCCAGCGGCCAGTACGACATGTACGCCGTATTGGGCCTGTGACGAGGCTCGCAGCACGGGCAAGGTAAGACCATGAGCGGTCCACTCTGGCTCTGGTGGCAGCAAGGCGATGCCGTCGCGCGCGGCACGGCGCTGCTGCTGCTGGCGCTGTCGGTGGCCAGCTGGGTGGTCATCGTCTGGAAGGTCTGGTTCATGGCCGCCAGCCGGCGCCGCGTTCCCCAGGCCATTGCGGCCTTCTGGAGCGCGCCGGACCTGGCCTCGGGCCAGGCCCGCATGGGCGAGGGGGATCGCCAGCAACTGGTGGCACCCATGGCCGAGGCCGTGACACAGGCGCTGGCGCCCATGGGCAGCGGCCTGGCGCTTGCGGGACGCGCGGCGCATTCCGTCCGCCTGACGCGGGGGCTTCGCCAGGCGCTGCAATCGGCCAGCCACCAGCTGCAATGGGGCCAGACCCTGTTGGCCACGGTGGGCGCCACGGCACCTTTTGTCGGCCTGCTGGGCACCGTCTGGGGCATTCACCACGCGCTGGCCACGCTGGCGGGCAGCGGGCAGATCGGCATCGAACAACTGGCCGGCCCGGTGGGCGAGGCCCTGGTGATGACTGCGGCCGGACTGGCCGTGGCCCTGCCGGCCGTGCTGGCCTACAACCTGCTGGGCCGGGCTGCGGCCCAGATGGAGGCCCTGCTGGAAGGCTTTGCCCATGACCTGCAGGCCATGTTCGGCACCCAGCCGGCCGAGCAGGCGCAGCACGATGACGGCATGGCCGTCGCCGGCCTGCCGGCCGGCCCCATGGAAGCGCCCTGACGGGGCGGCTCGCCAGGAGCGCACATGGCCTTTGGACGACTGAGCGGCAAGGAAAGCTCCTCCCAGCCCATGCACGCCATCAACGTCACCCCGCTGGTGGATGTGATGCTGGTGCTCGTCGTCATCTTCATCCTCGCGGCACCCATGCTGGCCGCCTCGCTGCGCGTGCAATTGCCCCAGGCCCAGGGCACCCAGCCCATGGCCGCCGCGGGCGAGGACGATGCGCTGCTGCTGGAGGTCGATGCGAAGGGCGCGCTCTGGATGCAGGGCCAGCCCGCCACGGCGGATGCGCTGCGTGAGCGCCTCGCTCAGCTCGGCGCGCGCAACCCCCAGGCAGAACTGCAACTGCGTGCCGACCAGGCCGTGCCCTATGGCCGCGTGGCCGAACTCATGGGCTGGGCCCACGCGGCAGGGCTGACGCGCATAGGCTTCGTGGCCGAGCCGGCGCGAAACCAGGATGGAAAACCCGCAGCCGTCCTGGGTCCCACCGGCGCCGGGCGCTGAAGCGATCAGGCGCTCAAGCGCTCAAGCGCCGCCGGGCCTGCGCCCGCGAACCTAGTCCTGTCCTTCGGGCCAGCGCTCGTTGCCCGCCAGCCGCAGATGCTGGCCATGGTCCGAGGAGCGCTGGTACAGACTGAGCCCGAACAGCGGCAGCATGCCGATCAGGTGATCGAAGATCGCGCCCTGTATGGCCTCGTACTCCACCCAGACCGTGGTGCTGGTGTAGCAAAACAGCTCCAGCGGCACCCCCATGGGAGAAGGCTCCATGGTGCGCACCAGCAGGAACATGTTCGGTGTCTTGTGGATGTGCGGATGGCGCAGCAGGTAGGCGTATGCATAGGCCTTGAACGCGGCCAGATTGCTCAGATGCTGCGCTGCCATCTCGCTGCCCGCCGGCGCATCGGCCATGCGCAGGCCGCCATCACTGCTCCAATAGTCCTTGAGGGGCTCAAGCAATGACAATTTCTGCCGCTGCTCTGCCGTCAGCAGGCGGATGGTGTGGGCGTCTATGTGCAGCGAGCGGCGGATGCGGCGCCCGCCCGACTCGAACATGCCGCGCCAGTTCTTGTAGCTGTCGCTCATCAGCCGCCAGGTCGGAATGGTGGTGATGGTCTTGTCCCAGTTCTGCACCTTGACCGTGTGCAGCGCGATGTCGATCACGAAGCCGTCGGCGCCGACCTGGGGCATCTCGATCCAGTCGCCCACGCGCAGCATGTCGTTGGAGCCCAGCTGCACGCCGGCCACGAAGGACATGATGGTGTCCTTGAAGATCAGCATCAGCACGGCCGAGGCCGCGCCCAGGCCGGACAGCAGCAGCAGCGGCGAGCGGTCCACCAGGGTGGCGACGATGAGCACGATGGCGATCAGGAACACCAGCAGCTTGCCCAGCTGCACATAGCTCTTGATCGAGTGCGCCTGCGTGGCCTTGCGCTCTTCCTTGAGGTCGTGCGCCTCGTTCATGGCATTGAGCAGGGCGCTGATCACGCGGGCCACGTGGTAGATGGTGCAGGCGATGGCCAGGTTCAGGATCAGGGTGGCCCACTGCGGCTGCAGCTGCGGTATGGCCTGCACGCCGGACTGCATGACCAGCGAAGGCACGGCCTTGGCCAGCCGCTGCAGCACGCTGTCGTGCAGCAGCACCTGGGCCCACTCCATCTCCACCAGCGTGCTGCGCATGCGCGGCAGCACGCGCAACAGCAGCCATTGCACGACAAAACCCGCGGAGCGGGCCAGCAGCACCAGCGCGCACAGCGCAGCCAGGGCCTGCATGACGGGATCCCAGCCGGAAATCAAAGACCAGTTCAGCAAGAGAAAACTCCAGGGCGCGGAAAAACCTGCCGCGCGATGGCGGCATGCCCGGGGTGTCCGTATCCGTTCCTGCGCAAGTCCGGGCTGGCGATGGCGGAACGTCTGCGGCGCACTGCCACAGAGGGTGCCAAGCATACGCAGCGCGGCTTTTCCCCGCGCGGCGGCCGGGCAACCGGGTGCCGATGGCGCAGTACCGTCTGCGGGCTTGTGGGCTGCTTGCGGCACCGGCGGGCCGGGGCCCTAAAATCGTCGGTTGATTCCGGCCATCCGGCTCGTCCGGCCACCTTGTCCGGCCCTTGGGGCCGCAGCACCATGCAAGAGAAATACAACCACATCGACGTTGAGCGCGCAGCGCAAGACCACTGGTCCGCCCGCGACGCCTACCGCGTGACCGAAGACCAGGCCAAGCCCAAGTTCTACGCCTGCTCCATGCTGCCCTACCCCAGCGGCAAGCTGCACATGGGCCATGTGCGCAACTACACCATCAACGACATGCTGGCGCGCCAGCTGCGCATGAAGGGCTACAACGTCCTCATGCCCATGGGCTGGGATGCCTTCGGCCTGCCGGCCGAGAACGCGGCGCTCAAGAACAAGGTGCCGCCTGCGCAGTGGACCTACGACAACATCGCCTACATGAAAAAGCAGATGCAGGCGATGGGTCTGGCCATCGACTGGAGCCGCGAAGTGGCCACCTGCGATCCCGACTACTACAAGTGGAACCAGTGGCTGTTCCTGCAGATGCTGGAAAAGGGCATTGCCTACCGCAAGACCCAGATCGTGAACTGGGACCCGGTGGACCAGACCGTGCTGGCCAACGAGCAGGTCATCGACGGCCGCGGCTGGCGCACGGGCGCGCCGGTCGAAAAGCGCGAAATCCCCGGCTACTACCTGAAGATCACCGACTACGCCCAGGAGCTGCTGGACCATGTCCAGGTGGGCGGCGACAAGGCCACGCTGACCGGCTGGCCTGAAAAAGTGCGCCTGATGCAGGAAAACTGGATCGGCAAGAGCGCGGGCGTGCGCTTTGCGTTCACCCACGACATCCGTGGCGCCGACGGCCAGCCCATCCAGGACGGGCGCCTGTATGTGTTCACCACGCGCGCCGACACCATCATGGGCGTGACCTTCTGCGCCGTGGCGCCCGAGCACCCGCTGGCCCAGCATGCCGCGGCATCGCAGCCCAAGCTCGCGGCCTTCATCGAAGAATGCAAGAAGGGCGGCACCACCGAGGCCGAACTCGCGCTCAAGGAAAAGGAAGGCCTGCCCACGGGCCTGTTCGTCACCCATCCGCTGACGGGTGCCCAGGTCGAGGTCTGGGTCGGCAACTACGTGCTCATGAGCTACGGCGACGGCGCTGTCATGGGCGTGCCCGCGCATGACGAGCGCGACTTCGCCTTTGCGAAGAAGTACGGCATCGCCATCCGCCAGGTCATCGCGGTCGAAGGCGAGACCTTCAGCACCGAGGCATGGGCCGACTGGTACGGCGACAAGCAGCGCGCTGTCTGCATCGAATCCGGCGAACTCGACGGCCTGCCCCATGTGGCGGCCGTGGACAAGGTGGCCGAACTGCTGGCCGCCAAGGGCCTTGGCGAGAAGAAAACCACCTGGCGCCTGCGCGACTGGGGCGTGAGCCGCCAGCGCTACTGGGGCACGCCGATTCCCATCATCCACTGCGAGGACTGCGGCGCCCAGCCCGTGCCTGCCAAGGACCTGCCCGTGGTCCTGCCCCAGGACCTGGTGCCCGATGGCTCGGGCAACCCCCTGGTCAAGAGCGAAGCCTTCCACGCCGGCGTGGTCTGCCCCTGCTGCGGCAAGAGCGCGCGCCGCGAGACCGACACCATGGACACCTTCGTGGACTCGTCCTGGTACTTCATGCGCTATTGCGACGCCAGGAACAGCGAGCAGATGGTGGGCAAGGGCACGGACTACTGGATGCGGGACCAGCATGCCGCCACCGGCGGCAGCGGCATGGACCAGTACATCGGCGGCATCGAGCACGCCATCCTGCACCTGCTGTACGCGCGCTTCTGGACCAAGGTCATGCGCGACCTGGGCCTGGTCAAGGTCGATGAGCCCTTCACCAAGCTGCTGACCCAGGGCATGGTGCTCAACCACATCTACAGCCGCCGCACGGCCAAGGGTGCCAAGGAGTACTTCTGGCCCAAGGATGTCGAGCATGTGTTCGACGAGACCGGCAAGATCGTGGGCGCCAGGCTCAAGGCCGAGGTGGACAGCGCCGACGGCCTGCTGCCCGTGGGCACGGACATCGACTACGAGGGCGTGGGCACCATGTCCAAGTCCAAGAACAACGGCATCGATCCGCAGGAGCTGATCGAGAAGTACGGCGCCGACACCGCGCGCCTGTACACCATGTTCACCGCGCCGCCCGAGCTGACGCTGGAGTGGAACGATGCCGCCGTCGAAGGCAGCTACCGCTTCCTGCGCCGCGTCTACAACTTCGGCGCCAAACTGTCGCAGATGGACATGGCCGGCGCCGTGCAGAGCGTGGCCGGCGCCAAGTCGCTGGACGACGTGGCATTCGGCAAGGCCGCCAAGGCGCTGCGCCTGGAGATCCACACCGTGCTCAAGCAGGTGGAGTACGACTACCAGCGCATGCAGTACAACACCGTGGTCTCGGGCGCCATGAAGATGATCAACGCGCTGGAGGACTTCAAGTCCCACGACGACGCGGGCGCCCAGGTGGCGCTGATCGAAGGCTTCGGCATCCTGCTGCGCGTGCTCTACCCGGCAACGCCCCACCTGGCCCATGTGCTGTGGAGCGAACTGGGCTACGCCGCCCACCTGGGCGATGTGCTGGACGCGCCCTGGCCCCAGGTCGATCCCCTGGCCCTGGTGCAGGACGAGATCTCTCTGGTGCTGCAGGTCAATGGCAAGCTGCGCGGGGCCATCCTCGTGTCCTCGACGGCCGACAAGGCCGAGATCGAGCGCATTGCCCTGGCCAACGAGGAATGCCAGAAGTTCACCAATGGCGCGGCGCCCAAGAAGGTGATCGTGGTGCCGGGCCGCCTGGTCAACGTCGTGGTCTAGGCCATGGCATGCCCCCTGAGGCGCTGCGCGCCTTCCCCCTCTCGCTTCGCGGGGGGGACGACACCCTCGCTGCGGGGCGGCCCTTGCTCTGTGTCCCTCGCTTTGGGCGCGACCGTTGCAAGGGCTGTGAGTGGCGCAAGCGCCTTGGAGAACTGATATGCAAAAACGTACCCTGCTCACCGCCCTGGCCCTGGCTCCGCTGCTGGGGGCCTGCGGCTTTCGCCTGCGGGGGGTGCCGACCTTCGTGTTCCGCTCGCTCTACATCCAGGCGGGCCGGGGCTCTTCGGTGGCGCGGGAGCTGTCGCGCAACCTGGCCAGTGCCAGCGACAAGCTGACCGTGCTGCGCGATCCGGAATCGCCCGACGATGCGGATGCGATCTTCCAGATCATCAGCGAGCGGCAGGAGCGGGTCATCGTCGGCATGAACGCGCTGGGCCAGGTGCGCGAGTTGCAGCTGCGCCTGCGCGTGCGCTTCAAGCTGCGCACGCCCAATGGAGACGAGCCGATCCCCGAGACCGAGATCCTGCAGCAGCGCGACGTGACGTACAACGAAACCAATGCGCTGTCCAAGGAGGCCGAGGAGGCCATGCTCTACAAGGACATGCGTACCGACATCGTCCAGCAGTTGCTGCGCCGCCTGTCGGCCGTCAAGAGCCTGACCTGAGCCCCATGCAGCTTGCCCTGAACCAGCTCGGCGGCCATCTGGCCAAGGGATTGCGCTCGCTCTACGTGCTGCACGGCGACGAGCCGCTGCAGCAGCAGGAGGCTGCCGACGCCATCCGTGCCGCCGCGCGCGCCGCGGGCTACACCGAGCGCAGCAGCTACACCGTGGCCGGCGCCCATTTCGACTGGAGCGCCGTGCTGGCGGCCGGTGGCTCGCTGTCGCTGTTTGCCGATCGGCAGATCATCGAGATCCGCATTCCCTCGGGCAAGCCCGGCAAGGACGGCGGTGCCGCGCTGCAGCAGATCGCCGAGGCGGCGCGCGGCAATGACAGCACGCTCACCCTGGTCATGCTGCCGCGCCTGGACAAGGCCACCAGGACCGGCGCCTGGTTCAGCGCGCTGGAAGCCCAGGGCATGACGCTGCAGATCGATCCCATAGAGCGCGGCCAGCTGCCGGCCTGGATTGCCCAGCGCCTGGCAGCCCAGGGCCAGCGCGTGGCACCCGGCGAGGAAGGCCAGCGCACGCTGCAGTTCTTTGCCGACCGCGTCGAGGGCAACCTGCTGGCCGCACACCAGGAGATCCAGAAACTGGCCCTGCTGCACCCCGCCGGCGAGCTGAGCCAGGCGCAGGTGGAGCAGGCAGTGCTCAATGTGGCGCGCTACGACGTGTTCAAGCTGTCCGAGGCCGTGCTGTCCGGCCAGTTGGCGCGCGTCTCGCGCATGCTCGACGGCCTGCAGGCCGAGGGCACGGCCGAGGTGCTGGTGCACTGGACCCTGGCCGAGGACATCCGCTCCATCTGCCGCGTCAAGGACGCCATGGCCGCAGGTCAGCCCCTGCCCATGGCCCTGCGCGCCCAGCGCGTCTGGGGCGTCAAGGAGCGTTTGTTCGAGCGCCTGCTGCCGCGCATCACCGACGCCCAGGCCGCGCGCCTGCTGCAATCGGCCCACGCGGTGGACGGCATCGTCAAGGGCCTGGCCTTCGAGGGCTGGCCCCGCGACGGCTGGCAGGCCCTGCGCCGCCTGGCCATGGACCTGGCCCAGGCCGGCGCCAAGGGCTGACGTACCGTTCCTAGCGCGTCTTTTCCAGCTGCGCCTGGGCCTTGGTGGCCCAGGTCTCGAGGTTGTCCAGCAGGTCCTTCTGGCTGAAGGAGCAGCTTTCCTCGCTGAACAGCGCGCTGGATTCCAATCGGTCCAGCAGATTGAGCAGCACTTCGCCGTAGCGCGGCGGCAGGGCCTGCAGCAACTCCGAGGAAGCCCTGGCCTGCTGCCCGAGCACGGCGGCCGGCAGCTGCTGCTGTGCCAGTTGGGCGAAGCCCGCGCGCAACTGTGCGAGCTGCTGGGCGGCGAGAAGAGTGTCGTGGCTGGTGGACATGGCGGGAAAACCTCTGCGTACTGGGCAGCAGTGTAGGGTGGCCGCGACATCCTGCCGGCCGCCGGAACGCGGGGTTTGCCCTCTGGTGGCCGTGCGAGGACGCATCCCAGCCGCATGTTGGCGCGGGGCATGCCCGCTCTCGGTGCGCAAATGGGCGCAACTCGGCGAGAATCTCGGAATGAACGCGCTCAATATCGTCGAATACACCCACAACCTGGGCGTTCAGGCCAAAGTGGCCTCCGCCCAGATGGCCCGAGCCTCGGCTGCCGTCAAAAGCCGCGCCCTGCTGGCGCTGGCGCGCCTGCTGCGGGAGAACGTGGAGCCGTTGCAGACCGACAACGCCCGTGACCTCGACCGCGCCGTGGCCAACGGCCTGTCCGCTCCCATGGTGGACCGCCTGCGCCTGACGCCCAAGGTGCTGGAAACCTGTGCCCAGGGATGTGAGCAGCTGGCCTCCATGGCCGATGTGATCGGCGAGATCATCGGCATGAAGCAAATGCCCAGCGGCATCCGCGTAGGCCAGATGCGTGTGCCGATCGGCGTGTTCGGCATGATCTACGAAAGCCGCCCCAACGTGACCATCGAGGCGGCCAGCCTCAGCATCAAGAGCGGCAACGCCTGCATCCTGCGCGGCGGCTCCGAGGCCATCGACTCCAACAAGGCGCTGGCTGCCCTCGTCGCCAGGGCGCTGGCCGAAGCCGGCCTGCCCGAGCACGGCGTGCAGCTGGTGCAGACCACGGACCGCGAGGCCGTGGGCCAGCTCATCGCCATGCCCGACTACGTGGACGTCATCATCCCGCGCGGCGGCAAGGGCCTGATCGAGCGCATCAGCCGCGAGGCCAAGGTGCCCGTCATCAAGCACCTGGACGGCAATTGCCACACCTATGTCGATGATCCCTGCGACATCGCCATGGCCGTCAAGGTGGCCGACAACGCCAAGACCAACAAGTACAGCCCCTGCAATGCCAGTGAAAGCCTGCTGGTGGCGCGCGGCGTGGCCGCCGAATTCCTGCCGAAGATCGGCGCCATCTACGCCGCCAAGGGCGTGGAGATGCGCGGCTGCCCCGAATCGCTGGCCATCCTGAAGTCTGTGGCCGGTGCTCAACTGGCCGAGGCCACCGAGCAGGACTGGAGCGAGGAATACCTGGCGCCCATCATCAGCGTCAAGATCGTGTCCGGTGTGGACGAGGCCATCGCCCACATCAACCGCTACTCCAGCCACCACACGGACGCCATCCTGACGCGCGACCATATGCACGCCCAGCGCTTTCTGCGCGAAGTGGACTCGGCCAGCGTCATGGTCAACGCCAGCACGCGCTTTGCCGACGGCTTCGAGTACGGCCTGGGCGCGGAAATCGGCATCAGCACCGACAAGTTCCATGCGCGCGGTCCTGTGGGCATCGAAGGTCTGACCTCGCTCAAATACGTGGTGCTGGGTGAAGGCGAAGTCCGCACCTGACCGAGCCGTGCTGCGCGCCGGAATGCCCCGCGCCGGCACCGCAGCACTGCAATGAATCCATGAAAATCATCATTCTTGGCGCCGGCCGTGTGGGCTACAGCGTGGCAGAAAGCCTGGTGTCCGAACGCAACGACATCACGGTGATCGACACCGACGCACGGCGCCTGCGCGAGCTGGAGTCGCGCTTCGACCTGCGTGGCGTCGTGGGCAGCGGCATCGATCCCCATGTGCTGGCCGAGGCTGGCGCCAAGGACACGGACCTGCTGATCGCCTGCGCCGCGCTCGACGAAACCAACCTTGTGTGCTGCAAGCTGGCCCAGGTCCTGTTCGAGATTCCCACACGCATCGCGCGCGTGCGCTCCTCGGGCTTTGGCGAGGACGAGGCGCTGCTGGGCAAGGAAGGCTTTGGCGTCGACCGCATCATCTGCCCCGAGGAATCGCTGACCAACTACATCAGCAAGCTCATCGAGTTTCCCGAAGCCATGCAGGTGCGTGCCTTCGCGGGCGGGCGGGCCGCACTGGCCTCGGTGCGCGCGCGCGACGGCGCCCCCGCCGTCGGCAAGCACATCGGCGAGCTGCGCGACTGCATGCCCGAGCTGGCCATGCGCATCGTGGCCATCTACCGGCGTTTCCTGGACGAGCCCGACCGCTTCGTCCGCTGCGACGGCAACACGCGCATCGAGCCCGGCGACGAGGTCTTCATCCTGGCCGCGCGCGAGCATGTGGCCGAGGTGCTGCGTGCCATCCACCAGCCTGCCGGCCGGCCTTCGCGCCCGGTCTACCGCATCATGGTCGCCGGCGGTGACCAGGTCAGCCAGCGCCTGGCGCTGCAGCTGTCGCGCGTGCCGGGCCGCTTCCACATCAAGATCATCGAGCCCGACGAGCAGCGCTGCCAGGACCTGGCCTCGCTGCTGCCGGCCGAGGTGCTGGTGCTGCACGGCGATGCCACCGACGAGGACCTGCTGGCCGATGAAAGCGTGGAGGACGTGGACCTGTTCCTGGCCCTGACCGACGACGATGAGAACAACATCATGGCCAGCCTGCTGGGCAAACGCATGGGCGCGCGGCGCGTGCTGTCGCTGATCACGCGGCGTGCCTACGCCGACCTGATGCACGGCACGCAGATCGACATTGCGCTGTCGCCGGCCCAGGCCATGCTTGGCGAACTGCTGGCCTATGTGCGCCGCGGCGACGTGCAGGCCGTGCACAGCCTGCGCCGGGGCGTGGCCGAGGCGCTGGAGATCGTGGCGCGCGGCGACCGCAAAAGCTCGCGCGTGGTCGGCCGCAAGGTCGAGGACCTGCGCGTGCCCGAGGATGCCCACATCGGCCTCATCGTGCGCGGCATACCCGAAGGCGTGCCGGCCGACGAAATCGCGGCCGGTGCCGAGCCCGAGGTCATCATCCCGCGCAGCACCACCGTGATCGAGAGCGGCGACCACGTGATCTTCTTCCTGCCCCACAAGCGGCTGGTACGGGACGTGGAGAACCTGTTTCGCGTCAGCGCCACCTTCTTCTGAGCCGACACCATGCGCGACCTGTTACCCGTCCTGCGCGTGCTTGGCATGCTCATGGTCATGTTTGCGCTGTCCATGCTGCTGCCCTTTGCAGTGTCCTGGTTCACTGACGACGGCATCTGGCGCATCTACCCCTGGGCCATCGGCATCACGGCGGCGGCGGGGCTGTCGCTGTGGATAGGCCTGGACCACTTCCGGCGCGAGCTGCAGCCGCGCCACGGCGTCATCCTCGTCACCCTGGTCTGGGTGGTTTTGCCGCTGTGCGCCATGCTCCCTCTGGTGCTGGGCATGGGCCATGTGGGGCTGAGCATCAGCTTCACCCATGCCTATTTCGAGGCCGTCTCGGGCCTGACGACCACCGGCGCCACCGTGCTCACGGGGCTGGATGCGCTGCCCGTGTCCATCAATGTCTGGCGCACCTTCCTGCAATGGTTGGGCGGCATGGGCATCCTGATCCTGGCCGTGGCCATCCTGCCCCTGCTGGGCGTGGGGGGCGCCCAGCTGTTCCGTGCCGAAGCCGCTGGCCCCATCAAGGACACCAAGCTGACGCCGCGCGTGACCGAGACCGCCAAGGGCCTGTGGGGCGTGTACGGCGTGTTCTCGCTGGCCTGTCTGCTGGCCTTCTGGGCGGCAGGCATGTCGCCGCTGGATGCGCTGATGCACATGTTCGCCACCGTCAGCCTCGGTGGCCTGTCCTCGCATGACGCCAGCTTTGCGTATTTCGACTCGCCGTTGATCGAACTGACCGCCCTGGTCTTCATGCTGCTGGCCAGCTGCAACTTCGCGCTGTACTTCGTGGCCATGCGCAAGGGCCGCTGGGACGGCTTCTGGCGCGATCCGGAAATGCGCGCCACGCTGGCCGTGCTGCTGGGGGGCGGGCTGATCGTGGCGCTGCTGCTGTGGGCCAAGGGCGTGTACGGGCCCGTGGAGGCCCTGCGCTACGGTCTCTTCCATGTGGTCTCGGTGGCCACGACGACCGGCTTCACCACGGTGGACTACCTGACCTGGCCCGTCTTTGCGCCCGTGCTCATGCTGCTGATGTCGGGTGTGGCCACCAGTGCGGGCTCCACGGGCGGCGGCATCAAGATGGTGCGCATGCTCATCCTGCT
This sequence comes from Delftia sp. WSY_10, assembly GCF_043104705.1. Classification (NCBI taxonomy): domain Bacteria; kingdom Pseudomonadati; phylum Pseudomonadota; class Betaproteobacteria; order Burkholderiales; family Comamonadaceae; genus Delftia; species Delftia sp. WSY_10. The sequence continues at coordinate 6,143 of NZ_JBICKY010000019.1, read as the reverse complement.
CAAGCAGGCGCGGCGTGAACTCACGCGGCTCGCGCATCCGCGCGCCTTGCAGCCCGTGCGGCTGGGCACCGGCGTGGTGGACAACCGCATGATCTTCTCGGTGCTGGCCTTCATGCTGGTCTATGGCGCCACCGTGATCACACTCAGCATGGTGCTGCTGCTCACCGACCTGGACCCGGTGACCGCCTTCTCCGCCGTGCTGGCCAGCGTGCACTGCATGGGGCCGGGCCTGGGCGCGGTGGGCCCGTCCTCCAACTATGCTGTGCTCACCGAATTCCAGACCTGGGTCTGCACCCTGGCCATGCTGCTGGGACGCCTGGAAATCCTCAGCTTCATGGCCTTGCTTTCGCCGGCTTTCTGGCGCCGCTGACGCTGCAAAGACTGGGGAAAACACCTAGACCATGGTCCAATCTCTACAATTGCCCCCCACCGTCGTACCCAGAGGGTCTTTATGGTTCCACATCTCATCACGGCCCTGACCGGCCCGATCAACGAGCTTGAGCAGCGCATCCTCGACTCCATGCCGGCGATCGAGCGCTGGTTCCGGCTCGAATGGATGGAACACACGCCGCCTTTCTATTGCTCGGTGGACATCCGCAACGCCGGTTTCAAGCTCGCACCCGTGGACACCAACCTCTTCCCCGGGGGCTGGAACAACCTGACCGACGAAATGCTGCCGCTGGCCGTACAGGCGGCCATGGCGGCGATCGAGAAGATCTGCCCCGAAGCGCGCAATCTGCTCATCATTCCCGAGAACCACACGCGCAACACGCACTACCTGGCCAACGTGGTGCAGCTCAAGCGCATCTTCAACATGGCCGGTCTGAACGTGCGCATCGGCTCCATCAGCCCCGATGTCAAGAAGACCACCACCGTCACCCTGCCGCATGGCGACACGGTGACGCTGGAGCCGGTGATCCGCAGCAAGCGCCGCATCGGTCTCAAGGATTTCGATCCCTGCACCATCTTGCTCAACAACGACCTGTCGTCCGGCGTCCCGGGTATCGTCGAGGAGCTGTACGAGCAATACCTGCTGCCGCCCCTGCATGCAGGCTGGAGCGTGCGCCGCAAGAGCCGCCATTTCCAGAGCTATGAGGAAGTGGCCAAGCGCTTCGGCAAGCTGCTGGGCATCGATCCCTGGCTGATCAACCCGCTGTTCGGGCGCAGCGAAGGCATCGACTTCGCCAATGGCGTGGGCATGGAAGGCCTGGCCGAACAGGTCGATGTGCTGCTGGCCAAGGTGCGCCGCAAGTACAAGGAGTACGGCATCAAGGAAAAGCCGTTTGCCATCGTCAAGGCCGACAACGGCACCTATGGCATGGGCGTGATGACCGTGCGCGATGCCAAGGAGCTGGCCGAGCTGCCGCGCAAGAGCCGCAACAAGATGGGCATGATCAAGGACGGCCAGACCGTGCACGACGTGATCATCCAGGAAGGCGTGCTCACCCAGGAGCGCATGAACAACGCCGTGGCCGAGCCCGTGGTCTACATGATGGACCGCTACGTGGTCGGCGGCTTCTACCGCATGCATCCCGAACGCGATGTGGACGAAAACCTCAACGCGCCCGGAGCCGGCTTCGTGCCGCTGGCCTTCCAGCACAGCACCCAGCTGCCCCAGATCGGCGCGCGCCCGGGTGCCAGCATGCCCAACCGCTTCTACATGTATGGCGTGGTGGCCCGGGTCGCCATGCTGGCGGCCAGCTATGAGCTGGAGGCGACCAACCCCAACGCGGAAATCTACGACTGATCGGGGTGCTGTCCGATGCGCTCGTCATCAGGACAGCGGACAATGCCGGCATTTCAATTGACTGAAGCCATCTCCCCACGGGATGGCGCATAGACCTGTGCAGAAAACCAAATCTTCGTTGGCCGCGCTCACCCTGGGCGCCATCGGCGTGGTCTATGGCGATATCGGCACCAGCGTGCTGTATTCGGTCAAGGAGGTCTTCGGCTCCGGCCATGTGCCGTTCACCCAGGAGAACATCTACGGCGTCCTGTCGCTGCTGTTCTGGACTCTGACGGTCATCGTCTCGCTCAAGTACGTGGTCCTGGTGCTGCGTGCCGACAACAACGGCGAAGGCGGCTTGGTCGCCATGCTGGCCCTGGCCTCGCAGACCGTCAAGGACAAGCCCCGCCTGCGCAACGTGCTGCTGCTCATCGGCATCTTCGGCACTTCGCTGTTCTATGGTGATGGCGTGATCACGCCGGCCATCTCCGTGCTCTCGGCCGTCGAAGGCCTGGAAGTGGTCTCTCCGCACTTCACCAAGGCCGTGATCCCGCTGACCCTGGTGATCCTCTTCCTGCTTTTCTGGTTCCAGAAGCACGGCACGGCGGGGATAGGGCGCTTTTTCGGCCCCATCACCCTGGTCTGGTTTGCCACCATCGCAGCGCTGGGCGTGCACCAGATCGCGGGCCATCCCGAAATCCTGGCGGCCATCAGCCCGCACTTCGCGGTGCGCTTCATCTGGGACAACCCCGGCACCAGTTTCATCATCCTGGGCGCCGTCGTGCTGTGCGTGACCGGGGCGGAGGCGCTCTATGCCGACCTGGGCCACTTCGGCAAGAAGCCCATCCGCCTGGCCTGGTTCTCCGTGGCCATGCCTGCCCTCACGCTCAATTACTTCGGCCAGGGTGCGCTGCTGCTGGCCAACCCGGCCGCCGTGAAGAATCCCTTCTACATGATGGCCCCGGCCTGGGCGCTGCTGCCCCTGGTGCTGATGGCCACCATGGCCACGGTCATCGCTTCGCAGGCCCTGATCACGGGCGCCTTCAGCGTCACGCGCCAGGTCATACAGCTGGGCTATCTGCCGCGCCTGGAAGTGCGCCACACCAGCGTGCGCGAGACCGGCCAGATCTACATGCCCCTGGTCAACTGGAGCCTGTTCGTGGCGATTGCGCTGGCCGTGGTGCTGTTCCGCTCCAGCGGCAACCTGGCGGCCGCCTACGGCATTGCGGTCACGCTGGACATGCTGATCACCACCACGCTGACCTTCTTCGTGATCCGCTACCGCTGGAACTACCCGCTGGCCCTGTGCATTGCCGCCACCGGCTTCTTCTTCCTGGTGGACCTGGCCTTCTTCTCGTCCAACCTGCTCAAGCTGTTCGATGGCGGCTGGTTCCCGCTGCTGATCGGCGGCACGGTGTTCTCGCTGATGATGACCTGGCGCAAGGGCCGCGAGCTGCTGCACCAAAAGCTGCAGGCCGATGCCATCGACCTCAAGAGCTTCCTCGAATCGGTCTGGCGCCATCCCCCGGCGCGGGTGCCGGGCACGGCCGTCTTCCTGTCCGGCGAGCCTGGCACCGTGCCCAATGCCCTGCTGCACAACCTCAAGCACAACAAGGTGCTGCACAGCCAGAACATCTTCGTCACGGTGCGCAACCACGAAATTCCCTGGGTGGGCCTGGACAAGCGTACCGAGATCGAGGCCCTGGGCAGCGACTGCTGGCAGGTCATCATCAACTACGGCTTCAAGAACGAACCCGACGTGCCGGCGGCGCTGTCTCTGCTGCGCCCCCGGGGCTGCCAGCTCGACGCCATGGAGACCAGCTACTTCCTGTCGCGCGATGTCATCATCCCGCGCATCAGCCACCGCATGGCGCCCTGGCGCGAAAAGCTGTTCGCCCAGATGCACCGCAACGCCAGCCGTGTCTCCGACTTCCTGCACCTGCCCAGCAACTCCGTGGTGGAGCTGGGCTCCAAGATCGAGCTGTAGGCGTCGCCAGCGCATCGCACGGTCGGCGGCTGTGGTGACAGAATCGCGCGATGCGCTTTTTCCGTGACTTGAGTCCCTCTGCCTTCGCAGCCGGCTTCGTGGCCGTGCTCGTGGGCTTCACCAGCTCGGTGGCCCTGGTCTTTCAGGCCGCCCAGGCCTTCCATGCCACGCCCGAGCAGATCACGTCCTGGATCTGGGCGCTGGGACTGGGCATGGGCCTGTGCTCTCTGCTGCCCTCGCTGATACTGCGCATGCCGGTCATGGTCGCCTGGTCCACGCCAGGCGCAGCCGTCCTTGCCACGGCAGGGCTTGCCGGGGGCTTTTCCATGGGCGAGGCCGTTGGCGCCTTCATCATCAGCGCGGGGCTGATCATCCTAGTGGGAGCCACAGGCTGGTTCGAGCGCGTCATGAACCGCATCCCCATGGAAATCGCTGCCGCCCTCCTGGCGGGCGTACTGGCCAACTTCGGCATGCAGGCCTTTGCCGCCGCCAGGGATGCGCTGCCCCTGGTGCTGGTTATGCTGCTGACCTATCTGCTGTCGCGCCGCCTGGCACCGCGCTATGCGGTCATCGCCACGCTGGTGGCCTCCATCGCCTGGGTGGCGCTCAACGGGCAAATGCAATGGTCCGCCGTGCATGCAGGCCTTGCCTGGCCAGTCTTCACCATGCCGCAGTTCTCGGTGCCCGCCCTGGTGAGTCTGGCCTTGCCCCTGTTCGTCGTCACCATGGCCTCGCAGAACCTGCCCGGCGTGGCCGTCATCCGTGCCACCGGCTACGACCTGCCCATCTCCCGCATCATCAGCATGACGGGCATCGCCACCCTGGTGCTGGCCCCCTTCGGTGGCTACGCGCTCAACCTCAGTGCCATCACCGCTGCCATCTGCATGGGCCCCGAGGCCCATGAGGACAAATCCCGCCGCTACACGGCGGCGGCGATCTGTGGCCTCTTCTATATAGTCATCGGCATCTTCGGCGCCGTGGTCACGGGACTGCTCACCGCCTTCCCCAAGGAACTGGTGGTCTGCCTAGCGGGACTGGCCTTGCTGGGCTCCATAGGCAGCGGCCTGGCGACAGCTCTCAAGGGGGAGGAACACAGGGAGGCTGCGTTGATCACCTTTCTGGTGACGCTCAGCGGCGTGGTGATAGCCGGAGTCGGCTCGGCGTTTTGGGGCGTGGTCGCGGGCAGCCTGGCGCTATTTGTGCAACATTACCGACGTGCACGGGCTGACTGATACGCGGCCCAGGCCCGGGCACCCCACTTCCGCCTCCCATACAGGCGAGGCACGGGCCGCCGCCTTCTGCACACAACCCATGCAAATCCTCTTCGTCGCCGATCCGCTCGAATCGTTCCAGACCTACAAGGACACCACCTTCGCCATGATGCGCGAGGCGCAGCGGCGCGGCCACTCCATCGTGGCCTGCGAACCCAGGCAGCTTTCCTGGCAGCGCGGCGGCAAGGTCGTCGCCCAGGTGCGGCACATCCAGCTCACGGGAGATGCCCGGCAGTGGTTTGAAATCTCCAAGGAAGGCCTGGAGGAGCTGGCGGGCTTCGACGCCATCCTCATGCGCAAGGACCCGCCCTTCGATTCCGAATACTTCTACTCCACGCACCTGCTGGAACAGGCCGAGCGCGAAGGCGCAAAGGTCTTCAACAAGCCCAGGGCGTTGCGAGACCATCCGGAAAAGCTGGCCATCCTCGAATTCCCGCAATTCATCGGCCCGACCCTGGTCACGCGCAGCGCGCAGGACATCCGCGCCTTCCATGAAGAGCATCAGGACATCATCCTCAAGCCGCTGGACGGCATGGGCGGCATGGGCATCTTCCGCGTGGGTGCCGACGGCCGCAACCTGGGCAGCATCATCGAAACCCTGAACCAGGGCGGTGCCAGCAGCGTCATGGTGCAGAAATTCCTGCCCGAGATCACCGAGGGCGACAAGCGTGTGCTCGTCATCGGCGGCAAACCTGTTCCCTATTGCCTGGCACGCATTCCCCAGGGCAACGAAGTGCGCGGCAACCTGGCAGCGGGCGGCAAGGGCGTGGCCCAGCCTCTGAGCCAGCACGACAAGGCCATGGCCGAAGAGATCGGTCCCCTCCTCATGGAGCGTGGACTGCTGCTGGCCGGTGTCGATGTCATCGGCCAGTGCATCACCGAGATCAATGTGACCAGCCCCACCTGCTTCCAGGAGATCCATGACCAGACCGGCTGCGACGTGGCCAGCCTCTTCGTCGACGCTCTGGAACAGGCCTTGGCGGCGGCTTGAAAAAACTTGGCGGATGACGCCAGTCATCCGCCAAGTTTTGGTGCTAGAATTGCGCCCCTGCACTCGATGACACGCAAATGTCTGAAAAGTGAAGCTTCCAGAGTTTTGCAAGACCGTTAAAAAACGTGCTACAATGCAAGGCTCTGCTGAAGAGAGCGATGCAGATCG
>NZ_JBICKY010000018.1:0-620 GCF_043104705.1 Delftia sp. WSY_10 | reverse complement strand
AGGTTTCATGGCCGTCGTGCGCATGGCCCGGTGGATCGCGGCGCATGTGGGACAGTTCGGCCCGGGGCTTTTTGAAGTCGTAGTCGTCGATGTAATGGCGGCCCGGCTTGATTTCCTGCTCCAGCTGCCAGGCGTGGATGTTTTCCTGATCGCCTGCGGCGGCTTTTTCCGGGGGATAGAAGGGAATGGATTCGCCACCGGGCAATGCGCCGTGTGAGGCAATGATGTCGTCGCACAGCACCAGGGTGTGCCGGCCCGATGCGTGCTCGAAGAAATAGTAGATGCCTTCGTGCTCCATCAATCGCGAGACGAAGTCGCAATCGCTTTCGTTGTATTGCACGCAGTAATCCCAACTGCGATAGGCGCGCGTGAGTTTCCTTTGCATTGGATGGCCATAGACGCCCAATACCTGCTCGATGATGTCGGGCACGTTGAGGTTCTGGAAGATGCGAAAGTCGCTCTTGCGCGTGGCCAGCCACAGCCAGGGGCTCAGGCGCGCCTTGTAGGCGTAGTGGCGGTGATCCTGGCCCTGCATGCCGAAGCGGGTGACGATGCCGTCGATGAAGCGCCTGCCGCCGCCCTGGGTTTCAATTTCTATGGTGGCGTTTTTGCCCAATAGG
>NZ_JBICKY010000017.1:0-344 GCF_043104705.1 Delftia sp. WSY_10 | reverse complement strand
TAGACGGCGGTGCGGCCATCGACCTCGATGGTGTTGTTGCGCACCACGTTGTCGGAGCCGGCCATGATGATGGCGCGGCCGCCGGATTTGATTTGGAGGTTTTCTGCTGTGTAGAAGGTGGGTGGGGTGTAATCCCAAATACCCGCGAATGTACGGCTGTAGCCGACTTCTTTGATTGCTGGACGATCTTCTGTCAACTCCTGTAGCCTCTGACGACCTTCTATATAAGGTGCCATATCTATTCCAATACCTAGTGGACCGGGCGTTTCGATTTTTCCGTTGTGAACTGCCAAGTGAGTCAGTGATTTGCTATTCATGCCTATGCCGCGGGTATTTTCAAACGG
>NZ_JBICKY010000016.1:0-7907 GCF_043104705.1 Delftia sp. WSY_10 | reverse complement strand
CGGAAGCAGACCCACGGCCCTCCAGTGCTGCAGGCAGGCTAATTGACGCATCACCACGGCTCGGAGTTAGGGGCGCGATCGCTGACTCTGCCTTATTCAAGGCACTGACCATCTGCTTGGCTCCATCACTGCCCGCCACTCCGCGCAGAAGCCGTCCCGAATCTGACACTGCCAAAGTCGCGAAGACAGCAGCGGAGCGGCGGCATTCGGGAATGCACCCTACGTACGATAATGGGAGTTAATGAGCACTCCAGAAGACCCACGTTGGAAGCAGACACGCGCCGGAGCACGTGCCGGCCGCGGCTTCCGTTATCAGGATGCTGCCGCAGCCTTCCTACTTGTGGAGCAATGGAATCAGGGCACGACCGCCAAACTCGTGCCTGAAGGGCTGGACGACCTGACCCTGTTCGTTGACGGAGTAGAGATCCGGATCCAGGCGAAGTCCATGCACGATCCGAAAGGCATGTTTCGCGCGTTGCAACTCGCCGAATACCTAGAGAAGACTGCGGCCCTATTGTCGCAGGAAGAATGGGTTCAGGGCAGTGTGCGTATCGCTGTGATACTTGAGCGCACAGTCATCGGCTTGGAGGCTAAAGGATGGGAGGTGCCTCTGTCATCGTACGAGGATGTTGCTGTAGTCCGCCAAGCCCTGGATGCGCTGCCTCCCTCGGCGAGAAGCTTCACAGTGGAGCAGTTGCTTGAGCGTTCATTTCTTCTGGTCAAGAGCACTCCAATTGAGTGCTGCGTTCAGCTCCTCACCGACAAGCGAGGCGCGCCCGCCTTCGCCTGCAGGCTAGTGGCACAACAACTTCGCGTGGATGCCGGCCGCTGCTCTGATGAGAACTATCTTACGAAGGCATCCAACGCCGCAAACATGACGACTGCCGACGTGGCAGGGGCAATGGAGCGCGTTCTTCTCGCCACTCAGGAAGGTGGACTACAGCGCGCCATCCAGGACGGCATCTGTGAAATCGTCGACTTCTCCATCAGGGTTCATGACGAGGCGTTCTACGCTGGCGTGAACGTAGTAGCTGGCCATGTCGCGGCCGGCCTGGTGTTCGAGCGTCCAGACGTCACTGAGCAGGTCGAGACCGCTGTCGAAAGCGGAAGAGCGACCCTCATCGCCGGCCAATCAGGCAGCGGAAAGTCGGCCAGCGCATGGCTGTATGCGAACTCTACGCGGCACGATGTGATCTGGTACAGAGTTGCGAGACTCGCGCCGGGTGAGTCCGCTCTTTTGCTACGTCTTGCGAAGGCCAATGAGGCGAGTCGGACTCGCAGGGTCGGATTCATCCTGGACGACGTAGGCAGAAACTTCGCCGACACCTGGGACGAGGTGGCCCGCATGGCCGGGGAGTCTGAAGGCGTCATCCTGATTGGCACCATTCGAGAAGAAGACATCGATCTCCTGGCTGACCTTCGGAGCACCACGGTCGTTAGGCCACAGCTGGACGAAGAACTCGCGACTCGGCTTTTCACTCAATTGCCATCGCCTGAGGCGCGTCGCTTTCATCACTGGCGCGAACCATTCGAAGAGAGCAAGGGGTTGCTACTCGAATTCACGCACCTGGTAACCCAAGGGCAAAGGCTCGAAGCGGTGCTTCGCGACCAGTTGCGCCAGCGCGTCAAGGAGGCTCGGGACGATGAGCTATTGATCTTGCAGGCAGTCTCATTTGCCTCGCGCTTCTCCGCAGCTATCGACAAGGAACGTCTACGCGAAAAGACTGGTCTGACCTCAATCGCTTTTGCCAGAGCTCTAAACCGCTTGGTTCAAGAGCACGCCGTCGCGTTAGTAGGCGACGACTCCATCGGCGGACTCCATGAAATCAGGTCACAGCACCTAGACATCCTGCTTCGGGAGATAACACATCAAACTGAGCTGTCTTCTCTGCACCTTGCCCTAACGTGCATCAGATTCAAGGATCTCGCTAGCTTTATTGCCAGTCTCTATCGCGAGCTACCCACAGTTCATGATGCCGTAGTACAAGATTTGGCCTCCTTGCTCCCGGGCTCCAAGATTGATGCTTGGACTGCGGCGTTTCACGGCTTGGGATTGGTAACCTGCGATCTCGTCGGCAAGGCCTGGATGGAGATCTGCAAGGACGAGAAGATCGACGAACGTTTTGCGCACACGGTATTCGGGCTCGCTATAGCGAATGCGAACCTAGAAGGGATGGAATTTTGGGAGAGGATTCGCGGTGCAATAAGCCGCTTCTCAGGCATCGGTATACCGGATAAGCGATTGGAATTGTCAATGCAGCTCTCCAGTTCACCACCACCTCCCTCCTGGGGTTTGCAGCAGGCGGTCGAACTTGCAGCTGCACTTATGCCACTACATGGCACAACGCAACCTCCAGCCACCCCCCAATGGCTGGCGACCAACCCTTTAAGCGAGCCCGCATCGGCTTCACAGGTGCTTGGTTTCATTAGCGTATTGCGCGAGTTGGGCGAGCAACTAGCAGCCGAAGCTCTCACAACCCAAGGTGGTTCGGCTCACCTACTCGAGAGATTGCACAGTGATACCGCTTGGCTGATGAAACCCACCCTTGAAAACGATGACGAAGGTGTATCCATCATCCGGGCCAACATCCGTGTGGTGAACGACGCAGTCCAGTCCAATCTGCACGAACGCGCGGTTTCAATCTGCGACATGCTCATTGCCGCCGAGCCGGTCGCGCGAGCGGCCGCTGTCTCCGCAGTGCTCGGAGATGGGAGCGTTCTGAAGGTGGGTGATTATCCGGTGGCTGACGTCCGATTAGACCGAAAGTGCATAGTCGTTCCGGCGCGGGTGGCTTGGAATCGGGCACAGCTTCGCAGCATCCAGCAGGTTCAGGAGACGGGCGGAGAAACGGCTCGCGCCAATAGCCTTGCGATAGCGCTAAGCGAGACGCTTTCAAACTTGCGCCGCGCCGCAGAGAGCTTCTGTCGCTTGGAGCCAGCGCCCTTGAAGCTGCATGCGTTTGCTTCGATCCGACAGGTTCTTACAGGAATGATCCTCCCTGGACGCGTTCGCTCGTCCGTCTCCGGAGTTCTGGACCATGGAAGTTACGACGCTTCAGATACCGTCGTCGAGGTGGTGCAGGGAATCCAAGAGATCACAACAAACCTCTTGTCAGGGAAGGTCGAGCGCCCCCTGCTAGAAGCGATCAACACGATAGATATCTCAAAAAAGATGCGTGCGCTAGCCTCTTCTGAGCTTTGGCGGTACACGGACCTAGCGAGCGATGTCGACTTCGAGGACGCCGCACAGTTGCTCAAGGAGATTTCCTACGTGCTGGCGGATATACACACATGCCCATCCGAGTCGCACTCAAGTAGAGCCGCGCTATCGAAGCGGTCACGCAAGCGCTCAGCTCTGGGCGCCGCTAGTGCTCTGGCCCTTTCCCGTGCTCAGGGCCTGATTGAGGCGCGTCGTCGAGAGCTCGAAGTCCAGTTTCAAAGAGCTGAGCCTGGATGTGTGGTGGTGGCCCGCAATGACCCGTTTGATCGCCAGTGGCCGCCCGCATCGTTTGCCATTCTTTTGCCTTGCAACGAGATTGTGGAGTTTTTTCAAGCGATCGAGCGCTTTGCAAGTGAGCACGCCTGGGACGGCCCTGACCACCGTGTGGCAGCTCCTTTGTTACGCGGGAAGGTCGCCGCTAGGTTTGCCATAGGCGGAGTTTCAATTGTCTTTCCCCAATTCGAGTTCAAGAAAGAATGGCATGCTCTGCTTCCATATCCTCTGCTCGATGACGTTGCGACTGCGGAATTCGACAGAGTCCTTACCGACTGCACCAGTATTTCTGCGGTGATGACAGGTCTTGATCGGGACCTGAACTCCGAGGAAGCGGACTACCTCAACGAACTCGTGACGCCACTTGCAGGCCGTTTGGGGAGTTTTCTGAAGCTCAGTAAGGGCAACGATGATGAAGTGATAGTGGCCGCGGGCGCGTTTCTAGCCGAGTGTGCACAGAAGGCGATTGACCAAGTCCAAGAGAACGGCGCCGGCCCGTCCATTGCACAGGACCAAGCCGCCCTCTTTCGCAACGAAATCGCTGATTCGAACGCGCAATTTTTGGGCTACAGGCTGATGCTCACAGATTGGGACGCTGCTTCCCAGTCGGCACAAGGAAACTAGAGATGAATGGGGCCACTTCTCCCGTGCTCACGCTTTGGCACAACGCTCTTTCGGCTCCGCCAATCTCCACATGCTAATGGCAGCAAACCGCGCTGTTGAGTCAGTCAGGACGCGCAGTTCAAGGACTGCACCCGCTGCAAAGCCGACACTTGACGGCTAAGGTCCAACGCCTGCAGCGGGTAGTGGATTCAACCGGCCAACCCAACACATTCGTAAAACCTCAATGGGCTTGAGCTGTTTTACAGCGCCCGCACCGGAATGCAAATGTCGCAGCAGAACTCCCCGGTTAATGGCAGCAAACCGCGCTGTTGAGTCAGTCAGGACGCGCAGTTCAAGGACTGCACCCGCTGCAAAGCCGACACTTGACGGCAAAGGTCGAACGCCTGCAGCGGTTAGTGGATTCAACCACCCAACCCAACACATTCGTCAAACCTCAACCGGCTTGAGTCGCTTTACAGCGCCCGCACCGGAATGCAGATGTCGCAGCAGAACTCCCCGGTCTCGGCATCCATTGCGTTGACCGCAGAAAACATCTCAAAGCAAGGCCGGTCGTCACATTGCATGCCGCTGGACGGCATCCATTCGCGCGTCAGCCACATCCAGGCGTTGGCCAAGCCCTCGGGTTTTCCTTTGAACCTTGCCACTGCGTAACGGCCGCCCGGCAGAGTTTGGGTATCCACCTGGCCGCTGGCGACGAAATGCGCGGGGACTTCCACGCAGGCGTCATAGCGGCATTTGTTGGTGGGTGTGAGAGAGGGGTCGTCATAGCCTATGCCGTAGCACGTTTGATCGCTGAGGCCATTGGAGTGCATCCACGGCGCAATGGTGCCTCGCCAGAATTGGCCTATGGCTGGCCCATAGGGGCCGATCAAGCGCTGATAGGCGACATGTGCTTTGGGTAGATCAATGATGCGTACGTCCATGGCGATTTCTTCCTTCAGGTGACAAGAGCCCTGAGGTTCGCCGAACGCGCGCAGGTCTTCCTGATGGAGATTGCCGAAGACCTGATCAGGATTGCTCTGCTGGCTGCCTGGTTGCTGCCCGATGGCGGCCGCCTGGGTTTTCAGCCGCTCAAGCGTGGTGGAGCGCCAGGCCGATGGCGTGCAGCCAAACTTGAGCTTGAAGGCGCGCGCAAATGCTTCGCCCGATTGGAAGCCGGTGGCCAAGGCGGTTTCAAGTACGGTTTCCTTGCTGCCGCAGGACAGCCGGAACGCCGCCTTCTCGAGCCGTCGGCGCTGCGCATAGCTGCCCAGCGTTTCTCCCATCCATGCCGCGAAAATTCGGTGAAAGTGAAAGCGCGAGAAATTGGCGATGTCGGCCAGATGTGCGCCATCCAGAGGCTGATCCAGGTGGGCATCGATGTAGTTGAGCACGCGATTGATCCGTCGTGCGTACTCGGCGCGGGATGCCTGCTCGGAAGGCTTGTTCGTCATGGTAGTTGTTCTTCAAATCACCGTGCATGCGGCGATGGGGCTTGCCTGTCGGCAGGGGGGGCGGATGGAGACGACCAGCCGGCGCAGTTTTCGTCAGGCCGGCGCCTTGCCTTTCACCCACAACCCAAACTCCTTCATCACCCCCACCACCGGCTTGAGCCGCTCCCCATCCTGGGTCAATTCGTACTCCACCTTGATCGGCGCAGTAGGGTAGACCGTGCGCTTGACCAGGCCCGCTTCCTCCAGCGCGCGAAGGTCCAGGGTGAGGGAGCGTTGGGAGATGCCGGGCATGTCGCGGCGCAGGTCGTTGAAGCGCCGGGGGCCGTCGATGAGGTAGGAGGCGATGAGCAGCCTCCAGCGGCCGCCCAGCAGGCGCATGGCTTCTTCCACGGAGCAGCCGGAGATGTTGGATTTCATAGCACATTCATCATAGGCAGGCGGCAGGTATATTTTTTTAACCTATGGGCAGTTTTATTGCCTTCTTCCAGATTTATCCCTGGTGCATGACATTGGCCAGGGGCTGTGCCTGAACGCGCAGGCCCCTTGTTCCATCACCAGAGAAATTCCATGAAGCTGTATTACCTGCCCGGCGCCTGTTCGCTGGCGCCGCACATTGTCCTGAACGAGCTGGGGCTTGATTTCCAACTGGTCCGGGTGGACCACAAGACCCACCAGACGGAAGACGGCAGGGACTTCCGTGCGCTCAGCCCGTTCGGCTATGTCCCCCTGCTGGAACTGGACGACGGCAGCCTGCTGCGGGAAGGGCCCGCCGTCCTGCAGTACTTGGCGGACCTGCGGCCTGCGTCGCTTCTGGCGCCGGCCCATGGCAGCCTGGAGCGCTATCGGCTGCTGGAGTGGCTGGCCTTTCTGAATTCGGAGATCCACAAGGGCTTCATCCCGCTGCTGTATGCGGTGGCGGCGGGAAAGTACGGCGTGGAGACGGCCAAGCCCAAGCTGGAGCAGCGGTATGCCTGGGTGGATTCGCAACTGGCCGGCAAGCGCTACCTGATGGGCGATGGCTTCACCGTGGCCGATGCCTATCTGTACGCGCTCACGCAGTGGGGGCAGGCGCCGTGGCTGGAGTCGGTCTACAAGACGAGCATTCGCTTCGATGGCCTGGAGCATCTTGCCGGCTGGTACGCGCGGATGCGGGAGCGGCCTGCCGTGCGCCAGTCGCTGCAGGCCGAAGGTTTGCGATAGGGCCGGTGGCCGCCACGCATGCGGCCACCACGCACTTTGCTGCGTCATGGCAAGCAGCCCGCGCCTTGCGGCCTTGAGGGTGCCCAATGCAAATCGTCTGACGGGAAGTGACGTGGTGTGGACGTGACGGATCACGCCAAGGTTTCAAGGCTCACGGCCACGATGACGGGGGCAGGCTCCGTGTTCACGAGGCGCAAGGCCTGGTTTGGCTGTCCGTCTCCGCGTGCGCGCTGAACCGTCACACCCATGGCCTGCACGGTGTCCGCCTCGTCCAGCGTCTGGCGCAGCGAGGCGGGGATCGGCGCTGCGGCAGTGAAGTCGAAGCGGGGTTTCAACGCGACGTAGAAAGTTGACACACGGCACGCCATCAGTCCGCCAGGCCCGAAGAATACGCCTGCATCCGGCACCAGGCCGCGACCCAGCGCCACCATCGAGGCGTCGTACCAGCTGCCGGGGTAGATCGGCACTTGGTCCCAGCATTCAGAGGTGATCGTCACCGTCTCCAGCGAAGCGGCGGGTAGCGCAAGGACGCGGCCGGAAGCGTCCAGGGCCTGCAGGGAAGCCGGAGCCTGCGGCCCTGCGCCGGATGTGTCGTTGAGATTCAAGCGCAAGGTGCCGGGGTTTGCGATCGTGCCGACAGCCACTGCTGCGCTCCACTCCGACGAACTCTTGGGCAGTGTCCAGATCGGTTTCCACTGCAGGTAGCCGGTCTCGTACACCTTGGTCCATCCCACCGGAGTGGGCGAGTATGCAGGTTCGCCTGGAGGCGTTGCCATCTTCTGCATGGCGCCTGCAAGCATCGACTGATAGGGAAATTTGCAGGCTTCGAGTACCTGCAGAAAGGTCTTGTATCCCTGCGAAAAGCTGCGCCCCGACGCTTGGTACAGCGCGCCATTGGCAGCGGACTGGGGCACCGTATCTGCAAAGAGAAACTGCGCGTCGGCCATGGTGCCGGTCACTGGATCGGGCCAGTTCCACGCGGTCACCGGCATCAGCATCTGCCCCCGCACCAGCGGCGCCGAAATGGATGCCGAGCGCTTGAACACCATGCCGGTTTTCGGCCCGCTCGATACGCTTGGGGCCCTTGGGGGCGAAGGCACCAGATCAGCCAGGCCGCCGAGGAACTGATGGATCACGTTCATGAACGCTGTCTCCGG